>DATARY010000198.1:0-43730 GCA_036263935.1 Mycobacterium sp.
AGGTTCGAGTCCTAGTGGGGGCACCAGAGAGGGCACCAGCAAGATGTGACCCACGACAACGTCCAATAGAGTTTGATCCCACTCGAAGTCTGAACCGTTTGATGCCGCTTCCTTCTGTGAGAAGGATGCGAATGATGTCCAAGCATTACCCAGCGCCCCGAGCGAATATCTCGGCTTGCTCGTTACGGCTGGTGGCGCGCTGGCGAGAAAGTCGGCGGGGACTACTGGAATCGACGGGCGAGGCGACCTGCTCCCCCCGCTTGGGGCGGCGGTGCCAACGGTCTTCTAGGTCTGCCGGTGGCTGCGTTTGACGAGGTCAATAGTGGGACCCTGCCGACTGGCTGCTGACTAGACCGACCTTCAATGTAGTTCGATGCGGCTAACCCTGCATCCGGATCGCCTGAGAAGCGCACGACCGAGTACGCTTACGCCAAGATTAATTAGCTGCCACTAGGCGAGCGGAGAGCAAAGGAAAGGCACGGAGATGATACGCACCACCATTATTGCTGGGGGGCTCTTAGGGCTCGGCATCTTCACGGCTGCACCGGCGACGGCCGCACCTGTTGATTGCCCCCCAACGGGGACATGCCCCCTCATCACTTATTACACGGGGACTGGACCGAGCACTGCGGCAGGGCAATTCACCACCGCCTGGACGACGGGACCTCTGAGGGCCATCGGCGTCTGGGCGACCGGACCCCAGACGGCCCTCAAGGTCTGGACGGACGGGCTGGGGATCACGAACTCATCCACGGCCTCATCCGCGGCCTCATCCGCGGCCTCATCCGCGGCATCACCGTCCAAACCCTCAGTTAAACCCGCCGGCTAGGTTCCCTGCCCTCCGAAGGTTCAGAGCCCGATGACCTCGAGGCTTTTGAGGGGAGGCTGGTCCGCGGTGCAGTCCGCAGCAGAGCCGAATCTGCCCGACTCTTCCCCTCACTAGCCAACACACGACTTGAGGCACGCCTGCACGTTCGAGGGTGCCCGTTTCAAGCAGAATCGTACGAACGTTGAGTTCGGCGCTCTTTTAATCCGCAGGTCCTAGGTTCGAGTCCTAGTGGGGGCACCAAAAACACGAGGTCAGACCGTACTGCTCGACGAGCCGAAGATGCGGGCGGGACGGACCAGCAAGTTGTCGCGGTTCATGCCGACGACGACCTTGTGCAGGCGCGAGGCCGCGTCGACGCGCAGGCCGCGTTCTATTTCGGTGCCGTGTCCTTCGGGTGGGTCATCGCCCTTGGGCATCTCCGCATCGAGTGCGGTGATCAGGCCTTCCGCTTATCAGTCGGAATTGGCGCTCAGGGGATGCCTGCCTGTGGGTTCGCGTTCGGCGCCTGACCGGCGTATAGCGGCGCGGGCCCCGTGATGCTCGGCGCGGCCGACGCGACAGTGGGTGTGGCCGGTGGCGTCGTCGTGGTGGGCGTCGCCCCCGAGTCTCCCGTTGCACTGAACTCCGCGCCCTGCGCGCAAAACACCGCGACGCCGCCGATAGCGATCATGGCGCCACCACCAACAATTGCGGCACAGAGCCGCATCTTCTGAATAACTGTCGGGCCCATATCCGTATGCTCCATCGTGAGGGTGCAAATCACTCACACACGTTGCCCACGTGAGGGATTCAACTCCAGTGAACGCCTCCAAACTGGAATAATCCTGAATACATGATGCGAATCGGCTATACGCACGTTCGGCGGGTCGGGTCGCCTGCGGTCAGCTAACTCGATCCAGTCTTATCCGACGATCGTTGGGAGCCAAAGGGACTGGTTGCCGACGCCCAACCCTATTGCCGCAGCGATTCATCCGCGTTCACGCAAATTCATTGCCGCGCAAATATGCGGTCGACTCTCCAGGCGAGATCGGCCAGGCCGCCCGTACGGTTGGGTTATTGCCCCCCGTAATGCCCCTAGACTCGGCTGCCTGTTTGCTGACCGAATTCTCTGAACGTACGTCAGCGTGGGCCAGCCAGGATGTCAAGCTTTCAAAGAACGCGAATTGCGTTGGCAACCAACCGGCCGGGGGTGGCGATGGTGGTCAGCTGCCATGTGTTGCGAGGTGTTGTTGAGCCAGCGCTGGGGGACATGGCAGCGCAAGAGGTGCCGCGCTGACTTGTGCGGTGTGGTGTTCTACGACCGCTCGTGGAACAACAGGGCGGTCGGGATCACGATGCCTCAGTTCGCCGGTGAACGATCAGCCTCTAGAACCTTTCTTCTTGTGGCCGCCATTCCCGGGCCCTTGATGATCGTCGCCGCCGACCTGGACGGGAGGCGGGGGCGGCGGGGGCGCAATCGATGTCGGCACCGGAACCGACGTGCTGGTGCTGGCAGGTTCGGGCGACGGCGGCTGAGTTGCGGAGTCGAAGGTCACGAGCAGGGCGGCCAGGACGATCGCGGCGAGCACTGCCCCCAGCGCAAGCAACTTCCTGGTGCGGCTCTGCCGAACAGGCGGGGCCACAAGCACTGTCGAGGGCGGGGGGAGCGGTGCCGCCATCACCCGGGTGGGTGGTCGGGCCACGACCGGGTGTTCGGCCCACCCGGCAAGCGCCGCGCGCATCGAATTCGCGCCATCGAATCGCCACTGCGGATCCCGCGACATGGCGCGCTCGACGACGGCCGCAAGCCCAGGTTCGATACCCGGGCGCACCACCGCCAGGGGCGGCGGGCCATCGTCGGCGATCGCCCGGGCCAGTTCCGCGAGGTTCTGCTGTGGGAAGGCGCGGCGCCCGGACAACGCCTCGTAGCCGACCGCCCCAACGGCATATAGGTCGTCGGCAACGGAGGAGGGTCGGCCCGCGATCCGGTCGGCACTGAGGTACGCCATCGTCCCGACGATCTCGCCCGTCACGGTGTGAGGGGCCGCGGCACTCTTCGCGACGCCGAAGTCCGCGACCTTAACCACGCCGGAATCGCTGAACAGGATGTTGGCCGGCTTGATGTCGCGGTGCAGAATCCCCGCCGCGTGCGCGGCGGCCAGCGCCGACAACACGTCGTCCAGAATCGCCCGCACCTGCGGCTGCGGCAGCGGGCCGCAAGCGATGGCGTCGGCCAATGTCCGTCCGGACAACCGCTCCATGACGATGTAGGGGGTCCCGTCGTGGTAACCGGTGTCGTAGACGGCCACCACATGCGGGTGGCTCAACCCCGCCGCCGCACGTGCCTCGATCTCGAAGCGCCAGCGATTGTCCGACTGAGCGCTGAACAGCGGATACAGCAGTTTGACCGCGACCGCGCGACCGAGTCGGGTATCCCATCCATCGCGAACCTCGGCCATGCCGCCGCGGCCAAGAACCCCACGCAGTTCATACCGCCCGCCAAGAACCGCTGGCGCCTGCATACCCCAACGCTAACGGTCCCGAGGCCCCGGGACTACCTCGTGGGCCTGCTTCAATTCCCCTGGATCGAGACGTCCGCCGAATCGTAGGATCAACTGCAATGCTCTACCAGCAAGTTCACAGGTCGTTCTGGCGGCGCCATCCGATAGCGATCGGCGCCGCGGTGCTCGTTGTGTCGTTGTGGCTGTGGAACAGCTGGTATGACGCGGTCGCCGTCACCGCGATTGGCGGCCTCCTGATCGTCGTGAGCCGCCGCAGGCGCTACCTCGCGCTCCGTGATGCCGGCCTGCGTGCCCGCGCCGACTACGAACACCGCCTGAGCCTCGTCGGCGATCCGCGTGGAATGTTCGGGCGTTACCCGCCGGTGCAGCCGGGTTGGTTCCCGGATCCGCAGAACCGTTGCCAGATGCGCTATTTCGACGGCGCAATGTGGACGGGCTACACGTCTGGCGGTAGCCGCGGTCAGACGTTCGGGCAGTAGTGCATCGGCTCGCCGCGCCTGTCCACCGGCGGCAGATTGCGTTCGGGCGTATGCACCAACGGAGCGTCAACGGGTATGCGTCCCGTCGCGCGGTCCCATCCGGCGCGAGCCCGCGGATGCTTGCGAGCCCGTTTCGGCAAGAGCGAGAACACGATTCGGACGACATCGCCCACACGTCGGTGCAGCCACTCGTCACGCGCAGACCAGCTGAAGCCGAGCAGATCACGCACCCGCTGGTCGTAGAGGCCGATGCAGAGCCACCGCATGAACGGCGCGACTACGTGTCGTTGCATCGGGTCGTACAAGCGATCGGGAACCCGCGCGATGAACCACGGTTTGCCATAGTTCTCCAGGGCCAACACGTCGCGGGTCGCCTTGTTGTCCTCTAATACGTTGCGGCACATGTGGTCCCAGTAGACCTTGAACTCTTCCCAGGTCTGGGGAACAGGACGCATGCTCATCCCGTACATGCGGTACCAGGTCAGGTGTTCTTCGAACAGCTGACGCTTGTCCTCTTCGGTGATGCCGCCGCAGAAGCGCTCGGCCACAAGGATCGTACCCACGAAGAAAGTCGAGTGCGCCCAGTAGAAGACGTCGGGATTCAGCGCGTGGTAGCGCCGACCTTTGGCGTCCACCCCCTTGATGGTGGTGTGGTAGCGACGCACTTCCGCCCCGGTCTGCGGGGCCCGATCCCCGTCGAACACGACACCGCCGATGGGATAAAGCGACCGCAGCACGCGCGGCCAGGGTTCCCTGGCGAACGTGGAATGCTCTTCGACCGCGGCACCGAGCTGGGGGTGCATGTTCTGCATCGAGCCCGCCCACGGTCCCTGCAGCATGCCGCGCCAGTCACCGAAGTACTTCCAGGTCAATGACTCCGGCCCGAGTGGCTGCGGCAGCTCGTCGTACCCGCCTGGCGCGACAGGACATCCCGATGCAACTGGGACGGATCCGCTGGTCACTGGGTGCGCTGCAGAAGTATCTTGAGTCACTGGTGGACATCTCACAATTCTGACTACGTGCGTTGTCACCACGGAGCTTAGGGAGTGATGTGCCTTCCGGTCAACGAAGGGGCCGCTGGTCCGGCGTTCCGCTGCAGGACCGCCAGGTGCTGCGCCGCGATGACCTCATCGCGGCCGGCATCGAGCTCCTCGGCGGCGAACGCGGACCCGCACTCACCGTGCGTGCGGTATGCCGGGCGGCCGGGCTCACCGAACGCTACTTCTACGAAAGCTTAGCCGACCGCGACGAGTTCGTCCGCGCCGTCTACGACGACGTATGCGAGCGGGCGATGTCGACGCTGACGACGGCGAATACCCCACGTGATGCGGTAGAGCGATTCGTCGCGCTCATGGTGGACGACCCGGCGTTGGGACGGGTGCTGCTCCTCGCGCCCGAATCGGAACCCGTGCTGACCCGCTCGGGCGCCGAGTGGATGCCCAGCTTCATCGAACTCGTGCAGCGCAAGCTGACCCGCATCACCGATCCCGCGGTCCAGGCCATGGTGGCCACCGGCTTGATCGGCGCGCTGACAGCGCTGTTCACCGCCTACTTGAACGGCAGGCTCACGGCGACCCGCGAAAAGTTCATCGACTACTGCGTCGACATGCTGCTCAGCCGCGTGTCGAGCTACTGACCACTACTCGTTGGACGTACTGACCTGTTCAAGCGGCGCTTGATCGGAAGCCTGTGCCTCGGCCGGCCGGGAAACTACCGCGACGGGACGTGCCTGGTGTGACAGATGTGACATACCGGGGAATAACTTGAATGTCACCGGGGGACACAGATATATTGAGTGCAACCAATAGGTACAGATAACTGGGAGGGGCCATGGCGCAAGACCTCACGGATCTTCAGCTGCTGCACGAGCTCGAGCCCGTGGTTGAGAAGAACCTCAACCGGCATATGTCCATGCGAAAGGACTGGAACCCGCACGATTACATCCCGTGGTCGGACGGCAAGAACTACTATGCCCTCGGCGGCCAGGACTGGGATCCCGAACAGTCGCGGCTCTCCGAGGTCGCCCAGGTCTCGATGTTGCAGAACCTGCTGACCGAGGACAACCTGCCGTCCTATCACCGTGAGATCGCGATGAACTTCGGCATGGACGGCGCCTGGGGCCAGTGGGTCAACCGCTGGACCGCCGAGGAGAACCGGCACGGCATCGCGCTGCGTGACTACCTCGTCGTGACCCGCGCGATCGATCCCGTCGAGCTGGAGCAACTGCGCATCGAGCAGATGACCCGCGGCTTCTCCCCGGGCCAGCACCAGCAGGGTGACCTGTTCGCCGAGAGCCTGTTCGACTCGGTCATCTATGTGACATTCCAGGAGCTGGCCACCCGCGTCTCACACCGCAACACCGGTAGGGCGTGCGACGAGACCATCGCCGATCAGCTACTGCAGCGCATCTCGGGCGACGAGAACCTGCACATGATCTTCTATCGCGACGTGTCCGAGGCCGGCTTCGACATCGCCCCCAACCAGGCGATGCACTCGTTGCACCGCGTGCTCGTCAACTTCAAGATGCCCGGCTTCACGGTTCCCGAATTCCGCCGCAAGGCCGTCGTCATCGCCGTCGGCGGTGTCTACGACCCGCGCATCCACCTCGACGACGTGGTGATGCCGGTGCTGAAGAAGTGGCGCATCTTCGAGCGCGAGGACTTCTCCGGCGACGCCGCGCGGATGCGCGATGAGCTGGGCACGCTCGTCGAGGAGCTTGAGGAGACCTGCGAGAAGTTCGAGGTCGCTAAGCAGCGGCGCCTGGAGCGTCAGGAGAAGGTGGCCGAGAAGAAGGCCGCCAAGAACCTCCTGGTCACGTCATCAGCGTCCTAGCCGAACCCCGGCCTGGCCTACAGATCGGGCCCATCGCGCTGCGCAGCCCGGTCGTGCTGGCGCCGATGGCCGGTGTTACGAATGTCGCCTTCCGCACGTTGTGCCGGGAACTGGAAGTCGCGCGGGCTGGCACCATCAGTGGCCTGTACGTGTGCGAGATGGTGACCGCACGGGCGCTCGTCGAACGTCATCCGGTCACGATGCACATGACGACGTTCGCGTCCGATGAGTCGCCGCGTTCGCTGCAGCTCTACACCGTCGACCCAGAGACCACGTTCGCCGCGGCGAAAATGATCGCCGACGAGGGCCTAGCCGACCATATCGACATGAACTTCGGCTGCCCGGTTCCCAAGGTCACCCGGCGGGGCGGTGGCGCGGCCCTGCCGTTCAAACGCCGGCTGTTCGGCCAGATCGTCTCCGCAGCGGTGCGCGCCACCGAGGGCACCGACATACCGGTGACCGTCAAGTTCAGGATCGGCATCGACGACACCCACCACACCCACTTGGACGCCGGGCGGATCGCCGCGGAGGAGGGTGCCGCCGCGGTCGCTCTGCACGCCCGCACGGCGGCCCAGCGCTACTCCGGAACTGCCGACTGGGATCAGATCGGCGCGCTGAAACAGCACGTGACAGGCGTTCCGGTGCTGGGCAACGGCGACATCTTCGACGCCAGCGACGCCCTGGCGATGATGGCCGCGACCGGTTGTGACGGCGTGGTCATCGGCCGCGGCTGCCTGGGGCGGCCGTGGTTGTTCGCCGAGCTGTCCGCGGCGTTTGCCGGGACGTCCGCAGCAACCCCACCCACGCTTGGCGAAGTCGCGGCGATTATTCGCAGGCACGGCGAGCTGTTGGCAGCGCACTTCGGCGAGGACAAGGGCTTGCGCGATATCCGCAAGCACATCGCGTGGTACCTGCACGGCTTTCCGGCAGGCGCCGAGCTGCGACGCGCATTAGCACTGGTCAAGACTCTTTCGGAGCTCGACGTACTGCTCGAGGGGCTCGACCCGGACGTCCCGTTTCCGCAGGCCGCGAACGGCCCGCGCGGGCGTCAAGGGTCCCCTGCATCGGTCGCCCTGCCCGAGGACTGGCTAACCGATCCGGACGACTGCACAGTGCCCGACGGGGCGGATGTTATGCATTCCGGAGGCTAACCGAGACGATCTTGACATCACGTCTCTCAGCATGTCTCAGTACGATATGAGTCTCGTCGCGTCTGGCTCCTGTGGACGAGCCACCCGCAGTGCTGCTAGAGGACACAGAGACACTGCATACGACAACGCGCACCGACGCGCACCATGCCAGATAAGAGTCGGAGGCCGGCAGGAACATGGGTGACGGCGACAACGCCACTCCTGGCCCTCCGCGTCCGTCATGGCCGTCGGACGCGGGCGGCGACAGCCAATGGCTCACCAGGAGTCAGCGGCCATCGCTAGGTGCCGCGCCGTGGGAGCGCAGTTCCAAGCCGGAACCCGACCAGGCAGAATCGGCCAAGCCGACAGGTAACCACACCGACGGGGTCACAGTCGCCGACCTGATCGCCAAGGTCAGAGGTGATGCGAGCGCATCGAACGGACCTAGGCGACAGCGCAGGCAGCCCGATCCGCCGCCGGTCCCGTCCCCCTACGTCGTCCATCCCGTCCGCGCGCCGTACGAGCGCGTCCTGTCCACACCGGATCCGGACAGCGCGGATACCGAGGTGATCCCGATCGCGTCGGTGCGGGCGGCCGAATTTCCGAATCTCACGGCGCGGCGCCAGCCCGGCGATGTACCGCCGTCATGCACCGCACGCCAACTCGAGGCGCCGCGTCGCCACGGCGGGGCGCCAGGTCGCCGCGGCCCGACGACGGTGGCCGGCCGCTCCGCCGCCGCGCTGATCGCCGTGTGCGCGCTGACCCTGACGGGTGGCGCGTGGCAATGGCAGTCCGTGAAAAACCATATGCTCAACCATGTTTCGGCCCTCGACCCCGACTCGCGCGACATCGTCGACCCGAACGCTCAACACGGCGACGAGAACTTCCTGATCGTCGGCGTGGACAGCCGATTCGGCGAGAACAGCAACATGGGCGCAGGCAACACCCAGGACGCCGGCGGCATCCGGTCGGACACCGTGATACTGGTGAATATCCCGGCCAACCGCAAACGCGTTGTCGCCGTGTCGTTCCCGCGTGACCTGGCGATCACTCCAATGAAGTGCCAGGCATGGAACCCCGAAACCGGTCAGTACGGACCACAGTACGACAATCAGAAAGGGACGTCCGGGCCCGACCAGGTCTACACCGAGACCAAACTGAATTCCGCCTATGCTTTCGGCGGGCCCAAGTGCCTGGTGAAGGTGATCCAGAAGCTGTCCGGCCTGAACGTAAACCGGTTCATGGCAGTCGATTTCACCGGCTTTGCGAAGATGGTCGACGCCGTCGGCGGTGTCGAGGTGTGCAGCACGACGCCGCTGAAGGACTACGAGCTCGGCACCGTGCTGGCCAGCGCCGGCCGCCAGACCATCGACGGGCACACCGCGCTGCAATATGTGCGCGCCAGGCAGGTGACCACCGAGGCCAACGGCGATTACGGCCGGATCAAGCGTCAGCAGCTGTTCCTGTCGTCGCTGCTGCGGTCGATGATCTCCAAGGAAGTGCTCTTCTCGCTGTCCAAGCTCAACGAACTGGTGAACATGTTCATCAGTGACAGCTATGTGGACAACATCAAGACGAAGGACCTCGTCAACCTCGGGCAGTCGGTCCAGGGCGTGAATGCCGGCCGCATCACCTTCGTGACCGTGCCGACCACCGGAGTGACCGACCCCGACGGCAACGAACCGCCGCGCACCGACGACATGCGCGCCCTGTTCGACGCGATCATCAACGATGATCCGTTGCCCGAAGAGAAGAACGCGGACAACACGCCCGTTCCCGGTACGCCGCAGTCGGCACCAAGCCCGTCCGCAGCGCCCGCCCCGTCGAATGCCGAGCTCGTCGATGCGGTGACCACCAACCCGAAGGACGTCACGGTGCGGGTGTCGAATTCGACCGGCCAGAACGGACTTGCGGCCACCGCGGCCAACGAGTTGCAGAACGACGGCTTCAACGTGACGACCCCCGACGACTACCCCGGCCAGCTGCACTCGACGACGGTGTTCTTCTCTGCGGGCAACGAGCAGGCCGCCGCGACGGTTGCCTCCGCGTTCGCGAACCCGACCATCGAGCGGGTGTCGGGCATGGGCGACGTGGTGCGGGTGGTGCTCGGCAGCGACTTCTATTCGGTGATAGCCCCATCGCCCAGCGGCTCGCCTGTGCAGGTCCAAGTCGTACATGGCACGCGCACCGCGCCCACCCAGCTGCCGGAGGACCTGACGGTCACCAACGCTGCCGACACCACCTGCGAATAGCGACAAACACCCAGGTCGATCAGCGATCGGGCAAGTGGCATTCACCTTTAGTTCACCGTCGACGTCGTGCCGATTGGACGGAAATGCCCGTAGGCTTGGTCCATGCGAACCGCGTACCACGAGCAACTAGAGGCGTTGACGGACCAGCTTGGCGAGATGTGCGGGCTGGCGGGCGTTGCAATGGAGCGCGCGACACAGGCCCTGCTGCAAGCCGATCTTGTGCTGGCAGAGCAGGTGATCACCGACCACGAACAGATCGCGACGATGAGCGCGAAGGCGGAAGAGGCGGCGTTTGTTCTGCTGGCCCTGCAGGCGCCGGTGGCCGGGGACCTGCGGGCCATTGTCAGCTCGATTCAGAACGTTGCCGACGTCGACCGGATGGGCGCACTGGCCCTGCATGTCGCGAAGATCGCCCGGCGCCGTCATCCGCAGCATGCACTGCCCGAAGAGGTGAACGGATACTTCGCCGAAATGGGCCGTGTTGCAGTCGAATTGGGCACCAGCGCACAGGAGGTGCTGGTCTCCCGCGACCCCGAGAAGGCCGCACGGGTCCGCGAAGAAGACGACGCGATGGACGACCTCCATCGCCATCTGTTCACCGTGCTGATGGACCGGGAATGGAAGCACGGCGTGACGGCAGCCGTCGACGTGACGTTGCTGAGCCGGTTCTACGAGCGGTTCGCCGATCACGCGGTCGAGCTAGCCAACCGGATCATCTTCCAGGTCACCGGCAAGTTCCCCGACGAGGACGAGGTTTCCGCCCCGCGCTGACCAACCCCGCGCTGAGCAAACCCGCGCTGATCCTACGGCCTCAGCACCAGCTTTCCCCTGGTGTGACGCTGCTCGAGGGTGCGGTAGGCGCCCTGAACGTCGTCGAGGGCGAACACCCCGGCGATCGGTATCTCCAGCTCACCAGCGGCGACCAGCTCCGCGAGTTCGGCCAGCACTTGCGCGTTCGAGGCGTCGGCATTGCCGGCCATCTGCACACCGAACCGTTCCACGGCGGGGAAATCGATGATGGTGTCGACCCGTTCGGGATTGACGCCAAGCTCCGTGACGGCCAGCTCGACGTAGCCGCCGCCGAAGAAGTCCAGGAACGCGTCGAGCCGGCCGTCGGGCGCCGCCGCCCTCAAGCGCTCGCCCAGGCCGTCGCCATAGTTGACGGGAACGACGCTGTGTGACGTGAGCCAGTCGTCATTGGCCGGGCCGGCGATGCCGAGCACCGTGGCGCCCGCGCGTTTAGCCAGCTGGACGGCGATCGAGCCGACTCCCCCTGCGGCGCCGGCGACCGCGACGGTGTCGCCTGCCGTCAGACCCACCGAGCGCACCGCCGCGTACGCCGTCGTCCCCGCAACGTAGAGCGCCCCGGCCACCTCCCACGGGACTGATTCGGGTTTGGCGACGAGCTGGTCTGCGGGGACGGCGACATACTCGGCCTGACTCTCGCGGCGCTCGGTGAAGCCGATCACCTCGTCGCCCGCGCTGAAGGCGTCCACGCCCGGGCCGACGTCGGCCACGACTCCGGCAAGATCGCTGCCCTGACCCGACGGGAACGTGGCCGGCCAGCGATCGTGCAACCCGCCCCTCCGGATCATCGCCTCGCCGGGGTTGATGCCCGCCGCCTTGACCGCGACAAGCACCTCGCCGCTTGCGGGCACCGGCTTTTCGACATCGCGCACCTCGAGCACGTCGACGTCGCCGTACGAATCGAACCTCACTGCCTTCGTCATCGCAGTTATGACCGAGTGAGCGCCGCCTCTATTCCCTAGCCGAAGCGGCCGGAGATGTAATCCTCGGTGGCCTTCTGCGTCGGGTTGGAGAAGATCTTCTCGGTGTCGTCGATCTCGACGAGCCTGCCCGGCTTCCCGGTCGCCTCCAGGTTGAAGAACGCGGTCTGGTCGCTGACCCGGGCGGCCTGCTGCATATTGTGCGTAACGATCACGATGGTGTAGTCCTGCTTGAGCTCCGAGATAAGGTCCTCGATCGCAAGCGTAGAAATGGGGTCGAGCGCCGAGCACGGCTCGTCCATCAGCAGCACAGCGGGCTGCACCGCGATCGCACGCGCGATGCACAGCCGCTGCTGCTGACCACCCGACAGGCCGCCGCCCGGCTTGTCGAGCCGGTCCTTGACCTCGTTCCAGAGATTGGCGCCATTTAGTGAGCGCTCGGCGACTTCGTCGAGGGTCTTTTTGCTACGCACCCCCTGAAGGCGCAGCCCGGCCGCCACATTGTCCTTAATCGACATGGTGGGGAACGGGTTTGGCCGCTGGAACACCATCCCGATGGTCTTCCGGACACTCACCGGGTCGACGCCTGCGCCGTAGATGTCCTCGCCGTCTAGTAGCACCGAGCCCTCGGCCCTGGCGCCGGGGAGGACTTCGTGCATCCGGTTCAGCGTGCGCAGCACGGTCGACTTACCACAGCCCGATGGCCCGATGAACGCTGTAACGCTGCGCGGCGGGACCGACAGTGCCACGTCGGCCACGGCGTGAAATGAGCCGTAGTAGATGTTGAGGTCTTTGATGTCAATACGCTTGGCCATATCCGCTTCCTACGTTCTCAAGCTCGATTACGGGTCAGGAACCGGATCACGAAGGCCGCCGCGATGTACAGCGCAGCGACGATGATGATCAACGTCAGTGCAGCCCCCCACACTCGCAGCCGTCCGGCCGGCTCTGGGTTGATCAGCTCGGTGTATATCAGCAACGGCAGTGACGCCATGTTGCCCTGGAATGGGTCGTAGTTGATCGACCTGGCGTAGCCGACCAGCACCAGCACCGGGGCGGTCTCGCCGATAACGCGTGCCAGTGCAAGCAGGATCCCGCTGATGATGCCGGGCAGTGCGGTAGGCACGACGATCCGGGCGATCGTCTTCCATTTGGGAACGCCAAGCGCGTACGACGCTTCGCGTAGTTCGTCGGGGACCAGTTTGAGCATCTCTTCGGTGTTGCGGACCACCACGGGAAGCATCAGCAGCACCAAGGCCAGCGCCACCGCGAAGGCGCTCTGCTGAAAGCCCATCGTCGCGATCCACAGCGCGAAAATGAACAGGGCCGCGACAATCGATGGCACACCGGCCAGGATGTCGACCATGAAAGTCGTTGTCCGAGCGAACCACCCGCGGCCGTATTCCACCAGGTAGACGGCGGCCATGATGCCGAGCGGCACCGCTAGCACCGCGGCGATGCCCGCCTGGACAATCGTGCCGTAGATCGCGTGGTACACGCCGCCGGCGAACTCTTCGGGCAGAACGCCGGCCAGGGACTTGTTCCACCAATCCGAGGAGATGACCGCGCGGAACCCTCGTGAAATGACCGTGTAAAGCAGCCAGACCAGCGGGACCATGGCGATCAGGAACGCGACCGCGAACAGCGTCTCCGCGACACGGTTCTTGATCTTGCGCGCGGTGCTGATCGGGTGAAAGGTCGGCCCCTTCACCGGGGTATCAAGCGTTGCTTCCGTCATCCCCCGCTCACCCTTCCTCCGGCTGCCACTCTTGCAACCGCGTTGACGACAAACGTCAGGGCAAACAGCACGAAGCCGGCCGCGATGTAAGCGCCGGTCGGCAGCGGTGCGCTGAATTCCGCTGCCGCCGATGCGATCTTGGACGCGAACGTGTAACCGCCGTCGAACAGCGACCAGTGGCCGGGCTGCGCGGCAGTGCGGAGAATGATCAAGACCGCGACCGTCTCACCAAGTGCCCGGCCCAACGCCAGCATCGAGCCCGCAATCATGCCGCTGCGGCCGTACGGATAGACCGTCATCCGGATGACTTCCCACTTCGTGGCGCCGAGCGCCTGGGCAGCCTCGACATGGCCCTTGGGGGTCAGGCTGAAGACTTCCCTGGAAACCGAGGTGATGATCGGCAGGATCATCGCGGCCAGCACCACTCCCGCGGTGAAAATCGTGCCGCCACCCGCGAGCGACACATTGCCCTTGCCGAAGAGGAAGATCCAACCTAGGTGCTCGTTGAGGAACCTTTGCACCGGCTCGAGCTTGGGAGCCAGAACGAAGATGCCCCACAAGCCGAACACGATCGAGGGCACCGCGGCCAGAAGGTCGACCAGGATGGCGAACGGCCTGGAGAACCGGCGCGGTACGTAGTTCGTCAAGAACGTCGCGATGCCGACGGCGATCGGCACCGCGATCACCAGAGCAAAGATCGAGCTCAGCACGGTGACCCGGAAGAGGTCGGCGATACCGAAGCGCAGGTTGTGCTCGTCGGTCGTGACGAATTGCGAGCTGGTGATGAAGTTGACTTTGTCCGCTGCCAGCGACGGAACCGCGCGAATCAACAGGAAAAGGCCCATCAGCGCGATCGCGCCGATGATCGTCGCACCCGCAGCAAGTGCGATGGCGTAGAAGATGGTGTCGCCCCACCGGCGGCGGCCCTTCAGGGCCGAGCCCGGCGGCGGTTGCGTCGACATCTCTGGAGTATCCCCGATCTGCTGTGGGCTCGCCCCCGTTGTTGACGAGCCCACAGCAGTCGGTTCAGGCCTCAAACTCATTGCTGCCGTTGACTACGAAATTGCGTTGATGGCGTCGGTCAGCTTGGCCTTGAACGTGTCAGGGATCGGAATGTAACCGGCATCCGCCAAGCCCTTCTGGCCGTCGGTGGTCGCCACCGTCAGGAACGCCTTGACGGCCGGCGCCACATCGGATTGCGGGTACTTGGAGCAGACGATCTCATAGGTCCCGAGGATGATCGGGTACGCACCAGCCGCAGTCGGCTTATAGAACGAGGACGTGTCAAGCACGAGATCGTTGCCCTGGCCCTTGATCTTGACCGCATCGATCGACTTGCCGGCGCTGTCGGCCGACAGCTTCACCGGATCTGGACCGGCCGAGGTGATGATGTCAGCGATCTGGAGCCCTTGTTTCGTCGCGAACGACCACTCGTTGTACGTGATCGATCCCGCGGTGTTCTTGATCGCCGCGGATGTTCCTTCGTTGCCCTTGGCGCCCTCGCCGACACCGCCGTTGAATGTCTTGCCGGCACCCTTGCCCCACGCGCCGTCGGACGCGGCGTCGAGGTACTTCTGGAAGTTGTCGGTGGTACCGGACTCGTCGCTGCGGAACACCACATTGATCTTGTCTCCGGGCAGGGTCTTGCCCGAGTTGAGCGCGGCGACCTCCGGTGCGTTCCAGGTGGTCACCGTGCCGTTGAAGATCTTGGCGAGGGTCGGACCATCCAGGGCCAGGCCGTCGACACCGGGCAGGTTGTAGGTGACAGCGATTGGTCCGAACACCGTCGGCAGGTTCCACGCGTCGGCGCCGCCGCAGCGCGCCTTGGCCTTGTCAACCTCGCCCTTCGTGGGATCCAGCGGAGAATCCGAGCCGCCGAAATCGGTTTGTCCGCCGATGAATTCGGAGACGCCCGCACCGGAGCCGCTGGACGTGTAGTTCAGGGTGTAACCCGAGCAGGCGGATTCATAGGCGGTGACGAACCGGGTGATCGCGTTGGCCTGTGCGGACGAGCCGCTGGCCTTCAGCGCCTTCTTGCCAGCGCAGTTAACGGCGGGCTTGGCACCCCCAGAGGTTCCCCCACCACTCGTCGTAGCGCCTGTGGAACTCTTATTCGTGTCGCTGCCACAGGCCGAAAGCAGTAGCGCTCCCACGGCCAACATGCTCACCGCAGCACCGAGTCGTTTGTGCTT
This sequence comes from Mycobacterium sp., assembly GCA_036263935.1. GTDB lineage: Bacteria > Actinomycetota > Actinomycetes > Mycobacteriales > Mycobacteriaceae > Mycobacterium. The sequence goes on from DATARY010000198.1 coordinate 15,681, forward strand.
CACGTAGCTCCTTATGAATTTGAGGGGCGGAGGCAAACCACCGCCGGAGTCGGGCAAGCGCACGGAACGGCGTTCCGCCGAGCAGTTCCGATCGCTGCTCGGCTTAGGAACCTAGGGGCCGGCGTTGAACGCTTACCCTTACATTGGTGAACGACAGATGAACCGGTCGCGGGGTTGAGTCGACGAAACCCCAGCACAAAGTGTCCATCCGAGCCTCGCTCGCTGTTCGGTGAGGCGACGCCCGGCGCCGCTGGTGACCGCGCTGGCGGGCGGCACCAAATTTCGCTGCACCTGGCGATCGGGCATCCGAGCGCCCACACGGACGGGCCGTCCTCGACATGAGTATTCATTCTCGACCGACCAGACACTAAAGTCCGTGTGTCGGCACCTAAGCACCAAGTACATCGCGTGAAATGTGGGTATCCAGAATTCGGCCCGCAGCCAACTCGCTGTGGCGATGAGGAACCGCCACGGCGGTGCAACCTCGAGCAACGGAGCACAGAAATGTCCGACGACCTCGGCCAAGTTGCCGCCCCCCAACAGCACGACGACCTGAGTATCGACCAGCGGTTGGCCCTGAAAACCGCCGCCGGGCGCCTGGAAGCGGAGTTCGGCGAGATGCTCGGCGCCGAGACTGTCGACCGGTTCCTTTACTCCTCCCACAGCCAGTTCAAGCACAGGGCGTCGATACCGAACTTCCTTCCGCTTCTTGCAGAACGCTTTGCGCGGCAACGACTTCGCGCGCTGGCAAGGGTCGAGGGCAAACATCACGACGGCAAGACGAACGTGCTGTTCCTGTGTACCCACAACGCCGGACGCTCGCAGATGGCGATGGCCTTCTTCACTCACCTGGCCGGCGACGACGCCGTGGCGTGGTCCGGAGGCGACAAACCGGCCGATGACGTGGACCCCGCGGTGGTGCAGGCAATGGCGGAGCGGGACATCGACATATCTCACGAGTACCCCAAGCCATGGACCGAAGAGATCGTGCAGGCCGCCGACGTCGTCGTCACGATGGGATGCGGTGACACCTGTCCCGTGTTGCCCGGTCGGCGCTACGAGGACTGGCAGGTCGCCGACCCCGCCGGCCTGAACATCGAAGCGGTCCGGCCCGTCCGAGACGAAATCGAACGCCGAGTGCGCCACCTGCTCGCCGAACTCAACATCTCGGTCGCCTCTTAGCCGCCCGTTGATCGATCCGCCGCAAGACTGTAGGCGGCGTCGACGCTGAAGGCCTCGAAACCCAGTCGCTGATAGGTCTTTATGGCCGCTGAATTATCTGCCTCGACGTAGAGCAGGACGGTCGGTCGGGCACTGCCCGAGAGTCGCTTCGCCAGGTGATGCAATCCGATGAGGGTGAGCGTGGCGCCGAGCCCGCGGCCCTGCGCGGCGGGGTCGACGCCGAGGACGTACACCTCACCCAGATCGCCGGAGTGCATTTCGCCGCGGGGCGCGGCATGCACTTTGGTCCAGTGGAAGCCGAGCAGTTTACCCGTGCGCTCGTCGACGGCCATGAACAAGCCGGCCGGGTCGAACCACGACTCGCCGCGGCGCTCGGCGATGTCGGCTTCCGTCCAGCCGCCCTGCTCGGGGTGCCAGGCGAACGCGGCGTTGTTCACGCGCAGCACCTCGGCGTCGTCGCCGGGGCCGGAGTACGTCTCGATGCGCACGCCCTCGGGAGTCGTCGCCGTCGGCAGGTCGGTGAGCGGCCTGCACATCTGCATCAGCTCGCGCGCGACCACAAGGCCGAGCGCGGCAGCCGTGGCGCGAGCGGGCCCCAGGTTGCCGTGTGCCCAGATACGGGCGCCATCCCCGCCCTCTGACAATCCCGCCCGCGCCATCGCCGAGCCAATACCGTTGCGCCTCGCACTCGGATGCACGACCAGCTCGGCCATGGCGGGCACCTCAGTCAGGTTCAGGTAGCCAACGACGTCGTCGCCGTCGGCGGCGATCAGGTGTCGGGTGCGATCGTGCGACAGCTCGCGCAGTACCTGATCGCCAACGGGTTCGACGCCATCGGCCGTCCTGGCCGCCGCGATCAACTCCCGGATCCGGCGTTGTTCGTCGTCAGACAGGCCGGCCCGCCAGTCGATTGACGTCACTGACTGCGCAGCGGGTCAGCCAGGGCGTCGGGCAGGTTGTCGGGCGCGTCGTACGCCGCTTCATCGACGATGTCGTCGGTCAGGTCCGGCCCCGCCGCCTGTGGCCTTCCCCGCGCCGGCCGAACCGCCTTGTAGCCAACGTTGCGGACCGTGCCGATCAGCGACTCGTATTCGGTACCCAGCTTGGCGCGTAGCCGGCGCACGTGCACATCGACGGTGCGGGTGCCGCCGAAGAAGTCGTAGCCCCACACTTCCTGGAGCAACTGCGCACGGGTGAACACCCGCCCGGCGTGCTGAGCCAGATACTTCAGCAGTTCGAATTCCTTATATGTAAGGTCCAGCGGGCGCCCACGCAGCCGCGCGGTGTACGTGCCTTCGTCGATGACGAGCTCACCGAGATTGATCTTGCCGAGGTTCTCCTGGTTGGCCACGCCGCCGCGGCGACCCACCAACAGCCGCAGCCGGGCGTCGATCTCGGCGGGGCCGGTGCTCGGCAACAGGATCTCGTCGAGTCCCCATTCGACATTGACCGCTACCAGACCGCCCTCGTTGACGACGGCCACCACAGGAACCGAGGTGCCCGTCGTGCCGAGCAGCCGACAGAGCCCGCGAGCCGCGGCCAGGTCAGTGCGCGCATCGACGATCGCGACATCCGCGGTGCCCGCCTCCAACAGGGAGGACACCTCGGTCGGCGCCGTCCGCACAGTATGGGCAAGCAGCGCCAACGAGGGCAGGACCGATTCGGGATGTGGGTCGACCGTCAATAGCAGTAGATCCAACTGGCCCTCCAGCAGCCATGGGGACCTCGCCCAGACAACAATGTCGGTGGTGACTTCCCAGATTCAAGCCTGACACATGGCCGTTACCCGGCCGATGGTCATCTAACGATAGCGCGCTACCTGTTCGTCAGCTGCGCGTAGGCGGGTCGGCAGCGCCGAGTGGTTCAGAATGTCCGGGTGCGCAAGCTGCTGATCGGGGTCCTCGCGACGGTGACCGCGGTGGTGGTCGGCGTGGTCGGTGCCGACTTCGGAGCGGCCATCTACGCCGAATATCGGCTGGCCAGCAGCGTGCGCAGCGCCGCGAACCTGGGGTGGGACCCGTACGCGGGCATCCTCGGTTTTCCGTTCATCGCCCAGGCGATGCGCCACCACTACAACGAGGTCGAAATCAGGGCCCAGGGCGTCACGCACCCCGTTGTGGGCAAAGTCTCACTCGAGGCCACCCTGCATTCCATCGACATCGCCGACACATCCTGGCTGATCGGGCCCGGGGCGAGGCTGCCGGTCGGCGAGGTCGAGAGCCGCATCATCATCGACTCCACGCACGTCGGCCGGTTCATGGGAATCCCGGACCTGCTGGTCGAGACACCCCTGCGGGAGGCCAACGACGCCACCGGCGGCACCACCGAGTCTGGCATCTCCAGCAACAAGGGGCTGGTATTCACGGGCACGCCAAAAAAGGCGGGCTACGACAAGAGGGTCAGCATCGCGGTCGACCTGTCGATCGCCGGGCCCGACCACACCACGCTGAACCTCACCGCAACCGGCGTGCTCACCGGCGCGGGCACGGCCGATCAACCGGTGCCCGAGGACAAGACCCCTGCGGTGCTCGCCGCGTTCACCACCACGATGCCGGGGCAGAAACTGCCGTTCGGCGTCGCGCCGACCAGCGAGGGAGCGCGCGGCTCCGACATCATCATCGAAGGCATCACCGAGGGAGTAACCGTCGCGCTGGATGAGTTCAAGCTTTCATGAGCTCTTCATGGGTGCTCGTGTTGACCGTACTGATAGCGGCGGTCGGGCTGGCGTATCTGGTGGGCCGGCTGCTGACCCTGCGCGCGGGAATGCTCAAATCGGCCGCCGAGGCGAGCAATGTCGACACGTCCGACCTCGGCCTTTCGCCCACCGGTCCGACCGTCCTGCACTTCAGCGCGGAGTGGTGCGGACCGTGCGCCGCGGTCCGCCGCGTGGTCGACGAGGTCTGCCGTGATCTACCCGGCGTCGCGCACGTGGAGATCGACATGGACACCAATCCCGAAGCAGCCAGACGGCTCTCGGTGATGTCGCTGCCCACGACGGTGATTTTCGACGCGGACGGACGGCCGCGATACCGCACCACAGGTGTGCCGAGCGCTGCTGACCTGCGTTCCGCCCTGGCACCGCTGTTGGCTTCATGACCGTGTCATTGGGTAAGCTGTCGGGCGTGTCAACCCGCCTCGAGCCGATGCTCACGAAGCGCCGCGCAGTCGATCTGTGCCGCGTAGCGGGTTCTTGCTGTTGTTGTTGTAGCTGCTGAGTAGCCGCGCCCTGCCTTCGCGCCGCACTCGGGAGCAGCCCCGTGGGGTCTGCCCAATCCAGCCCATTGACGCAACAGGAGCACATCTATGTCGATCACCACCAACACCGGCGCACCGGCCCACGTGGATGTGCGCGGCCCGCGGTTCGCCGCGTGGGTCACCACGGTCGTGATCGTGGCGACGCTGCTGGTTTCGGCCGTCAGCGCGGCGGGCGCGGCGGTGATTCTCGGTCTGCAGGCGGTGGTGTTCGCAATCGGCGCATGGCGCGGACCCCGTCAGCATCCGTACGGACTGATCTTCCAATGGGTCGTGGCACCCCGTATCGGGCCCGTCACCGAGCGTGAACCGGTGCCGCCGCTGAAGTTCGCCCAACTCGTTGGCTTCGTGTTCGCGATTGTCGGCGTTGTCGGGTTCGCCGCCGGTGTTGCACCGCTTGGCCTCATCGCCACCGGTTTCGCGTTGATGGCGGCGTTCCTCAATGCGGCCTTCGGCATCTGCCTCGGCTGCCAGCTTTATCCGCTCGTCGTGCGAGTTCGAAAGAACTCAAGTACACCCTCCCCCGCATCAACGTTCAAATAGCAAGCAACCGAAAGGATTTCGAACATGGCAAGCTCGGACGTCCTGGTCACGACAGACTGGGCCGAGAGCAATCTCGACGCGCCGAACACCGTCTTCGTCGAGGTCGATGAGGACACCAGCGCCTACGACGGCGGCCATATCGAGGGCGCGGTCAAACTCGACTGGAAGGCCGACCTGCAGGACCAGGTCAAGCGAGATTTCGTCGACGCCCAGCAGTTCTCCAAGCTGCTCAGCGAGCGCGGCATCTCCAACGACGACACCGTGATCCTCTACGGAGGCAACAACAACTGGTTCGCCGCGTACGCGTACTGGTACTTCAAGCTCTACGGCCACGACAACGTCAAGCTGCTCGACGGCGGTCGCAAGAAGTGGGAACTCGACGGTCGTCCGCTGTCCGCCGACACCGTGAGCCGGCCGGAAACCAGCTACACCGCCAAGGACCCCAACAACGCCATCCGCGCGTTCCGCGACGAGGTCGTCGCGGCCATTGGCGCCAAGAACCTCGTCGACGTGCGTTCCCCCGACGAGTTCTCCGGCAAGATCCTGGCCCCGGCACACCTGCCTCAGGAACAAAGCCAGCGGCCAGGGCATATCCCCGGGGCGATCAACGTTCCGTGGAGCAAGGCGGCCAATGAGGACGGCACGTTCAAGTCGGATGAGGACCTGGCCAAGCTATACGCCCAGGCCGGCCTGGACGGCGAGAAGGAGACCATCGCGTACTGCCGGATCGGTGAGCGCTCGTCGCACACCTGGTTCGTGCTGCAGGAGCTGTTGGGACACAAGAACGTCAAGAACTACGACGGAAGTTGGACGGAATACGGCTCCCTCGTGGGGGTCCCGATCGAGTTGGGAAGTTGATTATGTGCTCTGCACCGAAGCAAGGATTGACGTTGCCGGCCAGCGTTGACCTCGAGAAGGAAACGGTGATCACCGGCCGCGTTGTCGATGGCTCCGGTCAGGCAGTCGGCGGCGCATTCGTGCGGCTGCTCGACTCCTCCGACGAGTTCACCGCCGAGGTCGTGGCATCGGCCACCGGTGATTTCCGGTTCTTCGCCGCCCCCGGCACCTGGACGCTGCGTGCGCTGTCGCCCGCGGGCAACGGTGACGCCAGCGTGGCGCCGTCGGGCGCGGGAATCCACGAGGTCGACGTCAAGGTCGCCTGACGCAGCTGACCCGGCCCGCTACCGGCGGCCCGGGGACTTCAATTGCGAAAACGATGCGAAGTTAGCTGTTCCGGTCCACGATGTTGGTGAGTTTCTGCGCTGCGCCGCGGAATTAGCCACGATGGACAGGGCCGAACATGACACGCGCACTAGCTGGATTGGCGACGGCGGCGTTCGCCCTCGTCGCCATGGTCACCGCTCCACACGCCGTCGCCAGTCCCGACGACGATTTCCTCAAAGCGTTGGCCGCCGGCGGCATCTCGATCCCGGCGAAGATGAGCCCTCAAGTCATCCAGGGCGGACACCAGGTATGCGACGCCTGGGGATCGGGGGCCAGCTATACAGACACGGTCGCAGGTGTCGTCAGCGCAAGCGGCGGGACTCAGCGCCTCGCCGGCACATTCGTCCGCGCCGCGACGAACTCGTTCTGCCCGAACTACGCGTCGAAGCTCCCATAGCCGCCGAGAACAGTTGAGGGCCCGGCGGCTAGACTCGCTGCCGTGGTGTTGTTCTTCGAGATCATGCTCGTAGCGGCCGTCGTGGTCATCACGTGGTTCGCGCTGTACGCGCTGTATCGCCTCATCACCGACGACTCGTGACTTCCGAAGAAATCCCGGACGCAGTCGCCGCCGCAGCCGAACGAGCCAAGACGACGGCCGCCCGCAATATTCCGGTGTTCGAGGACTTGCCGGTGCCCGCTGACACCGCCAACCTCCGCAAGGGAGCGAACCTCAATGACGCGCTGCTCGCGCTGCTGCCGCTGGTGGGCGTCTGGCGCGGCGAAGGCGAGGGCCGTGGATCGCACGGCGACTACCGGTTCGGTCAGCAGATCGTCGTATCGCACGATGGCGGTGACTACCTCAATTGGGAGGCGCGGTCCTGGCGCCTGACGGACACCGGCGAATACGACCAGCCGGGGCTGCGTGAGACCGGCTTCTGGCGGTTCGTTGACGACCCCAACGATCCGTCCGAGTCGCAGGCCATCGAGCTGCTGCTCGCGAATTCGGCGGGCTACGTCGAACTGTTCTACGGACGGCCGCGCAATCCGTCGTCGTGGGAACTGGTCACCGACGCGTTGGCGCGCAGCAAGTCTGGAATGTTGGTGGGCGGGGCCAAGCGGCTCTACGGCATCGTCGAGGGCGGCGACCTGGCCTACGTGGAGGAGCGAGTCGACGCCGACGGTGGGCTGGTGCCGCATTTGTCGGCCAGGCTGTCAAGATTCGTCGGCTAGTGCCGGCTTTCCTGTGGGCCGTGGTGATCGCCGCGGCCGGACTTGTGGCCGCGTGTTCGTCCAACACATCGCCGCCGCCGTCCACCTCGGTCGCCCCGACAGGGCACGGCACGTTCGCCCATTGCCTCAGCGAGCACGGCGTACCTTTCGGGGCGGGCCCGGCGTTGGGTCCGCCATCGGACGTGGACCAGGACACCTGGCAGCGGGCCATGCAGGCCTGCTCGTCACTGGCCCCAGGACCGGCCGACTAAGCCAGCACGGGCGCCTTACCGGCGCCGGTCAGCCACTGCTTTTCCAGTTGGGTCAGCGTGCCGTCCCCGCGCAGCAGGTCCACGGCCCATGACACGCATCGGGTCAGCGGGCTGCCCTTGTCCAGCACGATGCCGAGCTGCTCGACAACGCCCGATCGGGTGGGCAATTGACCCACCATGACCCCATCGCGCAGGGCGTTGGCCACCGAGAACGCCGTTGGCAGATCCGCCACCAAGGCGTCGATCTCCCGGTTGGTCAACGCCATTTTGGCGTCGCCGTTGGTGTTGTAGACCTCGATCGGGACGCTGCCGTCAACCGACGTCGCGGCGGTATAGCTAGTGGTGCCGACCTGAACGCCGAGCTTGAGTTTCTTGAGTCCCTCCATCGATCTGACGCGGGCCGCAGGCGACGACTTGACCGTGACGACCGCCTGCGTCACATCGAAATACGGCGACGAGAAGTCCACTGCGGCCCGGCGCTGGTCGGTGATGGAGAACTCAGAAAGGTTGGCGTCGAACGGTTTTGGCCCCGGTGCCAGTGCCGCATTGAACGGCACCCGCACCCAGCGCACATCGTCTCGCAAGTAATGCATCTTGGCGGCGACGGCGTAGGCGAGTGCGGATTCGAAACCCTCACCGTTGGCCGGGTTATCGGCCATGTACCACGGCGGGTACACCGGCTGGTCGGTGCCGAATGTGAAGATGCCCGAGTACTGCGTGCCCAGCGAATCCTTCGTGCAGTGGTCGGTCCCAGTCCTCGCGGTTCTCTCGGCGGCCGGCGCGCACGCCGTCGCTGCCGTCAGCGTGGTCGCGGCCGCCAGCGCGGCGAGCTTCCACACGTTGCCCATGGGCCAGCATCATCGCGCACCTGGCCGGCGATGGCCAGCATCGTGTCCGGATAGCAATCTTTGACAGCGTCATCGGTTGACGCTTGCCGACGAGGGCCGGCCCAGAGATGTTCTGCGCCAAAGGCCCGACGTCCCTCACACATGGAGCGGCCCCCGAGCCGTGTTCCACAGTTGGACAGACCTAGGGGCTCGGGGGCCGGGTGGCTGCGGGGAACTCGCCAGCGCGCGCAGGTTTGCGATGAGCGCTTGCGCGAACAGCGTCTAGCTCAATCCCCGGCGCTGCTAGCTCGCAGCCACCTCACATGTCCACAAGTCAATCAATTTGTCGGACCACCTCCTTCCCTGTGTACGAGCGACCGTACTCCGGGTGCGGTGGACCGACAAGCGATTTAGCGGTCGATGACGATCGCGGCGTCCACCAGTTCGGCGATCTCGGAAGCCAACGGAGACGGCGGCAGTAGCCTGCCGTCCAACGTGTGCACCCGGGCCGCAAGGGTGATACTGGAAATCAGCCAAACACCTTGGGCTGCAAGAAGATCGGCGGGTCGCAGCGCTCGGTAGTCGCAGTCATAGCCCTTGTTGCGAGCGACCTCGAACAACGCCTGCTGGGTAGTGCCGCGCAGGATCGGATACCACGGCGGTGGGGTGAATAATGCGGCATTGCCGGCCCCGTTGCCTGACGCCATGGCGATCACCACCGTCGATCGTGGTCCCTCCAGGATGTAACCATCGGAGCTGACGAAGACGACGTCACCAGCGCCATGGCGCTCGGCATGTCGCAGCGCCGCCATATTGACCGCATACGACAGGGTCTTCGCGCCGGCCAGCAGCCATGGCATCTCGGACACGCCATCGGTGGGCAGCCCCCGGGCCAGCGTCAACGCCGCCACGCCCTTGCTACGCGCCCCGGCCACCCGGGCGGGTAGCGCACCGATGGTCGCGTACGCCGTCGGCGGTGACCCGCTCTCCCGCCCGCGGCTGTACACCAGCCGCAAGACACCCTCGTCCCCACCACCGGCGTTCCAGCCGGCGACTCCCGCCGCGACCGCTTCCCGCCAGCGCGGGAGATCCGGTGCCGGCAGGTCGGTCATCCGCGCGGACTGAGCCAGCCGTGCCAGGTGCGCCTCGAGCAGACACGGCAGGCCATCGCGCACAAGCACCGACTCGAAGACGCCGTCACCGCGAACCGCGGCCAGGTCGTCGGCGTGCAGCACCGGCGCCTGCGGGTCGCGCAGTGCGCCGTCGAGGGTGACCACAACTGCCGGTTGGCTCGCCATGGGGCATGAGCGTAGCGCCGTACAGTTGACGTATGTCAGCAGTTCCCGCGCCGGATAGCGGCCCCGACGCCGGCGCAGTGTGGCATTACGGCGACCCGTTCGGCGAGCAGCGCGCGGCGGCCGACGAGGCGGTAGTCGTGGACCGCTCGCACCGGGCGGTGATCACGCTGACCGGAAACGAGCGCAGGACTTGGCTGCACAGCATCTCCACCCAGCACGTGAGCGAATTGCCCGACGGCGCCCTGACCCAGAATTTGAGCCTTGACGGCCAGGGCCGTGTCGAGGATCACTGGATCCAGACCGAGCTCGGTGGCGTCACCGTGCTGGACACCGAGCCGTGGCGCGGCGAGCCGCTGCTGACGTATCTGCGCAAGATGGTGTTCTGGGCAGACGTCGTCGTCGAGCCCGCTGATCTTGCGGTGTTGTCGCTGCTCGGCCCGCAACTGGCTGATGCGCCGGCCCGCGAGGCCCTCGGCGTCGGTTCGCCACCGGCGGAATCGACGGCGATCCAGCTGCCAGACGGCGGTTTCCTTCGCCGCATGCCCGGCCCCGGCGTCGAACTCGAACTGGTCGTGCCTCGCGAGCAGACCGACGGGTGGCGCCAGCGACTCACCGACGCCGGGGTGCGGCCCGCCGGTGTCTGGGCCTACGAGGCACACCGGGCAGCCGCTCTGCGGCCACGGCTCGGCGTCGATACCGACGAGCGCACCCTCCCGCACGAAGTCGGCTGGATCGGGTCGGCCGTGCACATGGACAAGGGCTGTTACCGCGGCCAGGAAACCGTCGCGCGCGTCCACAACCTGGGCAAACCGCCCCGAATGCTGGTACTGCTGCACCTCGACGGGTCGACGGATCGGCCGGCCACCGGTGACCTCGTGCTCGCGAGCGGGCGCACGGTTGGCCGGCTGGGCACCGTCGTCGATCACGTCGACGACGGCCCGATCGCGCTGGCACTGCTCAAGCGGGGCCTGCCCGCCGACACGGCGTTGAGCGCGGGCAGAGAAGCGGAGGTCGCCGCAGTCATCGACATTGACTCGATGCCGCCGCCCGACGTGGCAGGCGCAGGACGGCTGGCGGTGGAACAGCTGCGTGGCGGAGCGCGTTGAGTCCGACGGGCCTGCCAGCGCTCCACCGCCGGGCACGGTAAAGTGTTGGCAGGACAATAAAGACACACAGATCGGAGCCGCCTGCTAATTGGGCCGCTCCGTTATTGCGCGAGGGGGTTCCCCCATGGGCCGCGGCCGGGCGAAGGCAAAGCAGACCAAGGTTGCTCGTGAGCTCAAGTACAGCTCACCGCAGACCGATTTTGAGCGGCTTCAGCGCGAGCTGTCGGGCGCTCCCGACGACGATGTAAACGGCTCCGACGGCGACCGGGCCGACGAGGACGACTGGCGCCGCTAGACCCTAAAACCGCGGGTGCTGGCCCACGAGCATGGCACGTGGGCCGTCCTTGCTGCCCTTCTTGATGGTTCCCAGGGTCCAGCAGTGCAGGTGCCGGGCGGTCAGGATCGCCAGTGCGCGGTCGGTGTCCGCGGGCGCCACGACGGCGACCATGCCGACACCCATGTTGAACGTCTTCTCCATCTCGGGTCGCTCCACCCGTCCGCGCTGCGCGATCATCCCGAATACGGGCGCGGGCGTCCAGGTTCCCCGGTCGAGCTCGGCCATCAGGCCAAGCGGGATGACTCGCTCCAGGTTTCCGGCCAGCCCGCCACCGGTGACGTGGCAGAACGTCCGGACCTGGGTTTCGGCGGCAAGCGCCAGACAGTCCTTGGCGTAGATGCGGGTCGGCTCGAGCAGCTCCTCGCCGAGGGTGCGGCCGAACTCCTCGACATGGCCGGCCAGGTTCATCCGGTCGATCTCCAGCAGCACCTTGCGCGCCAGTGAATAGCCGTTGGAATGCAGGCCCGTCGACGCCATCGCGATGATCACGTCGCCGGGCTTGACCCGGTCCGGGCCGAGCACGTCGTCGGCCTCCACAACGCCGACGCCGGTGGCCGAGATGTCGTAGTGGTCGGGCGCCATCATGCCCGGGTGTTCGGCGGTCTCGCCGCCCAGCAGCGCGCAGCCGGCTATCACACACCCGTTGGCGATGCCGGAAACCAGCTCGCTGACCCGCTCGGGCACCGCGCGGCCGACCGCGATGTAGTCCTGCAGGAACAACGGCTCGGCGCCGCACACCACGAGATCGTCGACGACCATCGCAACGAGGTCGATCCCGACCGTGTCGTGCTTGTCCATCGCCTGGGCGACCGCCAGCTTGGTTCCGACACCGTCAGTGGACGAGGCCAGCACAGGCTCGCGATAGCCGCCGCGCAGCGCGAACAGTCCGGCGAATCCGCCGAGACCGCCCCGCACTTCGGGCCTGGTGGCCTTGTTGGCGAGCGGTTTCAAGAGTTCGACGGCGCGGTCACCGGCTTCGATGTCCACTCCGGCCGATGCGTAGGAGATGCCGTGTTGTTCGGCGCGCTCGGTCATCGACAGCAAGGCTACATTCGTTGGGCGCGGCTCGGTAAGCGATGGTTTCTCTGCGATTCCTTTCGATCGGTCACACGTTCGCCGCGTGTGTGAGAACGTGACCGACCATGAAAACAGTTCGCCGGTTTGCGCTGGCTGCGACGGTTATTGTGCCGCTATCGGTGCTGACCCCCGCGACCGCGTTCGGCACACCGGCGGTCAACCTCGACGCGGCCACCATCTCGCAGTCGACGGTCAATGGGGTGGACTACATCACGCGTGAAATCACAATCCAACCCGGCGGCAGCACCGGCTGGCACTACCACGACGGCCGCGTGTTCGGCGTTGTCCGGGAAGGCACGCTGACCCGCACCATGGCCGACTGCTCGGCCGTCGTCTCCCCCGCCGGATCCGCGGTCACCGAGGAAAGCGGTCCCGATCACGTGCACGTCGGTCGCAATCTGGAGCAGGTGCCGTTGGTGCTGTGGATCGACTACATCGAGCCGGCGGGCACTCCGACGTCGGTGGACGTGGCCGATCCCGGCTGCGGGACCTAAGGTCTGCGCAGCGCCGAGACGTTGTCGTTGTCGGCCCGCAGCGGAATCCCTGTGCGCGCGGCGGTGGCGAGCATGTGCTCAATAACGTTCTTGCCCAACGCCGTTTCGCCCGGCAACTCGATCGGATAATTGCCGTCGAAGCACGCCGAGCACAGCCGTGACGTCGGCTGCTCGGTCGCCGCGATCATGCCGTGCTGCGAGACGTAGCCGAGCGTGTCCGCGCCGATGGCGTGCCGCACCGCCTCGAGCATCTCACCCTCGTTCTCGACGGCGTTGGCGATCAGCTCGGCGGGTGTGGCGAAGTCGATCCCGTAGAAACACGGCCACTTCACCGGTGGCGAGGCGATCCGCACATGCACCTCGACCGCGCCGGCCTCGCGCAGCATGCGCACCAGCGCCCGCTGGGTGTTGCCGCGCACGATCGAGTCGTCGACGACGATCAGCCGCTTACCGCGGATCACCTCTTTGAGCGGATTGAGCTTGAGCCGGATACCCAACTGGCGAATGGTCTGCGACGGCTGGATGAAGGTCCGGCCCACATAGGCGTTCTTCATCAGGCCCTGCCCGTACGGGATGCCGGACTCCTGTGCGTAGCCCACCGCCGCAGGGGTGCCCGACTCCGGCACGCCGATCACCAGGTCGGCGTCGATGGGATGCTCACGGGCCAAGGCCCGGCCGATGTCGACGCGGGTTTTGTGCACCGACCGGCCGGCCAGGGTGCTGTCCGGCCGCGCCAGGTACACGTATTCGAAGACGCAGCCCTTGGGCTCGGGGTTGGCGAATCGGGTGGAGCGCACCCCGTCGGCGTCGATGGCCAGCAGTTCGCCGGGCTCGATGTCGCGGACGAACGATGCACCCACGATGTCCAGCGCGGCGGTCTCGGACGCCACCACCCAGCCGCGGTCGAGCCGGCCCAGTGACAGCGGCCGCACGCCGTGCGGGTCGCGGGCCGCGTACAGGGTGTTCTCGTCCATAAACGTCACGCAGAACGCACCGCGCACGGTCGGCAGCAGTTCGAGGGCCGCCCGCTCGAGCGTGGAGTCGGCGGCGCCGTGGGCCAGCAGCGCGCCAAGGATGTCGGAATCAGTCGTGGCGGTCGGTGCGCCGCGCGTTCCGATCAGCCCCTCCCCGCGTGCCCGCGCGGCCAATTCGGTCGCGTTGACCAGGTTTCCGTTGTGTCCGAGCGCGACGCCCGTCCCCGCAGAGGTGTTGCGGAACACTGGCTGGGCGTTCTCCCAGGTGGTCGATCCGGTGGTGGAGTAGCGACAGTGGCCGATGGCTACGTGGCCCTCCATCGCGGCCAGCGTCTGCTCGTCGAACACCTGACTGACCAGGCCGAGGTCCTTGAACACGAGGACCTGCGACCCGTCGGCGACGGCGATGCCTGCGGCCTCCTGGCCGCGGTGCTGCAGCGCGTACAGGCCGTAGTAGGTGAGCTTGGCGACTTCTTCTCCCGGCGCCCAAACGCCGAATACGCCGCACTCTTCGCGAGGTTCGTCCGATGAGCCGCTTGAGCGAAGAGCACTGTTGGAGTCGGTCTGCGGGCCGGTCACGATAGGGCTGCTCCCAGGGCGCGGTGGGTGACGGAGTTCAGTGTACGGTCATCTCGGGTTAATCACGGAATCGAACAGCGATGTCGTACGTGTAGCTGTTAACGATCGTGACCACCGTCTCAATTCCTGGGCCGCGTCGTGCCAGTGAGGAAACTCGCGTTCCACTTCTGCGACGCCATGCTCTCAGCGATCTGCCAGGAAGGCTTCGCTAGGCTCTCCGCGGTGTTGACCTATGCCGAAGCGGTTGTCGTCGGAGCCTTCCAGGGCGTCACTGAGCTGTTCCCCGTCTCCAGCCTCGGCCATTCGGTGCTGGTGCCCGCGCTCATCGGCGGGCAGTGGGCGCGTGATTTGAACGTCTCCGCACCGGAGTCGCCCTATCTGGCCTTCATTGTCGGGTTGCACGTGGCCACCGCTGCGGCGCTGCTGTTGTTCTTCTGGCGCGACTGGGTGGCCATCGTCGCGGGGTTCATCAGCTCGGTGCGCTACCGGCGGATAGATACTCTCGCCGAGCGCCTGGCTTGGCTGATCCTCCTGGCCACGATCCCCGTTGGCATCGCCGGTCTTGCGCTTGAGCACCTGTTCCGAACCACCCTGGGTCGACCGGTTCCCGCCGCGGCGTTCCTGGCGGTCAACGGTGTCATACTGTTCGGCGGTGAGCTGCTGCGCCGCCGCGCGCACGCTCCGGCAGCTCTAGTGCGCGAAACAACTACGCACACGCTGACATTGGCCGACGAGCGAATCGCTTCCCTACCGATGGCCCAGGGTGTGCTGATCGGTTCCGCCCAAATCCTGGCGCTGCTACCGGGAATCAGCCGCTCGGGCGTCACGATGGTCGCTGGTCTGCTGCGCGGGCTGTCGCACGAGGACGCCGCGCGGTTCTCGTTCCTGCTCGCCACCCCGGTAATCCTGGCGGCCGGCCTGTTGAAGATTCCGGACTTGTTCGGCCCCCTCGGCCAGGGCATCGGTGGGCAGGTACTCGCGGGCAGCATCGCGTCATTCGTCTCGGCGTATCTGGCCGTCCGTTTCCTCACGCGCTATTTCCAAACGCGGACCCTCACGCCGTTCGCGATCTACTGCATGCTGGCCGGAATCGGCAGCCTGGTCTGGCTCACGATTCGGTAAGCCGGACCAAGGGCAGCACGCCGGCGATTTCGCCGGCTCGAGCGCCCGACAACTGCAGCGCCCCGCCGGCCGCGGCTTCGGCCACCTCGAGCAGACCGGTAGCCAGCAGCAGCCACGTGCGCGGATCCGTCTCTACGACGTTGGGCGGATTGCCGCGGGTATGCCTGGGGCCCGAAATACATTGCACGGCAACAAACGGCGGCACCCGGACCTCGACGCTGGCGCCCGGTGCAACGGCGGCCAGCGTACGCGCCGTCAGCCGCACCGCCTCGGCGAGCTCGGCCCTCGGCGGCTCGGGATGGCTGTCGTCGCGCAACCAGTCGGCCACGGCCGACACGGCGGCGCGTGTCTTCGCCGGATCGGCACTACGACGAGTGGCCATACCTTACGGTCGCAAAGTGTTTGTCGACCGCCACCATCCGCCCTACAAATTGGCCGGTGCGGTGTTGCTGGCGGTCACCGCCGTCGCGGCGGCGCTGATCTACGGGCAGTTCCGCGGCGACCTCACGCCCAAGGCACAGCTGACGCTGATATCGGACCGCGCGGGGCTCGTCGTCGAACCTGGATCGAAGGTGACCTACAACGGGGTAGGGATCGGCCGGGTCTCTCGGATCGGCATTGTCGACGTCGGCGGCACCTCCAAGGCCAAACTCACGTTGGACGTGAACCCGCGCTACATCAACTTCATCCCGGCCAACGTTGCCGTCGACATCAGGGCCACCACGGTCTTCGGCAACAAGTATGTGTCCTTCATCTCACCGAAAGATCCCAGCCCGCAGAGGATTTCGAGCCGCGACGTGATCAACGCGTCGGCGGTGACCACCGAGTTCAACACGCTGTTCGAGACGGTCACGTCGATCGCCGAACAGGTCGACCCCATCAAGGTGAACCAGACGCTGACCGCGACGGCTGAGGCGTTGACAGGTCTGGGCGATCGCTTCGGCGAGTCGTTCGTCAACGACAACAGGATCCTGGACGACCTCACTGCCCGGATGCCTCAGATCCGGCACGTCAACCACGGGGTGGCCGACCTGGCCGATGTGTACGCAGGCGCGTCGCCGGACCTGTGGGACGGCTTGGACAACGCGGTGCGGACCGCGCGAACCTTCAACGACCACCGCCGCGACATCGACGAGGCGCTGATGGCCGCGCTCGGCTTCGCAGGCACCACCGCCGACAGCCTCGAACGCTCGGGCCCGTATCTCATCCGCGGCGCTTCGGATCTCGTCCCGACAACCAAGCTGCTCGACGACTACCGCGGCATGATCTTCTGCACGTTCAGGAAATTCCATGACATTGAGCCACGGGTCCACAAAGCGCTGGGTGGCAACGGGTACTCGTTGGCGTCGGCGTCTGGCACGGTCGGGGGTGGCGCCAACCCCTACGTCTACCCCGACAACTTGCCCCGCGTGAACGCCCGCGGCGGTCCCGAGGGTCGACCCGGCTGCTGGCAGGACGTCACTCGCGAGCTGTGGCCGGCGCCCTATCTAGTGATGGACACCGGCGCCAGCATCGCCCCGTACAACCACTTCGCACTTCCGCAACCCCTCGCCGTCGACTACGTATGGGGACGTCAGATCGGTGAGTACACCATCAATCCCTGACGGTTGACATCAACAATTGTTGAGGTTCTACGTTGGCGCTATGACGTTCAAACCGCACGAAATCGACTTCCTGCGACGGACCGACCTCGGCCGGCTGGCCACCGTGCAGCCCGACGGCACACCGCAGAACAGCCCGGTCGGATTCACCTACAACGAAGAGCTGGGCACCATCGACATCGCGGGCTACCGGATGTCGAAGAGCCAGAAGTACCGCAATGTCGCCCACAACAACAGGGTGGCGTTCGTCGTCGATGATATCGCCTCGCGTGACCCGTGGCGGGTGCGCTGCCTGGAGATCCGCGGCACCGCCGAACAAGCCGAGATCCCACCGTCACAAAGCGCCGCGGGCGATCACCTGGACACCGCGATCATCCGGGTCACGCCAAGGCGCATCATCAGCTTCGGCATCGACGACACCGAGACCGAACCGCACCAGCTCGTCGCCGACATCCGCAACGTGTGACCGTCAGTCGGGAAAACCGAAGAGCTTGATGACGCCGTGATCGCGGCCCGCGGTGTAGCCGCCGTCGACCGCGATCGCTTGACCGGTGACGAACGAGGCATCGGGCGACAACAGGTATGCCGCCATGGCGGCGATCTCCTCCGGTTGACCGCGGCGGTGAAGGGCGTGCTCCTGGGTGATCGAGCGCGACGGGCCCTCCATCCCCTCCATGCCGAAGATGCTGTCGGTCATCGGGGTGTCGATGAAGCCGGGGCAGATGGCGTTCGCCCGGATGCCGCTCGGGCCGTAGTCGAGCGCGATGTTCTTGGTGAGCAACACGACGCCACCCTTGGAGGCGTTGTAGGCGCTGCCACCCGCCGTCCCTTCCAGGCCCTCGATGCTGGCAAGCGTAACGATGGAGCCGCGTTCGCCACCGCCGGCCGAGCCGGCGATCGGGCCACCGACCCGCGGCTGCTCGATCATCCTGGCCAGGGCGGCCTTTGCCACCAGGAAGGTTCCGGTGAGGTTGACGCCGATCACCCGCTCCCACTCGGCCTGAGGGAGCAGATGAACCGGCCCGCCGCCGGCAACGCCCGCGGCATGAACGACCCCGTCGAGCCGATCGGGAACCGCGGCGAACACCGTAGCGACCGCGGCCTCATCAGTGACGTCGGCCGCGACAAACTCGAAGCGTGCGCCCAGCTCCTCGGGAGGAGCGGCGAGGTCGGTCCCGACCACTGCGCCGCCCTCGGCCAGCAGCCGCCGCGCGGTGGCGAGTCCGATGCCGGACGCAGCTCCGGTTACGACGAACGTGCGCGCATCGGCCCGGTCATTGATCACCATGGCCAGACCCTATGCGCTGCACGGCCAATGCGGCCACGGCACCGGCCTCGTTGGTCGCCAGATGTGCCAGCATGGGTGCGGCCAGGCTGCCGGACCGCTCGTATAGCCACGCGAACATCCAGCCGGCCGCGCCGGTCGCCAGCACCGTGCCGATCACCGGTTCACCGGTAATGCGGGCGTTGGAGATGTGCGACAGCCCGAACAGTGCCGACTGCAGCAGCCGTCCTCCGGTCCGTCCAAACGCCTTCGCGGCGATGCCGCCCAGCGCGCCGCGGTAGATGGCCTCCTCCGCCCATACCGTCGCGGCGGGGATGTCCAGCAGCAGCCACCGCCAGGTGTGCCCGGGAAGTTCTCGCTGGGCGATCGCGGCCCGTACCGGCGGCAGCCGCGTCGTCGCCGCGACACCGAACGCGATCGCCGCCGCGGCACCCAGGCCGAACCGCAGCCCCGACCACAACGCCGGCGGGCGCAGTCCGAGCGGGGCGCCGGTGGCCATGACGAGCCCCGAGGCCAGGACGACTGTTCGAATCTGCTTGGGGCGCACTAGTACTCGGGACCGTCGGCCGACTCGGTCTTCTCCAGCGCCAGCCGGATACGTTCGGTGTCCTCAGGCCTCCACCCGTCCGGCGGCGCAACGGCGGCCCACCCGTCGAGCACGAAATCGCCGTAGTTGTGGCCGTGCCCGCCCGGCATCCCGGCCGCGTTGGTCATGTCGGCGGCGACCTGCCAGAAGGTAATGATCGGGTACCACCGCATCGACGCCGTGCGATCGCGGCCCGGCGCTTCCCGCAGCCAATCCGGCCTGGTGAACAGCAGATCCGTCGACCACCACACGATCGGGTCCGAGGAGTGCTGCAGGAACAGCACACGGGTGCCCTCCCACGGCGCCGAAGTGTCGTCGACAATCTCGTGCGTGTCGGCGGCCTGCGAGAACCGCACGGTGCGGCCGTTGTCGTAGCGCGGCTGGACCTCCGGGGTGCCAGGGTCGCGACGGACCGTGATGCCCTTCCACAGGGGGCTGGCGTCGGGCGGCCCGACCCACAGCACCGAAGAGAACCCCATTCGCGCGATGTCGGGCAGCCAGCCGAACGCGCCCTGCCCCGCCATCGAACCGAGGCTTTCGCCGTAGAGCACCAGCTTGGGACGGTGGTTCGGTGGCAGCTGCATCCATCGGTCGTGGATCGCGTCGATCATCATCCGGCCGGATTCCATCGACTTGTCCCGATCGCCGAGGAACGAAATCCAGCTCGGCAGATAGGAATACTGCGATCCGACCAGCGCGGTGTCACCGTTGTACATCAACTCCAGCGATCGTGCTGCCACCGGGTTGATCCACCCGGTTCCGGTGGTCGGGATGATGGCCAGCACCTTGCGATCGAATGCACCGGTGCGCTCGAGTTCGCTGAGCATCACCGCCATTCGGGCGTCGTCGGTGTCGGCGGTCTGCAACCCGACATACACCCGGATGGGCTCCTTGGCGGGCCTGCCGTTGAGGCGGGTCAGCTCGTCGACGCCAGGACCGGTGGCCACGAAGTTGCGGCCCTGGAAACCGAGTGTCTCCCAAGGCGCGAAAGACATTGGGCTGCCTGACCGTTCCTGTGATGCAGGTTGAGTGACGCCGGCCCGCGTCGTGGTGTTCTGCGGCTGGAACACCCTGTTGGCCCCGGCGAAGAAGCCCCGGATAAGAACGCCGTTGATCAGCGTGACCGCGAGCACCACGACGATCGCAGTACCGATGAACAGCGCCGTCTCGTCGTGTAGATGCCAGCGCCGGATGAAGAACCTGGCCATCGTCTTGATGAGGTCCAGAACGACCCTTGCCACCCCAACGCACAGGCCGCCCACCAGGATCGCGATGATCAGCGTCCGCAGGTAGCTCAGCGTCGACGGGCCTTCCAAGCCCATCAGCGCCGACACCTGACGCTGCCAGGCGGCCGCCGGGATCAGCATCAGCACGCTCGCCGTGGCCGACCCCGCGACCGTTACGGTCTTCATGCCGGACCGCACCCGCTTGGACGGCGGCCACCACGTGCGGCGGCGTAACACGAAGCGGCGCACCATCTTTCCGGCGAAAGTCCCGATGCCGTAGCCGATTGCGGCGTTGAGCCCGCCGATCAGTCCTTGGAATAGCCAGTCCCTCGGCAGCAATGACGGTGTCAGCGACAGGCAGAAGAACAGCGCGCCGAACGCAATCCCGACGAAGTCGAGGTGTACCAGGCTCCAGGCCCAGACCAATATTGGGTGCCGTTCGCGGGTCGGTGCAGTCACCCGAACAACCCGGGAAGCACGCCCTCCGACGTGCTTCGCAGGTCCTCCAGGGAAACCGTGAACAAGCCCTGGACTTCGACGGCATCGCTGCCCTGATCGACCACGCCGATGCGGGTCGCGGGCAGGCCGCGGGCCTCACACATGGACCGGAACCTGCTCTCCTCGGTGCGGGGCACCGCGACGAGCACCCGCCCGGCGGACTCGGAGAAAAGAAACGTGAAGGGACCTGTGCCTGATTCAAAACCCTCGGGAATCAGTACGCGGCAACCGGTTTCACCCGTGAGCGCCGCCTCGACGACCGCCTGGATCAGGCCGCCCTCGGACAGGTCGTGCGCGGCCGACACAAGTCCGTCGCGGGACGCGGCGGACAGGACCTCGGCCAGCAGCTTCTCCCGGGCCAGGTCGACCGTGGGTGGGAGCCCGCCCAGATGGTCGGCGATGACCTGGGCCCAGATCGAGCCGTCGAACTCATCGCGGGTCTCGCCGAGCAGGATCAGTGTCTCGCCCGGTTCGGTGCCCAGTCCGGTCGGGATCCGCCGTTTCACGTCGTCGATCACGCCGAGCACACCGACAACCGGAGTCGGCAGGATCGGCGTGGTCCCGGTCTGGTTGTAGAAGCTGACGTTGCCGCCGGTGACCGGAATGCCAAGCGCCGCACAGCCGTCGGCGAGACCGCGAACGGCCTGCGAGAACTGCCACATTACACCGGGGTCCTCCGGTGAACCGAAGTTGAGGCAGTTGGTCACCGCGACCGGGGTGGCGCCGGTAACCGCGACGTTGCGGTACGCCTCGGCGAGCGCGAGCTGGGCGCCGGTGTACGGATCCAGCTGGGTGTAGCGCCCCGACGCGTCGGTGGCGACGGCGATGCCGCGGCCGGTGGTTTCGTCGACGCGCAGCACGCCGCCGTCGGCATCCTCGGCCAGCACCGTGTTGCCCCGCACGTAGCGGTCGTACTGCTCCGTGATGAACGCCCGGCTGCACAGATGGGGACTGCCAAGCATCGCAAGCAATGTTGCGCGCAGCTCATCACCGGTGAGCGGCCGCTTCAGCTTGGCGGAGGTGTCGGCGTTCAGCGTGTCCTGGCTCTCGGGGCGGGCGATGGGGCGTTGGTACACCGGACCTTCATGGGCGACGGTGCGCGGCGGCACGTCGACGACCGTCTCGCCGTGCCAGGTGATCTCCAGCCGGTCGCTGTCGGTCACCTCGCCGATGACGGTGGCCAGCACCTCCCATTTGCGGCATACCGCCATGAACTTGTCGACATTCTCCGGTGCGACCACCGCGCACATGCGTTCCTGAGACTCGCTAGAGAGGATCTCGGCGGGCGTCATGTTCGTCGACCGCAGCGGTACGGTGTCCAGCTCGACCCGCATGCCGCCGTCACCGGCGGATGCGAGTTCAGAAGTGGCGCAGGATAATCCGGCGCCGCCGAGGTCCTGGATGCCAATCACCAGGCCGTTGGCGTACAGCTCCAGGCAGCACTCGATGAGCACCTTTTCCATAAACGGATCGCCCACCTGCACCGACGGCAGCTTCTTCCGAGATCCACTCGCCGGATCGAGCTTCGATCCAGTCCGGGTTCCTTCTTCCTCGCCGCCGAATGTCTCCGACGCCAGCACCGAAACCCCGCCGATGCCGTCGAGGCCCGTGCGCGCCCCGAACAGGATGATCTTGTTGCCCTTGCCCGACGCGAACGCCAGGTGCAAGTCCTCCTTGCGCAGCACCCCGACACATAACGCATTCACCAATGGATTGCCGCCGTAGCAGGCGTCGAACACAGTTTCGCCGCCGATGTTGGGCAGGCCCAACGAGTTTCCGTAGCCGCCGATGCCGCGCACGACGCCGTCGACCACCCGACGGGTATCCGGTGCGTCGGCCGCGCCGAAACGCAGCTGGTCCATCACCGCAACAGGGCGGGCACCCATCGCCATGATGTCGCGGACGATGCCGCCGACGCCAGTGGCCGCACCCTGGTACGGCTCGACGTAGGACGGGTGATTGTGGGACTCCACCTTGAAGGTTGCCGCCCATCCGTCGCCGATGTCGACGACGCCCGCGTTCTCACCGATGCCCGCCAGCATGGCGGCGCGCATCGCCTCGGTGGTGGTCTCGCCGAAGTAGCGCAGGTGGACCTTGGAGGACTTGTAGGAGCAGTGCTCGCTCCACATCACCGAATACATTGCCAGCTCGGCGTCGGTGGGCCGGCGCCCGAGGATGTCGCGGATCCGCTGGTACTCGTCGTCCTTCAGGCCGAGTTCGCGGAACGGCTGCGGCTGGTCCGGAGTGGCGGCGGCGTGTTCGACGGTGTCCAGGGCGTGGGCGAGCTCCGACGTCACGCGGCCAGTCTAGTTTGCGACCGCCCCGTGGGCGTGCGCTGCCGGCCAGCGCGTTGAACGCAAAGAGGGCAAGCGGATCAAGTAGCGGCGGACACGTCTCCCGTTGCGACGCAGAACGCGTTGCCGTCCGGGTCGGCCATCACCGCCCACCGGAACCCCGGTCCGGCGTCATGCCGGCCGGTCTCGGTGGCCCCCAGCTCCACCAGTCGCTTGACCGCCACATCCATGTCCGGGGCGGTGAAGTCGATGTGCACACGGTTCTTTCCCGGTGTCGGGTAACCGACCTTTTGAAACGCCAGTGTCGGGCCTTCGGGCCGGGTTACTGTGACGAAAAAGCCTGGCGCCAACGGGTTTACCGTGCCATCCATAGCACGAGCCCACCACCCAGCGAGTTTGTCGGGGTCGGTGCTGTCGAACGTGATCATCTCCACTTTGAGTGCCATGGCGCCGAGCCTAGATCAGCCCCGGTGACAGGAATGCCTGAAGTACAGCCGAGTACGCGGCGACATCGGCCGCGCCCATCACCTCACGCGCCGAGTGCATCGCAAGCTGGGCCGCGCCGACGTCGACGGTCGGGATGCCGGTGCGCGCCGAAGTCATCGGTCCGATCGTCGACCCGCACGGCAGGTCCGCCCGGTGCTCGTAACGCTGCATGGGCACGCCCGCGTCCGCGCACGCCAGCGCGAACGCCGCCGCGGTTCGCCCGTCCGTCGCGTACCGCAGATTGGGCTGCACCTTGAGCACGGGCCCGGCGTTGACCTCGATGAGATGGTTCGGCTCGTGGCGCTCGGGGTAGTTCGGGTGGGTGGCGTGGGCCATGTCACCGGAGGCGACCATCGATCCCGGCAGCCGACGGAGGAAGTCCTCCCGGCCCCCACCGGCGGCCAGCGTGATCCGCTCCAGCACCGTCAGCAGCAGCTCAGACTGGGCGCCGTGATCCGACTGCGAGCCGACCTCCTCGTGGTCGAACAGCGCCAGCACCGGCAGATACCCCCGCGGCTCGGCGGCCAGCAACGCCTCAAGTCCGGCATAACAGGTGGCCTGGTTGTCCAGCCGAGGCGCGCTGAGCAACTCGCGGTCGGCGCCGGCCAGCGTGGACGGGGTGAGGTCGTGGGTCATCAAGTCGGCGCCCAGAACGTCGGCAACCTCGACCCCGGCCTGCTCGGCGACATAGGCCAAGAACGACCGGACTCCACTGCCCACCCCCCAGATCGCGTTGACGTGGCGCTGCGGGTCCAGCGACACCGACCTGCGGTCCTCGGCAAGGTGGATCGCTAGCTGCGGCACCCGCAGGATCGGCGAATCGATCCGGACGAGTCGGTGCTCAATGATCGCTCCGGTGCGCACCGACAGCCGGCCACTGACGCCGAGGTCGCGGTCCAGCCAGGAGTTCAGCCAAGCGCCTCCGTACGGCTGCAGGGCCACCACCTGCCAGCCCGATACGAACCGGTCGGGGTGCTGTTTGACCCGCAGGTTGGGGCTGTCGGTGTGGGCGCCGACGATCCGAAACGGCGCGCCGGGGTCATCGCCGCATTGCCAAGCCACCAGGGAACCGGCCCGCACGGTGAAGAACCGTCCCGACCCCGGCCACACGTCGGCCTCGAAGAGCTCGGTGAAGCCGGCGGCGGTCAACCGCTGCGCGACCGTGCGGCACACGTGGAACGGCGACGGCGACACGTCGATGAAATCGCACAGCCCCTGAGCACTCGCGGACATGGTTCACCATCATTGCCCACCGACACTTCGCTAGGGTCGAATGGTGCCCGCACCACTACCGCAACCGGTTCTGGCGCCGTTGACACCCGCGGCCATCTTCCTGGTGGCCACGATCAACCTAGGGATGGAGGGGGCGGTACATACCGCGCTCGGCGACATCTCCGGTTTGGTGCGCGCAATCGGCTTCCGCGACCCCACCAAACACCTGTCGGTGGTGACGTCCATCGGATCCGACGCGTGGGACCGGCTGTTCTCCGGCCCGCGACCCGCCGAGCTGCATCCGTTCCCGGAGATTGAAGGACCCCGTCACCGCGCCCCGTCCACGCCGGGCGACCTGCTTTTTCACATCAGGGCCGAGTCGTTGGACGTCTGCTTCGAGCTGGCCACCAAGCTCGTCGAGGCGATGGATGCGATCACTGTGGTCGACGAGGTGCATGGTTTCAAGTTCTTCGACAACCGGGACCTGATGGGGTTCGTCGACGGCACCGAGAACCCGGGCGGACCGGTCGCCGTCAACGCGACCCAGATCGGGGACGAGGACCCCGATTTCGCCGCCGGCTGCTATGTCCATGTACAGAAGTACGTCCACGACATGGCCTCGTGGAATTCGCTATCGACTGAGGAGCAGGAGCGCGTCATCGGGCGCACCAAACTGGACGACATCGAACTGGACGATGACGTAAAGCCCGCCAATTCGCACCTGGCCCTCAACGTCATCGAGGACGAGGACGGCAACGAGCTCAAAATCGTGCGGCACAACATGCCGTTCGGTGAGATCGGCAATGGTGAGTTTGGCACCTACTACATCGGCTACTCGCGCACACCCACGGTGACCGAGCGCATGCTGGAAAACATGTTCATCGGCGACCCGCCCGGGAACACCGATCGCATCCTGGACTTCTCCACCGCCCTAACCGGGACGATGTTCTTCACCCCCACCGTCGACTTTCTCGATGATCCACCGCCGCTTGCGGATTCGGTGCCCGCACAGACACAGCCCGAGGTCACCGTCGTGCCCGTCAGCCATGACGGCTCGCTGAATATCGGCAGCCTGAAAGACATCTCACGTAGTTAGAAGTCAAGCCGCGAGGCCGAGAGGAGGTGGAAACGCCAAGTGTTCGTCGTAGAGCTGGCCGGTTTGCAGGCAGTGGTGGAGTTGGCCGAGGAATTTGTTGAACAGGTGCCGTTGTGCTTGGTGGTTCCAGTCTCCGGCGGTGCGGCGGGCATCGAAGTGGCGGCGGGCGCCCGGGGAGGAACGCAGCGATCCCAGCGCCCAGATCGGGCCGACGGCGGCCAGGCGCCGGTTTTTGATATGACGGTGCAGCACCACGGTTTTCTTACCGCTGGCGCGGGTGATCGGCGCAGATCCGGCGAAGGCCTTAAGTCCGCGGGCGTCGGTGAATCGGGTGCGGTCGTCGCCGATCTCGGCCAACACCCGGGCGCCGGCCAACATCCCCAGGCCGGGGAAGCTGGTGATGATCTCGGCGTCCGGGTGTTGCTCAAAATGGGCGATCGCCGCCTCGGCCAACTGCTCGACGGCCGTGCACGCGGCCTCGAACTGGCGCAGCAACGCGCCGAGTTGGATACCCATCGCGTTTTCGACCACCGGCGGTTGGTGCAGGTAGTTGTCGGTGAAGACGGCGCGCAGCCGGGCGACGTCACGGTCGAGATCGCGTCGGCGGCCGGCCCTGGTCAGCAATCGGCGCAGGCGCGCGGGGGTCAGCTTGGCGGCTTGGGCGGGCGTCGGCGCAGCGGCCAGGATGGTGCGGGCGTCGGGTCGGGCCAGCCCGCCGCTGGGCAGCTCGGCGAACGCGACAAGGGCGGCCGGGTAGAAGTCTTTGAGCAGGTCGCGGATCTGGTTGCCGATCTGCTGGCGGGCCCATACCGCGTCTTGTTGGGCACGTGCCAATACCCGGATGGCCTGGGCCAGTTCAGTGTCGGCGGGCAGGGGCCGGTGCGCATCAGGGTCGGTGCGGATGATGTTGGCCAACAGCACCGCGTCGGTGGCATCGGATTTGGCCCCCGATACCGCATACCGCGACCGGTACCGCGAGGCCGCCAGCGGGTTGATCGGATAGATCACCCGGCCGGTCTCGCGCAGGGCGGCCACCCACAATCCGCGGTCGGTTTCGACGCCCACCGGGATCGGGTGCTCGGCAGTGTCGCCGGCCTCGGCCAGCAGCGTCAACAACTCCGCGAACCCAGCCGCGTCGTTGCCGACCCGCCCGCGCGCGACAACACGACCGTCGTCGTCGACCACAGCGACGTCATGATGGGTTGTGGCCCAATCGATTCCGCAATAATGGGACAAGGCATCACTCCTTCGATCGGTGGTTTTGTTGTTCCCGGTGGAGTCGTGCGGCGCCCTAATCGCAGGACTCAACGGTCCGTCATCTCACTAGCCGTCCGTGACTCCAGCACACCGCAGGACCTCGTTCTGTCGAAGAGCTCAAGGCTCGGGAACAACCCTTTGGAAGTCAACCCTGTGGTGGGCTCGGGCAACGGCATCCCACACCACCACCGCGTGATCTGCCACCAGGCGCGCCGTTCTTTCAGAAGACGTCAAGCATCGGGAACAACCAGGCATCACCCGGCGACAGACCTCGCCAGGAACAGATCACGGTTGTCTACCACCGCCAACCCATCCCTACTAAGCGATTAGGAACTCCTCGATGAACAACCTGTATCGCGATCTGGCTCCGATCACCGAAGTCGCCTGGGCGGAAATCGAGTTGGAGGCGACGCGGACGTTCAAGCGACACATCGCCGGCAGGCATGTGGTCGACGTCAGCGAGCCCGGCGGACCGGTGACAGCGGCGATCAGCACCGGCCATCTCGCCGAAGTCGCGTCGCCCGGCGACGGCGTGGTGGCGCACCTGCGCGACAGCAAGGCACTGGTGCGGCTGCGCGTGCCGTTCACGGTGTCCCGCACGGCCATCGACGACGTCGAGCGTGGTTCGCAGGACTCAACGGTCCGTCATCTCACTAGCCGTCCGTGACTCCAGCACACCGCAGGACCTCGTTCTGTCGAAGAGCTCAAGGCTCAGGAACAACCATCAAGAAGTCAACCCTGCGGCAGGCTCGGGCAACGGCATCCCATCACCAACGCCCGTGATCTGCCGCCAGGCGCGCCGTTCTTTCAGAAGTAGTCGAACGACCGGAACACCCAGGCATCACCTGGCGGCAGACCCGTCAGGAACGAGCCTTGGTGTAACCACCAGTCACCCATCCCTACTAAGCGATTAGGAACACAACCCGATGAACAACGAAGACCTGAACCGGCAAGTCCGACAGGTTGGCCGTTTGTCGTCCGTCGTCGGGATCATCTGTGATCGGTTCAGGTTCGGACGGGAGCCGGATGGTCGGGGTTCCTCCCGTCAGCGACGCTAGCCCAGGACATGACCG
>DATARY010000092.1:0-2445 GCA_036263935.1 Mycobacterium sp.
TTGATGCCGGTGAGCCTGGTTACTTGATTGATGCGGTAGCGCAGTGTGTTGGGATGCACGACAAGCAGTTTGGCGGCTGCCGCCGTGTTCATCCCTGCGGTCAAGAACGCGTCGAGCGACGCGATGAGCTCCAGACCGAAGGGGCCTTGGTCCACCAGTGGCCCCAGTAGGCGATCGACGAGGTTGTCACCGACATCATGCTCGGCGGCCACCGCGATCTGCAGCGACAATGCTTCGATGGTTTGCGGGCCGAGCCGGCCGAACTCGGCGCTCACGTCGGACAACTGGCTGGCGATGCGGAATGACTCGTTGAGCCGGGGCAGGTCGGCCGGCGGACCGACGCCGACGGTCGGGCCACTGGGCGGGACGTCGGTCATCGGTACAACACCAACGGCGTCGCCGTCCACCACGGCGCCGACACAAGTGACCCGGTGCCCGATGGCCCATTGCTCGATGTCTCGCAGGGTGGAGGACGCCGAGTGCCCCTCTGCGGGTCGTGCCCGAAATGCGCGGTACCGGGTGCCAGGGTTGAGTCCGAACGAGGCGGCGCGCATGCTCATCGCCGGGGTGTGCACGCCGCCGGCGAGCAGCTCGCGGACGAACTCGATGCGCTGGGTTTCGGCGGTGCGGGCCATCTGCAGATCCTCTTCTCGGTGTGCTACCGCGTACTCGCGGCTGGCGAGATCGTTGACCTCCCACAGGATCCGAACGGCCTCTAGCTGCAGGCTCGGCGAGATTCCGAGCTCGGTGGCGGCATCGGTGACGAACTCGCGCAGGCGCTGAAACGACAGCCGGACAGCGAGCAGAACGTGTTCGATGGGGACACCGGTGCGGGCCCGTTCCGCGGCGACCGAGACATCCTTCACATGGTCGGGAACGTCACACATCGTCAACGCCGTCGCGGCCGTGTCGATGTGGATAAGCAGCGACCGGCGCAGCGAGGACCGTGTGACCGCGGCGTAGCTCGGGATCGTGGCGACGATCTCGTCGACGATGCCGTCGGCCACGCTGTCGGCGCTCTGCCGCAGACGCAGCGTGATTCCCTCAAACGAGCCGGGCGCATCCATACACTCATTGTGCCGCGGCACAAGACCATGGCACCAGCCTCATGTGGCCAGACATGGCCTACGTGGCCGCAAGCTTTTAGCGTATTGCCATGCTGCCTGCAAATACCCAGCTTGATAACACAGAACGGGCCCGTGACAGGGCCCTACCACTGGATGTGGTCCGCGATTCCCGTGCTGTTCCAGCGCACAACGGACACCACCACGTCGAGCTGAAACCGACCGCGGCGCGGTCGCCCCTCAGGCGGGTGGCGTTGGCCAGCTGTTCAGGAACCACGATCGAGTTCTATGACTTTTTCATCTATGGGACGGCAGCTGCACTGGTGTTCCCGACGGTGTTCTTCCCGGCACTGGGTTCATCGGCCGCGCAAGTCGCCTCATTGGCCACGCTCGGGGTCGCCTTCGTCGCGCGGCCTGTCGGCGCGGTGGTATGCGGACATTTCGGCGATACGTTCGGCCGGAAGAACACCTTGATCGCCACTCTGCTGTTGATGGGGACGGCGACAGTGCTCATCGGGTTGCTCCCGTCGGCCGCCACGATCGGTGTTGCGGCGCCCATCATCCTGACAGCGCTGCGGTTCCTCCAAGGTTTCGCCGTGGGAGGCGAGTGGGCCGGCGCGACGTTGCTCGCAGCTGAGCACGCCCCACCCGACCGGCGCGGACTCTACGCGGTGTTCCCGCAGCTGGGTCCGGCTCTGGCATTCGCGATGGCCAGTGCGACGTTCCTGGTCGTCGACCTTGCGATCGGGTCGCGCAGCCCGGCGTTTCTCGACTATGGCTGGCGGATCCCGTTCCTGGCGAGCACGGTGCTGGTCTTTGTTGGGCTCTATGTGCGCCTGGCCGTCTCCGAAACCCCCGCATTCCGCCGCCATCTCGCCGAACTCGAGAAGCGCACCGACGACCGTCCACCGCCGTTGCCGCTGGGTGCGGTGTTTCGGGCGCAGTGGCGCGAAATCCTTCTGGGCGGCGGGGTGCTGACGATCCTGTTCGCACTGTTCTACCTCGCGACCGTGTATCTGACCGGGTACGGCACGTCGACACGCGGCGCGGACCTGAGCCGCGCGACCGTACTGGTGTGCGGCATCGCCGCCAGCGCGGCGCTCGCGCTCACCACGGTGACCGCGGGCGTGGTTTCCGACCGCGTCGGCCGTCGGCGGATCATCATCGCCGGTTACGCCCTGATCGTGCCGGCCGTCATCGTGCTCTTCGCATGGCTGGCCGGACATTCGACGACAGCGTTCGCGGTGACGCTGGCCGCGATGCTCGGCCTCTTCGGCATTGCCTACGGTCCCGTCGGCGCGTACCTGCCGGAACTATTCCGAACCGAGTACCGCTACACGGGCGCCGGCATCGCCTACAACCTAGGCGGAATCCTCGGTGG
>DATARY010000097.1:0-25802 GCA_036263935.1 Mycobacterium sp.
ACGCCGGTGTCGTCCACCCGCGCCCACGCTCCGTTCTCGTCGGAGCCCAGCGCCAATTCGACGCGACCGCCCTCCGGCGTATGCGCGATCGCGTTGGCGACGAGATTCGACAGCACCCGCACCAGCGCCCGGTCGCTGCCGACCACTCGCACAGGTTCGGATGGCAGCTGCGCCTTCAGCACCACCCCGGCGCGCTCGGCGGCAATCCGGTGCGCGGCCAGCACATCGTCGACGACCTCGTCCAGCGCCACCTTGTCGAAGGCCGGCGGCACCGCGCCTGCGTTGATCTTCGACATCTCGAACAGGTCGTCGACCATCTCGGACAGTCGAACCGATTCCTGCTCAATGGTTTTCGCGTGAACGCGCACTTCGGAATCGGGCACAACGCCATCGGCGATCGCCTCCGACACCGCGCGGATCCCCGCCAGTGGCGTGCGCAGATCGTGGCTGACGAACGCGACCAGTCTGCGCCTCGACTGATCGGCGGCCCGTTCCGAATCGCGAATCTCCTGCTCCCACACGGTGCGGCGGGCCTGATAGCGACCCAGCATCACCGCCGCCGGGATCGTCACAACCGACACGATGACCAGCACGACGACCGTGCGCTCGAACGTTTCGGTGATCATGAACCCGCTGGCGCCGAGCACGCCGGTGAACGTCGCCAAAACCGGGATA
Source organism: Mycobacterium sp. (assembly GCA_036263935.1). Taxonomy (GTDB): domain Bacteria; phylum Actinomycetota; class Actinomycetes; order Mycobacteriales; family Mycobacteriaceae; genus Mycobacterium. The sequence goes on from DATARY010000097.1 coordinate 676, forward strand.
AGCACCAGCGCGACCATGCTGACCGCCAGCGGCCAGGAACTGGCCAGCCTGATGATCATTGCCCCGGCCAGCACCACGGGCACCGAGCAGGCCAGCGCCCACCCGACGATCTCCCAGAAATCATTCGCCGGCATGCCCGCTCCACAGATACCCGCGACCCCACACCGTCTGTACCCGATGCTGATCACCGAGCTTGGACCGCAGCCGCTTGACGTGCACGGTGACGGTCGACAGATCGCCAAAGTCCCAGCGCCACACCTGCTTGAGCAATTCTTCGCGGGAGAACACGGTGTCGGCATGGGTGAGGAAAAACAGCAGCAGTTCGAATTCGCGGTTGGTCAGGCTGACCGGCACGCCTTTGACAGTCACCGACCGCGCGGCGGTCGACACGCCGAGATCACCGACGGTGATGTTCAGCGGCAGTGCACCCGTCGACGTCGGGGACCGCCGCAGCACCGAGCGAACCCGCAGCGCCAGTTCCCGTGGGCTGAATGGTTTGGTCAGGTAGTCGTCGGCGCCGGCCTCAAGACCCGCGATCCGGTCGTCCTCCTCACCCAGCGCGGTCAGCAGGATCACCGGCACCGAGTAGTCGCCATCCCGACGCAGGCTGCGGCATAGCGACAGTCCGTCCGGGCCGGGCATCATCACGTCGAGCACCGCGACGTCAATGCGCTGCGAGCCGAGCAACCGCAACGCCTCGGTGCCGTTGTGCGCGATCGACACGTCGAGGCCGTCGCGTTCGAGGTAGCGGCGCACGACGTCGCGAACGACGGTGTCGTCGTCGGCAATTAGCACCCGCGTCACATGACGAGGTTAGTCCGGCCGCTTCGCCACCTGCGCCGACGTCACCGATTCGTCATCGTTGCCCATGGTTTGCCGGTCGCGGCTGGCCTAACGTCGGGTGATATGCCCGACTGTCCGGTCACGGTGGTGCTGCCCTGCCTCAACGAGGCCGCATCGCTGCCGGGGGTTTTGGCCGCCGTGCCAGCCGGGTATCGGCCGCTGGTGGTCGACAACAACAGCACCGACGACACCGCGGAGGTGGCGCGGCGGCACGGCGCGGCGGTGGTCGCCGAACCGCGGCCGGGCTACGGGTCGGCGGTGCACGCCGGGGTGCTGGCGGCGACGACGCCGATCGTCGCAGTCATCGACGCCGACGGCTCACTGGACGCGGGTGACCTCCGGGCGCTTGTCGACGAACTCGGCCGCGGCGCGGACATGGCGATCGGGCGACGACGGCCGGCGCCCGGACTGCGCTGGCCGTGGCACGCAAGGCTGGGCACCGCGGCGGTGTGCTGGCGGTTGCGTACCCGATACGGCCTGCCGGTACACGACATCGCGCCGATGCGGGTGGCCCGCCGCGACGCGCTGCTGGCGCTGGGCGTGATGGACCGCCGATCCGGCTATCCACTGGAATTGCTGGTGCGCGCCGGACAAGCCGGCTGGCGGGTCGTCGAGCGCGACGTCGCGTACGGCCCACGTACCGGCGGGAGGTCGAAGGTCAGCGGGTCGGTGCGGGGGAGTTTCATTGCGGCGCTGGACTTCTGGCGGGTGATCTCATGATTCCGGTGACGGTGCTTGTGGTGGCCAAGGCGCCGGTGCCTGGGCTGGCGAAGACACGGCTGGCGGTAGGCGTCGGTGATCAAGGCGCCGCGGACATCGCCGCCGCCGCGCTGCTCGACACCCTGGACGCGGTGGCCGCCTCCCCTGTCCACGGGCGTGTTGTGGCGCTGACCGGGGACCTGTCCGCGGCGAGCGGCGGCGACGAAATCCGGGTCCGGCTTGCCGATTTCACGGTCGTCGACCAACGCGGATCCAACTTCGCCGAGCGGTTGGCCAATGCGCATCTGGACGCCGCCACCGACGGCTTGCCCGTTCTGCAGATCGGAATGGACACCCCGCAGGTCACGCCCGGGTTGATCGCCGACTGCGCGCGGGCCCTGACCCGCGCACCCGCCGTTCTTGGCATGGCCCGCGACGGCGGATGGTGGGTGCTCGGGGTGGCCGACCCGGCGATGGCCGACTGCCTGCGGACAATACCTATGTCGCGCTCTGACACCGGCACTGTAACGCTCGCCGCCCTGCGCGACACGGGTATCGACGTGGACCTGGTTGCGGAACTGGCCGATGTGGACACGGTGCACGACGTCGATGCGGTGCGCCGTGCGTGCGCGCCCGGCAGCCGATTTGCACGTGTCACCCAGGCGGCGGGTGTCTGAGATGCTCGGCAACCTCTACGACCGCGCCCTCGACGGCGAACACTGCTGGATCCGCCACGATGACGGGCGCGTGGTCCGGCTGCCGGTGCACAGCTGGCTCGGCGGCAGATACGCCGATGAGCGATTCGATAACGCGATGGTCGGGCTGTGCCGAGGGCCCACCATCGACTTGGGTTGCGGGCCAGGTCGTTTGGTCACCCACCTTGTCCAGCGCGGCGTGCCGGCGCTCGGCGTCGATCAGTCCGCGACTGCGGTCGCGCTGGCACGGCGCAGCGGCGCACCGGCCCTGCGCCGCGACGTGTTCGAGCCGCTGCCGGGCACTGGGCGGTGGCAGACGGTGCTGCTGGCCGACGGCAACGTCGGCCTGGGTGGCGACCCCCTTCGCGTACTCCGGCGAGCGGGGGAGTTGTTGCGCAGAGGCGGCCATTGCATCGCCGAATTCGAAGCGGTGGCAAGGGGCATTCGTACCGGCTGGGTCCGGCTCGAGTCGTCGCGAACGATCGGCCCTTGGTTTCGTTGGGCGTCTGTCGGGATCGACTGCGCCGCTGAACTAGCCGAGCACGCCGGTATGGCGCTGACCAGCATCCATCCGATCGGCGACCGCGTCCTCGCTACCCTGACGGTGGCCTAGCTCGACGGGCCAGTGTCAGCCTGACCGCGTACACCACCGCGGCGGTTGCGAACATCGCCGCGGTGAGCAACAGCCATCGGCCCAGGAACGGCTCCTGGGTCTGGCCGGTGGCGGCCTGGTAGGTGAAGGCGCCCTGCTCGATGATGCCGGGCAGGAAAACCAGCAGCATCAGTCCCGCTCCCAAAGCGGGCACCCGCACGTAGTTCAGCACCGGAACCGCGGTGTCGCGGCGTCGTGGCCGAATACGCCCAGCCGACGACAGGATTCGGTCGATGAGCGCATAGAGCGGAAACAGCACCAGGTCGTGCGCGATGATCGCGACGGCGAACCACACCGCGATCGACTGCCACCACGTGTTGGTGTTCCACAGCGTCGCCGGTTTGACCGTGGCCAGCACGTATGCGAACAGCGCGAAGCCGGCGATGAGCGTGAGCAGGTGGAGTGGGTGCGAACCGTAGACGTCGCGGAAGCGAACCAAAGCCGTGCGCATGTCAGCCCGCCCTGAAGTCGATGGAGCCGACCCACTTGGTGTTGTGCACACCGGGCAGCGCCGGAACGATGATCCGCGCCGGGAATCCATGGTCGGGTGAGAGGTCCGCGCCGTTGACCCGAAGCGCCAGTAGCGAATCCGGGTGCGCAACCTGAATGGCCTCCAGCGTGGCGCGGTTGAACGCACCGCGACGCTCCACCGACTGGACGAACGCCGACTTCGGTTCGGGCACACCGGCCAGCCGGGCGAGCTCCCGCAGCGGCACGCCGGTCCAGGTTTCGACGGTTGACCAGCCTTCGACGCACGCGATCGGCAGGCGGGCGGTGTGCTGCGGCATCGCGGTCAGCGCCGCACGGTCCAGCACCACAGGCGACGGACCGCCGGTGAGGGTGAGTCGCCATCGATCACCGGTCAGTTCCGGTGCTATCCCAGCGGCGAACGCTGTCCTGTTCACCTGGAAGTCGTTCGGCCCGTCACCGTGAGTGCGCCCGCGCGGCAACAGCAGCGCGGTTTGGCGCGTCCAGCCGCCGATCGTCTGCCCTGCGGTGATCACTGCCATGAACAGCGCGCCGCCGCCAACAAGGGCAAGGGCGCCGCGGCGGCTGATCGTCGGTGGTCCGGGTTCGGCGGCAACCAGCCCGTCGGGCTCGTGGGGCTCGGGACGGGTCTCTGCACGGCTGGTGCGCAATACTTTTCGCAGCGACATCGATCGCAGGCCGGTCCACATGTGTGGGATCTTGATCGCGATGTGAATCAGGAAGCCCGCGATGAAGACCCACGCACCGTAGTAATGCGCGGTGTAGAAGCTGAATCCAAAGATGTAGTCGTACTGGATGTTCAGCACGCCGGTGACGATCTCGAACAGGATCCCGCCGACCAGCATCAGCAGCGAAACCCGTTCCAGCACTTGGGCGATCGACCGCGACGGCGGCCACGCGAACAGGCGCGGGATCACCGACCACAGCTTCGCGAGCACGATCGGGATCAGCACCAGCCCCAGTCCGACGTGCAGGCCCTGGTTGAGCCGGTACAGCCACGACGGATCGGTCGGCCAATCGAACGTCGGCAGCTTCAACCAGCCCACGCCGCCCGGGATCGCCTGCCCGAACTGGGGGCCGTACGCGATATAGGACAGCAGCCCGGTGATGGTGACGATCGGCAGGGTGGCCAGCAGGACCACGCCGAACACCGATGTCAACCACCGACCCCGTAGCGGACTGCGCCAGCGCGTCGCGCGCGTCAGACCGGGCGGCGGGTGCTCGTCCAGCCCGCTCCACAACCGCCTCGGGAATCCGTAGCCGCCCGAGTCGGTCGGCGGCTGCTTATCGGGGCGCCCACTGTCGTCCATGTGCTCCAGACTCCGCTCCACATCGGTGTGGTGTGCGCTTGTGGTGCTTCCGTTACCAGTTCGTCAGAATCAGGTGGTTGACCAGCAGGGCGCCGACGACGTTGAGGGCCAGCCACCAGCGGTGTGACTTTGGCGGCAACAGCGCCGCTGACGCGGTCAGCCACACCGTGAACGGCAGCCAGATGCGTTCGGTCTCGGCCTTGCTCAGCATCGAGAGGTCCCCGAACAGGATCGCGGCCAACGCGGCGAGCACGACGAGGTGCAACCCCGAGCGCCGTCGGATGGCCGCGATGTCAAACACCTTGCCGATGCCCGCGACGCTGCCCAGCCCGATAGCGCACACCACCGACGCGAGGTTCGCCCACGACCAGTACTGGAAGGGCCGGTCGTTGGCGATGCCCTGCCAGTAACGCTCCTGCACCAGCGTGTAGCCGTCGAACCACCAGAACCCCGCGATCGCGAACCCCGCGACCGCGGCCGCCGCGACGACGGCCGCGGGTAGGAGTGCGCGCACGGCGGACCGCCAATTCGGACTGGCGATCAGCACCGCGGCTGCGGGCAAGGCCATCAACGCCAGGCCGTAATTCAAGAAGATGCCCCAGCCCAGCAGCAGACCCGATCCCGCAGCGGCCAGTATCGGCAGGCGCGCCGTGCCACCGGCGGCCAGCGCCAACAGGGCGATGCCCCACGCGGCCACCCCGGCGAAATAGCCGTCGGCCGACACCGCGACCCAGATGGCCGTCGGCGCCACCGCGACGAACGGCGCCGCCAGCCGCGCGGTGTTCTCGTCGTTCAGCGCGCGCACCGCCACAACGATCGCCGCCGCGGCGCTGGACCCAACGAGCAGGCATAGCAGCCCCGCCCATGCACCCCCACCGAGCCCGATGCGGTCCAGCCAGACAAACGTCAGCAGCGCGCCCGGCGGATGCCCCGATACGTGCGTGATCCACGAATTCGGTTGGAAGTCCGGGATTCTGCTCGCGAAACCGCGAACGGCTTCGGGAATGTCGGTGACGGTCGGCACCTGCCGCAGGTACTCGTGGCGGTTGGTGAGCCGACCGGCGAAGCCGCGCTGCCAGCCGTCGATCATGGCCAGCGAGAACGCCCACGCACACGACGTCGCCCAGGCCGCCAACGGCAGCGCCCGCCAGCGCACGTGTTGCGCCCATGCCTGCCCCCACACCACCGCCGCGATGCCGATCACGGTCGCGGGCACGGTGCCCCACCCGACATGGGCGTTCCACCATCCGAAGATCGGCGCGGTGTCGGCGAAGTCGTGGATCCGCTGGGCAGACGCGTGGATCAGCGGGGTAACGATGCCGAGGTGCAGGTGCGGCACGACGAACGCCGCGACCACAAGGGCAACGCCGACGGTAACCGCCACCGCCTCCCTGCGACCGCTCCGCACGCCCCCATTGTCCGTGAGCGCGCGCTCGCGGCTAGCTGGGTGCTAACGGAGTGTGTCGCGCCAGGACACCACCTTCTCCAGTTCGGAGAGGTCGTAGTTCCCACGGCTCGGGGAGATCTCGACGGTGAACAACGTGACACCGGCGTCGATGAACTCGTCGGCGGCGCGCTCGTCGAACCCCGACGCGAATGCGGGTGACGAAGCCACCGAGCGCTCGATGTCCGTGCCGTCGCGGCCGGCGACGCTGGCAAGCTCGTCAAGCAGCTCGCTCTTGCGGCGGTAGACCTCGATCGGGAACGGGAAGCTGTGCCAGATGTCGGCGTGGCGTGCCACGGCCGGGAGGCTCCGTTTCTCGCCCGCGCCCCCGATCAATATCGGAATACGCCGAAGCGGCTGTGGCACCAATTGCGTCAGCCTCCGTTCAATCCGCTCCACGCCCGCGTCGAACAGATCCAGCCGCGACGTCGTGGTGCCGTAGTCATATCCGTATGTGGTGTAATCCTTTTCGTACCAGCCCGAGCCGAGGCCGAGGATCAGGCGTCCGCCGCTGATGTGGTCCACGGTGCGCGCCATATCGGCGAGCAGATCGGGATTGCGGAAGCCGATGCCGGTCACCAGAAGTCCGATCTCGGCGTTCGTGGTGATCTCACCCCACGACGCGAGTGCCGTCCAACCCTCGAAATTGTTCACGTCGGGCTGGTCTGCAGCCAGTACCGGCCGGTGGTCGACGATTCCCTCGACCGCGGGTCTGTGGAAGTGGTCGTAGCCGAAGATGACGTCGGCGCCTATCTCCTCGGCACGCAGGATCGACGAGCGCCACGAGCTGTAGTCTGCCGCTCCACCGGGTTGGATCTGGGCAGCGATACGGATTGGTTTGGTCATGCTTCGGGGCAACCGAGGATACGGACTATTCATTCCAAAACCGGCGTATCCTGGGCTGATGCCGCGACCCCGCAAGTTCGACGAGACCGACGTCGTCGCGGCCGCGCGCGACGAGTTCTGGACGCGTGGCTACGCCGCAACGTCGGTCGACGACCTGACCAACGTCACCGGCCTGGGCAAGGGCAGCCTGTACGGCGCGTTCGGCGACAAGCACGGGCTGTTCCTGCGCGCACTCGAGGACTACATCGCCTCGGCGCTCGATGGCATCCGGACCGAGCTCCGCGATCCCGCGCACAGCGCGTACCACCGGCTGGCCCGCCACATCCGCGCGCAGGCCAGGGCCGTTGCCGCCGATACAGGCAGGCGCGGCTGCATGATGGCCAACAGCGCTGCCGAGTTGGGCGCCGTCGATGACGACGTCGAACGGACCGTTGAGCGCGCTTACGCCGAGTGGGGCGCCGAGCTCGTCGCGACCATCAAGGAAGCCCAACGCGACGGCACGATCGACAAGAAGCAGAACCCGCAGGCGCTGGCCATCACACTGCTGGCGTTCATGCGCGGGCAGGAGGCGTTGCACAAGGGCGGCCTAAGACCAGCGCAGATCAAGGCCGCCGCGGAAGAGATGATCTCACTGATTCCCGCAGGATGACCGGCACGGAATAGGTCCGCCGACGCGTGCGTCATAGTTGTTGACCAAACGGTCCAGAATGGGGAAGGGTACGGCAATGGCACTTTTGAAGGACAAGACAGCAGTGATCACCGGCGGCACGACCGGCATCGGCCTGGCCACCGCCAAGCGGTTCGTCGAAGAGGGTGCATACGTCTTCATCACGGGTCGGCGGGCGGCGGAGCTCGACGCGGCGGTCAAGGAACTCGGCGAGAACGCTTCCGGCGTACGGGGCGATGTCAGCAAGGCGGAGGATCTCGACCGGCTCTACGCGGCCGTGGCCGAGAGCGGGCGCCGTCTCGACGTGGTGTTCGCCAACGCCGCGACCGTCGACGTCGCCAGGATCGGCGAGATCACCGAGGCGCAGCTCGACTCGCAGCTGGATGTGGACTTCAAGGGTGTTGTGTTCACGGTGCAGAAGGCGCTGCCACTGCTGAACGACGGCGGTTCGATCATCCTGAACTCGTCGAACACCGCGGCGAAGGGTTCGGAAGGCATCGGTGTCTACGCGGCCATCAAGGCGGCGCTGCGGTCGTTCGCCCGCACCTGGGCAAGTGAGTTGCGCGATCGCAAGATTCGCGTCAACGTGGTCAGCCCCGGCGCCACCGACACACCGGGAATCGACAAGCTCGCCGGCATGCTGATCCCCGGGCCGAACGCCCAAGAGCAGTTCGAGAACTACCAGCGCAGCGTCGTCCCGCTGGGCCGCTACGGCACGCCAGAAGAGGTCGCCAACGCGGCGCTGTTCCTGGCGTCGGACCTCAGCAGCTTCACCACAGGAGCGGACATCCCGGTCGACGGCGGCATCAACCAGATCTGAACCCGGCGCCGAGCGGCGGGTGGCTGAGCGCGGCGTCGCCTGTACGTGTTCGAAAGTTCATTTTGACGACGTCAACCGCTGTCACACTCTGGCAAATGACCGACGTAGTTCAGCCACCCGCCACCACCTCAGCCGACACCGAAGAGCACAGCCGAACCGGGCTGCACGCTGAGACGCTGCAGCGGGCCATCACCGACCACCTGCTCTACTCGATCGGTCGCCCCGCGGCCGTCCTGACCCCCGAGCATTACTACCGGGCGCTGTCCCTGGCCGTGCGTGACCGCATGCAACGGCGCTGGATCGCCACCACGCAGACCTTCCTCGACCTGTCCAAGAAGGTGGCCTGCTACCTGTCGGCCGAATTCTTGATGGGCCCCCAGCTCGGGAACAACCTTCTGAACCTCGAGATCGAGGACGAGGCGCGTGCGGCGCTGGCGGCGCTGGGGCAGGACCTCGACGAGGTGCTCGCGTGCGAGGAGGAGCCCGGGCTGGGCAACGGCGGCCTCGGGCGGCTCGCGGCGTGTTATCTCGACTCGCTGGCGGCGCTCGAACGGCCGGCCATCGGCTACGGCATCCGCTACGAGTTCGGCATCTTCGACCAGGAGATCCGCGACGGCTGGCAGGTCGAGCGGACCGACAACTGGCTGGTCAACGGAAACCCTTGGGAAATACCCAAACCCGACGTCAGCTACCGGGTGCTGTGGGGCGGGCACACCGAGTCCTACGTCGACGGGACCGGCGACTACCGGGTGCGCTGGGTGCCGGCGAAGGTGCTCAAGGGAATCTCTTTCGACACACCCATCCAGGGCTACAACGTCAACACCTGCGACACGCTGACGTTGTGGAGCGCACGGGCCGTCGAGTCGTTCGCCCTTGATGCGTTCAACACCGGCGACTACTACAAGGCGGTGGAGGACGAGGTCACCTCGGAGACGGTCACCAAGGTGCTCTACCCGAATGACGAACCGGAGGCGGGCAAGCGGCTGCGCCTGCTGCAGCAGTACTTCTTCGTGTCCTGCTCCTTGCAGGACATCCTCCACATCCTGGAGGACCTGGCGAACCTTCCTGTGCAGGCGCTACCGGAGCAGTTCGCGATACAGCTCAACGACACGCATCCGTCGATCGGCGTCGCCGAACTCATGCGGATCCTGATCGACGAACGCCATCTCGATTGGGATGAGGCATGGGCGATCACGGTGGCGTCCTTCGGCTACACCAACCACACCCTGTTGCCGGAGGCGCTGGAGACCTGGCCGCTGGAAATGTTCGCCGAGTGCCTTCCGCGGCACCTCGAGATCATCTACGAGATCAACCGAAGGTTCCTCGATGAGGTGCGCGCGAAGTTCCCCGGCGACGACAACAGGGTGCGGCGGATGTCGCTGATCGACGAAGAAGGTGGCAAGAAGGTGCGGATGGCTCATCTGGCCACCGTGGGCAGCCACGCCGTCAACGGCGTCGCCGCCCTGCACACCGAGTTGCTGGAAAAAAGTGTGCTCAAAGACTTTTACGAGCTGTGGCCCGAGCGGTTTTCCAACAAGACCAACGGCGTCACACCGCGGCGGTTTCTGGCGCTCGCCAACCCAGGCCTGCGTGAGCTGCTCGACGACACGATCGGTGAGGGCTGGCTGGTTGACCTGGAGAAGCTGCGTGGGCTCGAGCCCTTCGCCGACGAAGCCGCGTTCCGTGGCCAGTGGCGCGCAGTCAAGCGGGCCAACAAGGCCCGCCTCGCCGACTACGTTCGGTCGACGACCGGTGTGGAGCTGAATCCCGACTGGCTCTTCGACATTCAGGTCAAGCGCATCCACGAGTACAAGCGCCAGCACCTCAACGTGCTGCACATCGTCACGCTGTACCACCGGCTGAAGCAGAACCCGAACCTCGAGATCCCGCCGCGGGCCTTCATTTTCGGCGGCAAGGCGGCGCCCGGCTACTTCATGGCCAAGCGGATCATCAAGCTGATCAACGCAGTCGCCGAGACGGTTAACGCCGACCCGGACGTCAACCGGTACCTGAAGGTCGCGTTCGTGCCGAACTTCAACGTGCAGAACGCCCATCTGATCTATCCGGCCGCGGACCTGTCCGAGCAGATCTCCACCGCAGGCAAGGAGGCGTCGGGCACCGGCAACATGAAGTTCATGATCAACGGAGCGCTGACCATCGGCACGCTCGACGGCGCCAACGTCGAGATGCGCGAGGAGGCCGGTGCGGAGAACTTCTTCCTGTTCGGGCTGACGGTAGACGACGTCGAGCGCATCAAGCGCGAGGGCTACCGGCCGATGGACCACATCTACCTCAACGAGGAGCTGAAGGCGGTGCTGGATCTGATTGCGAGCGGGCGATTCTCGCATGGTGACACCGAGGTGTTTCGCCCGCTGGTCGACAACCTGCGCTACGACGACCCGTTCCTGGTCCTCGCCGACTACCCGGCGTACATCGAATGCCAGGAAAAAGTGAGCGCCGCCTGGCGGGACACCGAAACCTGGACGCGGATGTCGATCCTGAACACCGCCCGCAGCGGCAAGTTTTCGTCGGACCGCGCCATCACGGAGTATTGCGACGACATCTGGAACGTCGGACCGGTGACCGTCAAGGTCTAGACGTCGGCCTTGCGGAATGCTCTATTCATACGCCGCTTGAACCCCGCGTCGAACCGGCGGTAGCTGCTTCGCAGGTGGCCTCCCGGCCAGTCCGAGGGTACGACCTGCGACGGCAGCATCGGATCAAGCTGCAGATGACGCACGACGGCGATCGACAACGCGAACTGGTAGCGAAAGCTCTCGGTTTCGTCGCCGTGCGCGTCGTCCATCGCCACGATGAGCCGACGGGCGGTGTTCGCCCAGTCATCGAGGGAGAAAACGGATCTCATGGTGGCCGCGGTGATGTCAGTGGTGGCGTGATGAAAGTGCGTGCATTGCTCGTCGAGCACCGCCCGCGACGTCGGCAGTCGTTGGGGGTCGAGGTTGTCCGGCCGGATCCACACCCCTTCGCGAAGTTCGGCCAGGTGCAGCACGGCGGCGGCCCTGCGCAACTCGAGGCGATCGGCCGCCGGCCGTCGGTCGACCGAGACGACGGCAAGCTCCCACGTTCCGTCCCACTCGCGCGCGGGCGCGTCGTTGGTCCTGGACGCCTCGTCCACGCGCTCGCGGCGTTCGAGAAGGCGCCCGGTGAGCGCGTAGCTGCCGTTGTCGGCGGTGAGCTCGCCGTTGGACGCCATCCGCCACAGGCACGTCCGCGTCGCTCCCTCGCTGATGCCGAAGAGTGACGCGAACGCGATGAGCTCACCGACGGACAGGTGAGGCTCGTCGGCCCCGAGCAGCGCCGACGCGAGCACCGACCGGGCGCTGAGCGGCCGTGTATCACACAACCATTGACGCGTGACGCTCACAGTGTGATACTTGCACAGCATGAGCACTCCGACAACATCTCTGGTCGCCGATGACGTGGAGATCGTTCGCCGGCTCCTCACGCACATCGACGCGGGGACAACCGACGAGGGCCACGCCTGGCGTGAACCCGTCGAGAACTACCTCGACCCTGATCGTTTCGCCGACGAACTGCGCGTGCTGCGCGCCATGCCAAGCGTTTTCGTACCGGCCGCGGCGATCCCGAAACCCGGCGACCACGTTGAGCGGGACTGCTTCGGTGTGCCGTTGTTCGCCGTACGCGGGCGCGATCACCGGGCCCGCGTGTTCCGCAACGCGTGCCGGCATCGCGGCATGGCGCTCGTCGAGGGACCCGGCTGCGCCCAGGCGCTGGTGTGCCGCTACCACGGCTGGACGTATCGGCTGGACGGCACGCTCGCGCACGTTCCGCATGAAGACGCCTTTCCCGACCTCGACATGCCGAGCCGGGGGCTGGTCGAGGTCCCGAGTTGGGAGGTCGACGGCCTCATCGTGATCGGCCCGCTGGAACCCGCGGCTACCGGTGGCGTCGACGGTGCGCTGGCGGCCCTCACCGAGGGAACGCCGTGGCGAGACAAGCTCATGCCCGCCGAGCGGCTCTTGCTCGTCAACGCGGGACAGCGGGCGATGAACTGGAAGGTGCTCGTCGAGCAGTTCCTGGAGGGCTATCACATCCGCACGACACACAGGGACACGTTCTATCCGCTGCAGTATGACGACCTCAACGTCGTCGAAGCGTTCGGGCCGAACACCCGGATTACGTTCCCCTATAAGAACATTGAGCGCCTCCGCGACCGTCCCGAGTCGACGTGGGTGATCGACCATCGCGTGACATTCGTCTATCAGTTATTCCCGAACGTCATAGTGGCGACGTTCCCGGATCAGGTGCTCGTCGTCGTGATCGACCCGGTGGACGTCGACCACACCACGATGATCTACTACGCCTTGGCCACCGCGGAGGCGGCAAAGAAGCTGTCCGCGGACCGGGTGGCTGGTGCGGGTGCGGGTGCGGGCGGCCTGATCGCGCAGGGCGGTATCGAGGACAACGACATGTCGGAGGGCGTGCAGCGGGGCTTGCGCGCGGGCGCGAACACGTTCGTCGAGTTCGGCACGCACGAAAGCGCCATCGGACACTTCCACGCCACCCTGGACGAACGGCTGGCGCTGCTCGCCAGGTGATGCGCCGCTCACCCCCCGAACCGCGCCGCCAGCGCGCGCCGGTCGACCTTGCCGATGCCTCTGCGCGGCAGTTCGTCGACCACATGAAGTTCCCGCGGCGCCGCGGTGGGGTCCAGCGTCTGCGTGGCGTGCGCGCGCATCTCCTCCAGTCCAGTGGGCTGATACCCGGCGGCCACCACCACCGCCGCTACGACGCGCTGGCCAAGCCGGCCGTCGGACACCCCGAACACCGCGCAGTCGGCCACGGCGGGATGCGTAACCAGCGCCGCCTCGACCAGCTGTGGCAACACGGTCAGACCGCCTGTGCTGATCGCGTCGTCCACCCGGCCGAGCACCCGCAACGCACCCGAATCGTCAACGGCGCCAATGTCATCGGTGCGAAACCAGCCGGGCTCCGCGAACGGGTCGGGTGCCACCGGATTGCGGTAGCCGTTGGCCAGCGTGACGCCGCCGAGCACCACCCGACCGTCGTCGATGCGCACCCGCACCCCGTCCAGGGCGACGCCGTCGTACACGCAACCACCGGCCGTCTCGCTCATCCCGTACGTGCGGACCACCGAAATTCCTGCTGCCGAAGCCTTTTCAGCCACTCCCGCAGGCATCGGGCCGCCGCCTACCAGCACCGCGTCCAACGAAGCCAACGCCTCGGTCGCTTCGGAGTTCAACAGCGCCTTGTCCAACTGCGCCGCGACCAGCGAGGCGTACCGTCGACCCGAACCCAATGACGCCACGGCAGAGGCCAATTCGTCGGCATCAAGGCCCGCGGCAACGGCGACCGGTGTGGTACCCGCGACGACGCTGCGCACCAATACCTGTAGGCCGGCGATGTGGTGGGCGGGCAGCGCGAGCAGCCACCGACCCGGCCCGCCCAGCCGGCGATGTGTCGCCTCAGCGCTTGCCGTCAACGCGGATGCGCTAAGTAACGCGCCTTTGGGCATCCCGGTCGTTCCCGACGTCGACACCACCACCGCCACATCGGGGTCGATCTCCTGGCCGGCCCGCAACGACGTTGTCAGCAACGAGGATTCGCGCGGATCGTCGGCCGGCACCAGAAGCAACGACGCACCTCCGCTAAGGGCGCCCTCGACATCGGGAATCGCCGACAGCGCCGAAACGCCAGAAGGCACGGCGACCGCGCGCAGGACGGCTATTCGGCGTCCTCAGCGTCACGCGGGTCGTCCAGCGGCCATCCCTTGGCTGCCAAGCGCGCCCGCACCCGATCGATATCCGCTTCGGCCGGAAGCTCATCGGTGATCTGCGTGATCAACACGCCGATATCGACGTGGTCGAATTCACCACGGTCGATCAGCGCTTGTGCGACGAGCTTGACCTCGTCGTCGGTAAGACGTCGTTGCAGCAACGCCAACAACGGCACCCGATCGGGACCCGGCACCCCCTCCGGATAGCCGGAGGTGATCCAGGCAACGATCCTGGCGAGAAAATTGGTCACACCCACACCCCCACGGTCGATCGGCCGGCCTCGGATCCCACGACAGACCGATCGTAGTGGGGCGGCGCGCAAACGCAGATTGACGCGAGAGACCAACGCGCCCGAGACGACGCGTGAACAATTGATGAACACATCGCTGGAGACGGCAAATGCCCAGGTCAGAGCGTTTTTTAGGGTGGCTACTCGCTGGTCAAATGCGCGGCCCTAGCCCCAGAATTAGCAGCCATGAGCACAGAGATGATCATCCTGGTGCTGTTGATCGCAACGGCACTGGCCTTCGACTTTACCAACGGATTCCACGACACCGGAAACGCCATGGCGACCTCAATCGCCACCGGTGCGTTGAAGCCCAAGACCGCCGTGCTGCTGGCAGGCGTCCTCAACCTCGTCGGCGCCTTCCTCTCGGTCGAGGTCGCGGTCACCGTGACCACGTCGGTCCTGAAAGTGCAGGACAGCAAGACGGGTCACCTGGTCCCGTCGATCAGTCCGTCGATGGGCCTGATGATCATCTTCGCCGGCCTCATGGGCGGCATCCTGTGGAACCTGCTCACCTGGCTGTTCGGCATCCCGTCCAGCTCCTCGCACGCGCTGTTCGGCGGGCTGATCGGCGCCGGGCTGGCCGCGCTAGGTAGCACCGGTGTCAACTGGAGTGGCGTCACACAGAAGGTGCTGATCCCCGCGGTTGCCGCTCCGGTGATCGCCTGCCTGGTCGCCGCATGCGGGACCTGGCTGGTCTACCGCATCACCCGCGCCGTGATGGTGAAACGTCGCGAAGAGGGCTTCCGCTGGGGCCAGATCGCCACCGCCTCGCTCGTGGCGCTCTCGCACGGCACCAACGACGCGCAGAAGACCATGGGTGTCATCGCGCTCGCGCTCATCACCACCGGCCACCTTACCGGCGACGTGAAGAAGGACGGCCTGCCGTTCTGGATCATCTTCAGCTGCGCGCTCGCGATCGGCCTCGGCACCTACATCGGTGGTTGGCGCGTGATCCGCACCCTCGGAAAGGGATTGGTCGAGATCGAGTCACCGCAGGGCTTCGCCGCCGAGGCGTCGTCGGCCGCCATCATCCTGAGCTCCAGCGCCGCCGGCATGGCACTGTC
Source organism: Mycobacterium sp. (assembly GCA_036263935.1). Classification (GTDB taxonomy): domain Bacteria; phylum Actinomycetota; class Actinomycetes; order Mycobacteriales; family Mycobacteriaceae; genus Mycobacterium. Next base: position 16,274 of record DATARY010000097.1, read on the forward strand.
GACCACCCACGTGGCGACCGGCTCGATCCTGGGCAGCGGCGTCGGCAAGCCCGGTGCCGAGGTGCGCTGGGCGGTCGCGGGCCGCATGGTGGTGGCGTGGCTGATCACCCTGCCCGCCGCCGCAATCGTTGGGGCGCTGGCGTTCTGGCTGTCGAGCGGTGTCGAGTCGGTCACCGGTTCGGACCTGGCAGGTGACGGCGTGATCTTCATCATCCTGTGCGCCCTGTCCTTCTACATCTGGTGGCGTGCCCAGCAGCAGAAGGTCGACAGCAAGAACGTCAACGCCGATTGGGACTCCTCGACCAACTCCGTGGTCCCCGCCGACGTCCGCGAGGCTGCCAAAGAAACCAAGCCCAAGGCCGCGGTCTGATCGAGCCCATTCCGCCTAGCAAAAGGAAACATTGATGACATTCGTAGAAGCCATCAGCAAGGTGCTCTTCGTGGGCCTCGTTCTCGGCGCCGGCCTGCCCGCGGTCTTCGCGGTGGGCATGCTGGCCTACTCGGCCGGTGCCGGCGGAGAACACCCGGACGGCACCACGTCAGCGCCCAACCCGGCGCTGAAGTACCTGGGCATCCTGCTGTTCCTCTTCGTCGGCTGGGTGATCATCACCGCGGTGGCCTTTATCGCCCGCGCGACGATCATCCACCACTTCGGCATCGACCTGTTCCCCATGGTTCCCAAGTAGTGAGGTGATTGCGCAATGACCGAGAACCACACTGTCCTGGACAACGTGCTGGCCTGGCTGCACGAGGGCTACCCGGAGGGTGTCCCACCGAAGGACTACTTCCCGCTCCTGGCGCTGCTGAAGCGGTCGCTGACGGAGGAGGAGGTTATCGAGGCGGCCCAGTCGATCCTGAAGAAGAACGACACCGAAACGGTGACCGAGGACGAGATCCGCAAGGCCGTGCAGTCGGTGATCGACAAGGAACCCAACCCGGAGGAGATCCACCAGGTCGCCGCGCGGTTGGCTTCCGTCGGGTGGCCGCTGGCGGCGACGGCTCGCTGAAACCACATCCAGTTGGGCGGCCCTCGGCTTTCGAGTCGGGGGCCGTTCAGCGTCTGGTGTCGCGGCGCAGCGGATGGTTTTCCGGCACCTGCACGAAGATCAGCAGCACGCCATCGGGGTCGGTCACGTGCATCTCGTGCAGCCCCCACGGCTCCTGCCGGGCCTCGCGGGTGATCGGCACCCCGCGGTCGCCCAACTCCTTCTCGGCGACATATACATCGCGGACCTGAAGCCACATCGTGCCGCCGGCCCTCGGCTCGCCGTGGCCGGCGAGCTCGATCAGCGACTGGCCCGCGTAAAACACTGTGCCCGCGCCGTAGTCGCGGGCGATCGCCAGCCCGAGCTCGTCGCGGTAGAACCGCAGTGAGCGCTGGTAATCGGCCGGCCGGATGAGCATCCGGCTGGCCAGGATCTCCATGAGCTTGTGTCTATCACGTCGGTCACCCGATGCGGCGGCCGACACCCGCCCGGTTCAGCTGTTGGGTTGTAAGCGCTGTCGCCTCATCAGCGCGTTGACTGCGCCGGGTGCGAAGCTGTTCACGACTTGGGCGGTCACCGCCATGCGCGGGGCGATGCGCACGGGGCGGACACGGGCCGCGGTGATCATCCAGTCGGCCGCTTCGGCGGCGCTCAACCCCGGCAGGCCGTCATACGCCCGGGTTGGCGCGATCATCGGCGTCAAGACCAGCGGGTAGAACAGCGTCGTCGAATGCACACCCTGCTCACCCCACTCGGTTTCGATGATCCGGCTGACGGCGGTGAGCGCCGCTTTCGACGCGTTGTAGACCGAGAACAGCGGAGACGACTCGCTGAGCACGCCCCACGTCGACACGTTGATGATGTGGCCGTCGCCGCGCTCGCGCATCCCCGGGGCGAGGCCGCGGATCAGTCGCAGCGGCGAGTAGTAGTTCAGCGCCATCGTGCGCTCGACGTCGTGCCAGCGCTCCAGCGATTCGGCCAGCGGCCTGCGGATCGACCGGCCCGCGTTGTTGATCAGGATGTCGATGCCGCCCAGATCGCCCTCAACCTTCGCGACGAGCTCGTCGACGGCGTCGAGGTCGGACAGGTCGCACGCATGAGCCTGCGCGGTGCCGCCCGCATCGGTGATCCGGGCGACGAGTTCGTCAAGCAGTTCCTGGCGGCGCGCGGCCACCACCACGGTGGCGCCCCGGCGGGCGAACTTCTCCGCGGCCGCCTCGCCGATGCCCGACGATGCGCCGGTGAGCAGGATCCGCTTGCCATTCAGGTCGATGTCGCGTCCCGGGCGATAGAGCTGCAGTTGCGGCGGGATCGGCGGGCGCATCGTGGCCAGAAAGATCTGTTTAGACAGCGCGCGCAGGGGGCTCTTTCTCACGCCTTGTGAGTTTAGGGGGGCCGCGCCGAACGCATTAGCGGGAACAGCTCTCGTACCTGTTGATCAGGGCTTGTTCTGCCGGAATCGGCAGGTACACCAGCGGATCATGTTTCGTGCATCCGCCGACGGTGACCGATACGGGTCCCCTGGCATAGCCCCTCCCACCGATGTGGCCGGTGAGCTGATCGCTCGAGGTGTAAAGGACCGGTGCGGGAAGGGTCGCAGCGATCGGTAGGTGCCGCTGTGCCAGCTGAAGTGCGAGCGCGACCTCGCGAGACTGCGTCGTTTCCTCGGAGATCCACACCGGTGGCGTGACGGGCCCATTGATCCTGAGCCTGTCGATGTGCGGGATCGACTGGTCGGAGTTGAGCTTGTTCCAAACGTCGATCTCGGCAGCCGTGGGCAGGCGCCGTGAGGTCACGATCTGTGCGGGGTGATCCTTGCCGGCATTGATGGTCCAATCCATCCCGGTGAGGTTCGGAAACCGATCGGAAACGCGGCGGGCGGCGCCCGCGACGTCGACGTAATCGGCGTCGCCGCCAAGTGTGATGGTGGCGGTATTGGAGTGCCCAAACTCCTGGATCGGCATCTGGCCGTTGGGGTGCGCGATGGTGGCGCGGAATCTGATTGTGGCGCCCGGGAATTCGTGCCGCAGCGCCACCCAGTCCCTGGACTGTTGCAGGATCTGATCGGCGTTGGCGATGGGCAGTTCCCCGCTGTCGACGGCGAAGACGTTCCAGCCGCGGCGCACGTCCAACTCGGCGCGGTAGTCGGCGTAGCGTCCGGTTCGAAGTTCCCGCAGATAATGTGCGGTGATCGCCGCGAGTTGATCGCTGGTGAGATCGTCGGCCACGTCGATGTCGAGGGTGAAGTAGACCAGGCCCTGAGCGCGGTTGTCGCCGACTTCGTTGGTCGCGGCGAGCACACCGGGCGTGGCGCGGATCTGGTTCGTCAAGGACTGAACGTCTGCGCGCCGGTCAGGGGGGTTGGCATTGCAGGCAGACAGCAGTAGCACAAACAGTGTCAATAACCCGACGGGGCTGACTCGCTTACGATTTCGCATCTCAAAAGTAACGCGGGAACGGCGTCCAATCCGGATCGCGCTTCTGAAGGAACGCGTCGCGGCCCTCGACCGCCTCGTCGGTCATGTACGCCAATCGCGTTGTCTCACCGGCGAATATCTGCTGGCCTACTAGCCCGTCATCGATGAGATTGAACGCGAACTTGAGCATGCGCTGCGCCATCGGCGACTTACCGTTGATCTCCTTGGCCCACTGCAGGCCAACCGTTTCCAGGTCGGCGTGATGGACGACCTCGTTCACCGCACCCATCGCGTGCATCTGTTCGGCGGTGTAGGCGCGGCCGAGGAAAAAGATCTCGCGGGCGAACTTCTGACCCACCTGCCGCGCCAGATATGCACTGCCGTAACCGCCGTCGAAGCTGCCGACGTCGGCGTCGGTCTGCTTGAACCGGGCATGCTCTCGGCTGGCCAACGTCAGGTCGCACACCACGTGCAGGCTGTGCCCGCCGCCCGCGGCCCAACCGTTCACAAGGCAGATGACGACCTTCGGCATGAACCGGATCAGCCGTTGCACCTCGAGAATGTGCAGCCGCCCTGCGCGTGCCACATCGACGCTGTCGGCGGACTCGCCGGACGCGTACTGGTAGCCGGTGCGCCCGCGGATGCGCTGATCGCCGCCGGAGCAGAACGCCCAGCCGCCGTCCTTCGGGCTGGGGCCGTTGCCGGTCAGCAGCACGACACCGACGCCGGGGGACATCCGCGCGTGTTCGAGCACGCGGTAGAGCTCATCGACGGTGTGCGGCCGAAACGCATTGCGCACCTCGGGTCGGTCGAACGCCACCCGCACCGTCGGCTGAAGTGTGCCGTCGACGACGTGCCGGTGATAGGTGACGTCCGTCAGGCCAAAGCCGTCGACGGGCTGCCAGGCCGACGGGTCAAAAGGGTTGTCGCTCATGCGTTTACCGGATCGAGGCGAAAGACCGCGCACCGACCGGCGAGGGCCTCGAACTCGTCGGGATTGGGTCCGGTGACCAGGCCGGCGCTCTTGATGAAGCCGACCCCGTTCGGCACCCTGACCGGGAACTCCCGCAGCAGCGGCCGGGCCTGCTCGGCGGACATTTCGACGAACCGGACCCGCTCGGCGCGGCGGCCACGCTGCAGCGTGCCCTCGCCCGCGGCCCTGGCGTTGGCCGCCCAATCCGCGCCGGGAAGGCCACCGACGATGTACTCCTTGCCGTCGACGGTCATCGGCGTCACGGGGGTCGACCGCGGCTTACCCGACTTACGGCCGGGCACCGTCAGCACGACCGGGCCGAAGTTGGCGCCGAGCCGTGACAACCCGATCATCACTGTGTTGAGATACTTCAGCCACCATGGCGGCCGGACGCGCGCGCTGTCGGACATATCCGCGACGCTACGTGATCGGCCTGCGAGCCCCGCCAGTTCGGTCACGGGTCAGATCCTCACGCCGGATTTAATTAACGCCGTTCGCAGCCCGTCGGTTCGCTCAGCGGTAGGCAGCGGGTCGACGAGAATGAACGCGCAACCGACCGCGCGGGCGCCGCCGTCGGCTTCGTCGCTGTCCCCGACCATCACGGCGTTCTCGGCGTCCACGCGCAGCCGCGAGAGCGCGGCTTCGAAGATCGCGGGGTCGGGCTTGATGGCGCCGACCTCGAACGACAGCACGAACTCGTCGACGTCGTCGGCGACGCCGATCGCATGGAAGGCCGGGCGCACGTCGAACGCGATGTTGGACACCACAGCGGTCTTGATGCCCTGCTGGTGAAGGCCCTTGAGCACGTCGGCGGTGTCGGGGTAGGGCGTCCAGCTCCGCGGATCGATCACCCGGCCGTACAGCGCCTCGGCGTGGTCGTCAGCCAGGCCTGACTCGCGCAGCACATGCAGATACGCCTCGCGGTGCAGGTGCGGGGCGAGGTCTCGGTTACACCACGCGTGGTAGGCCTCTTCAGTCATTTCGACGGAGCGGCCGGTGGGCGCGGTGAGCCGGCGCATCAGCTCGGCCTGGACGTGGCCGTCGACCTCATGCTCGTCGACCTCCATGCCCTCGAACCAGCTCTCCTCCTCCTCGAGGCGGAACAGCGTGCCGGAGTAGTCGAACAGCACGGCGTTGACCCGGTTCATCCGTCCCATGCTAACCACGTGCTCGAGCGGCCTTGTCCCGCAATACTTCCCGCTCGCATTCGTTGTCGGTCATCGTCGCGGCGCGGTCGAACTCCGCGGCGGCTTCGGCGTTGCGGCCCAGCCGGGCCAGCAGCTCACCGCGCACGCTCGGCAATAGGTACGAACCGCCCAGTCCGGTCAGGCCGTCGACGATGGCCAGTGCCGACGCGGGACCCGTCAAAGGATCAGCCATGGCCACCGCGACCGCCCGGTTGAGCTCGATGACCGGCGACGGGGCCACCTGCAGGAGCCCGTCATACAGCAGGACGATGCGCGCCCAATCGGTATCGCCGGCGGTCGGGGCCACGGCGTGGCATTCGGCAATCGCGGCCTGCAGCGCATACGGGCCCCAACCGATGCCCCTGCGCTGTAAGGCATTCGCGGCCCGTTCCAGTGCGGCCACCCCACGCTGGATCTGCGCGCGATCCCATTTCGTCCGGTTCTGGTCCTCCAGCAGGATGGGCCTACCGTCGGTGTCCGTGCGCGCCGCGAACCGCGACGACTGAAACTCCATCAACGCCACGAGTCCGTGCACCTCGGCCTCGTCGGGCACCAGCGCCGCGAGCACCCGGCCGAGCCGCAACGCCTCGGTGCACAGCTCGTCTCGGATCCAGCGCTGCCCGAATGACGCCGAATAGCCCTCGTTGTAGATCAGGTAGATCACGCTCAGCACGGCCGACAGCCGCCGCGGGTACGCCGAGCGATCCGGCACCTCGAAGGGCACGTTGGCGGCGCCCAGCGTCTTCTTGGCACGGGTGATCCGCGCGGCGATCGTCGGCGTCGACGCCAGGAACGCGCGGGCGATCTCCTCGGTGGTCAGGCCGCCCACCACGCGCAGGGTCAGCGCGATCTGCCCCTCCCGCGACAGCACCGGATGGGCCGAGATGAACACAAGCCGCAGCACGTCATCATCGATGCGGTCGGGATCCCATGCCTCAGGAAAGTCACGGACCTGCGTCTCGAGGTCTCGCGCCAGCGCCGCGTACTTCGTGTCGAGGTTCTCCTGCCGACGCCAGAGGTCGATCGCCCTGCGTTTGGCGACGGTCGTCAACCATGCACCGGCATTGCGCGGCACGCCCGATGACGGCCACTGCGTCATCGCGTCGACGAGCGCTTCCTGCGCCAGGTCCTCGGCCAGTCCGACGTCGCCGACCGCCCGCGTCAGCGTCGCGACGATCCTGGCCGCCTCCATCCGCCACACCGCGTCGACGGTCTGCTGCAGATCGGTGGTCGGCACGGTCATCCATTCTGCCGGGTGGGCCCACGCGTCAGCCGGGGACGCAAAGTGTCCCGACACGCCGACGTAAAAGGCGCTCTTGCGGATGCTCGCGCGCAAAGTTAGTAGCTATGACGCATCGGCTGGTCAGCGCGTACAGGGAAGGCCGAGAGGCGTTTCCGCATACGCGTCTAAACCCCTATGCGGGCATCGGCGACCGCGTCGCTGCCCGCCTGTGGCGACTGGGTTGGCGCCGTGCCAGCGAGGACGTCGAGGGCATTCCGAGCGAAGAACAGCGCATCGCGCGCCTGGCGTTTGAGATCGACCAACTGCTGGATTGAGCGTGGCTCGCGCCTGCGCCCGTCAGCCCACCGCGCGGCTGACGCCCTCCCAGAACTGCGCGCGCACTGTCTTCTTGTCCGGCTTGCCCAAAGCCGTCACCGGCACCGAGTCGACGACGATCACCTGTTTCGGCGACTGCACAGCGCCCTTGCGTTCCTTGACCGCGGTCTGGATCTCGGCGGTCATAACGGCCACCGATTCCTCATCGGAAGGCGCGTCGGGCCGCAGCACGACCACCGCCGTCACCGCCTCACCCCACTTCTCGTCCGGGGTGCCGATCACGCACACCTGCGCGACCGAAGGATGCTCTGCGACGACGTCTTCCACCTCGCGCGGGAACACGTTGAAGCCGCCGGTGACGATCATGTCCTTGGTCCGGTCGACGATGTACCAGAAGCCGTCCTCGTCCTCGCGGGCCAGGTCGCCGGTGTGCATCCAGCCGTCCTTGAACAACTCGGCCGTCGCCTCCGGCAGGTTCCAATACCCGCCGCACAGCAGAGGACCGGACACGCAGATCTCGCCGACCTCGCCCCGCGGCACCGGGTTTCCGTCCTCGCCCAGCAGTGCCGTCCGCGCGAACAGCGTCGGCCGCCCGCATGACGTCAGCCGCTTCTCGTCGTGATCGCCCTTGGCCAGATACGTGATGACCATCGGCGCCTCGGACTGCCCGTAATACTGGGCGAAGATCGGGCCGAACCGGCGGATCGCCTCGGCCAGCCGCACCGGGTTCATCGCCGACGCGCCGTAATAGACGGTCTCCAAGGACGACAGGTCACGGGTGTGCGAATCGGGGTGGTCCATCAGCGCATAGATCATCGACGGCACCAGCATCGTCGCCGTGATCTTCTGCTCCTCGATGACGCGCAGCACCTCGGCGGGGTCGAACTTCGACAGCACAACCATCTCGCCGCCCTTGACGATCGTCGGCACGAAGAACGCCGCCCCCGCATGCGACAGCGGCGTGCACATCAGGAACTTCGGATGCTCGGGCCACTCCCACTCGGCGAGCTGAACCGTCGTCATCGTGGTGATCGACTGGACGGTGCCGATGACGCCCTTCGGCTTGCCGGTCGTGCCGCCGGTGTAGGTCAGCCCGCCGATGTGATCGGGCGACAGGTCGGCGGCCACCAACGGCTGTGGCGAGTACTTCGCGGCCTCGGCCGTCAGATCAACGGCGACCTCCGATAAAGCCTCGGGCACCGCGCCGATGGTGAGGATCTGCTTGAGCGACGGCACCTTCTCCAGCAGGCCCAGCGCGCGTTCGACGAACATCGGGTTGGGGTCGATGATCAGCGAGGTGATCCCGGCGTCGGACAGCACGTAGGCGTGATCGTCCAGCGAGCCGAGAGGGTGTAGTGCGGTGCGGCGATAGCCCTGTGTCTGGCCCGCGCCGATGATCATCAGCACCTCGGGCCGGTTCAGCGACAGCAGCCCGACCGCGGTGCCTGTGCCCGCGCCCAGCGCCTCAAACGCCTGAATGTACTGGCTGATGCGTTCGGCGAGCTCGCCGCCGGTCAGTGTGGTGTCGCCGAGGAACAGCACCGGCTTGTCTTTGTTGCGCTTAAGAGCACCGACCGTGAGGTGGCCGGAATGGAGGGGATGGCGCAGCAGCTCGTCCTGAGTCATAGCCCCTAAGACTAGAACGTGTTACAGAACGGGCTGCCGCGCATCCGTGATATCAGCGGTTCGCGGCCTTCTGGGCCTCTGCCCTGGCGCCGGCAGCGATCTTCTCGGCGAGGTCGGCGCGCCACTGGATTTCCTTCTGGATCCACTCGTTGTCCTGCGGAAACTCGTCGGACTCGGCCACCCGACGCACCTCGAGCGTGACGCCGGGGCCAAGCGGGCACCTCTGCGCCCACTGCTTGGCCTCTTCCTTCGACGACACGTCGAGGATCCAAAACCCGTTGAACAGCTCCTTGGCTTCGGTGTATGGACCGTCGGTCACCACAGGAGGATCGGAGCTGAAGTCGACGACGAAGCCCTCGTCGGGTCCCGTCAGGCCCTCGCCGGCCAGCATCACACCGGCCTTGATGAGCGCCTCGTTGTAGCGGCCCATCGCGGCGATGATCTCGTTGAAATCAATGTTCTCCATGGCCTGCTCGGCCTCGGGGGTCGACCGCATGATCAGCATGTAACGCGACATTGTTATGTCTCCTTCTTCGTCGGGAAGGGGCCCGTCCATCGTGCCCTCGTTGACACGTCGAACGGCAACCGGCCCAAATCGACACCCGACCCGAATTTCTTCAAAAGAATCTTCCTTAGCCTGAAAGGATGGCCTTATGCCGGCTGCTGACCTGGTCATTCGTGGAACCGTTCTCACCGTCGACGATCTCCAGCCGACTGCAGAAGCGATCGCGGTGGCCGACGGCCGCATCATCGCGGTCGGGAACCGGTCGCAGATCGACAGC
>DATARY010000160.1:0-5279 GCA_036263935.1 Mycobacterium sp.
CCGACCACGAACCGCGACGCGACCAAGAACGCGATCGATAAACTGCAACTGGCCGACCGCACCGCGACGGGTGAAGGCATCTTCACCGCGCTGCAGGCCATCGCCACCGTCGGCGCGGTGATCGGCGGCGGGGACGCACCACCGCCTGCGCGCATCGTCCTGATGTCCGACGGTAAGGAGACGGTGCCGTCCAATCCGGACAACCCCAAGGGCGCGTATACCGCCGCCCGCACCGCCAAGGACCAGGGCGTGCCGATCTCGACCGTGTCGTTCGGCACCCCGTACGGCACCGTCACCGTCAACGGCCAGACCCAGCCGGTGCCCGTCGACAACGTGATGCTCAAGAAGATCGCCCAACTGTCCGGCGGCCAGGCATACACCGCGTCCAGCCTCGAGCAGCTCAAGCAGGTCTTCACCAACCTGCAGGAGCAGATCGGCTACGAGACCATTACCGGTGACGCCAGCCTCGGCTGGCTGCGGCTCGGCGCGGCGGTGATCGCGCTGGCCGCACTGGCGGCGCTGCTGATCAACCGCCGGCTGCCCACCTAAGGCCATTACCGGCGCCGAAGCGCTGGCTGATGCACACACCGCGGCCAACGGATGGCACCCAGTTGATTGATTCGCGGCCCCGGCTCATGTAAGCGCTACAGCTCCGTTCCGGCGGCGTCGAGGTCGACGCCGCCGGTGCGGGTCGCCGCTGCGGCGGCCATGCGCTGATGGCCGGCTGCCCACGCGTCGGCCGTCCTGAGGTGGGTCGTCCAGGCGGAGCGGCGAGCGCGACGGCGTGACTCGTGTCGTTGCATCAAATCGGCGACCATCTCGGGAAGCAGGTGACGCTCGGTGCGTTCGGCCTCGGCGTGCATTGTGCGGGGCCGGTCGTCGTTGGCCAGGATCATGCGGAAGTGGTACGCGGCCGAGTACTTGTTGCCTCGGCGCATCCTGTGGATTGCGTCCCCGGACACCGGCTTGGTGTGCTCGTGGTCACCCTCGCCACCGAAGCGCTGATAAATGAAGGCTTCGTTGTTGTTACGGCCCCGAGTCATCGCCACATACAACATCGCGCGTGACGACCCCACGCCGAGGATGGCGTAGCAACTGTCAGCGGTGACGCCCTGGGCGGAGTGCACGGTGGCCGCGTAACCCAGCGTGACGTGCTCTCGCAGGTATTCGCCGTCGAATACGACACGCGCGCGATCGGTGAGGCGTTCGGCGGCAACGCGATTCGTCGTGTCGTCGATGGCGCCCACCCGCCAGCGGTTACCGTTGCGGACCTGGTCGATCCGGTCGCCCGGTTTGTGGCCCGCGCCGGGGCGCAGGTCGATCGTCACGTCGTTGCTTCGGCTCATGATCAAGTCGCCGACGCGGATCTCTTGATCGCGGGCGGCTTTCACGATCGGCCCCGGCGTGGTCAGCGCGTCGTGCAGTCGGCGATTCAGCGCATCGGCGATCTCCCAGGTGTCGCAGATCAACAGCGAATCCTTCCCGGTAGCACGGTCTTTCAGGTAGGCACCCATCGCATCGGCGGCCATCGCGATCGGGTCGCCGGCGTGCAGCCGGCCGTTGTCGCGGTACCACTTCACCGTCGTGCGCAACCGATTGCCGTGCGCTGCGCGCAGCGCGAGAGAGGCGTCGCGCTCCTCCGGATCTTTCATGCGCCACACCTCGCCGAGGCGCTGAGACCACGGCAGATCGGCGCACAACTGCTCGAACATGCCGCCGCGGGCCTTGACGGGGGAGAGTTGATACGCGTCGCCGACGAGGACCATTTTGGCGCGGCCGAGGGCGGCGCAGGACAGCAGCTTCTTCAGCTCGGGAGTGCCAACCATCGACGCTTCGTCCACGATGACGACGGTGGAGCGGTCGACGTTGAGTTGGTTGTCCTCGATCAGCATGAGCGCCTTGGCTACCGTCAGGCCACGGTCGCCCGCGCCCTCGCCCATCGCCTCGTCGACCGCCTTGCCGGTGGGCGCGAGCACGACCATCTCCTTGCCCGCCCGATGCGCGGCGGCGCGCAACGCCTTGAGCGAGTGGGTCTTGCCCGCACCGGCGGGCGCCTGCAGCGGCTGCACCAGAAACGGTGACACCGCGATGTTGCGGATGGCGCGCTCCTGATCGGCCGACAGGTCGCCGAGATCTTGTGTGCGCACATCGAGGCGTGCGCGGGTGTCGGCGGCGTCGACCATCTCCAGGACACGTTCCTCCTCGGCGATGATCGCGTCGATCGTGAACTTCTCGTGTCCCTCGCGGTGGTGCGCCTCACGGGGCGCGCTGATGCGCACACTGACCGCCTCGACCATCGCTTCGATCAGCGCGCGCGGCTCGCCGGGCGCGTCGACCGGCAGTTGCGCGCCGATCAGCTCGACCATGTCGGCGCGCGTGAACGCGGGTTTGTCGATGTGCGCGGCCAGCTCGGCGATGTGCGCGCGGTCCAGCGCGCTTGGGTGGTGTGCGCGGCGCTCGGCGCGCGCCGCGAAATGCGCATCGCGGTCCAGCGACAGGCCGCGCGCGTCCGTGCGCCATTGCTCCTTGAGTTCGGCCCAGGGCAGCGACTCCGGTTTGGCGGGCCGGGTGGCCTTCTGCGCGGCGGCCAGCTGCGCGGCGGTGGGTTCGCCGTCGACGACCACGAGGTTGTTGCGCGCCCATTCGCGCAGCCGGGTGGATCGCTGCGACCATGCCTTGATGTTTTGGGGGTCGACGCCGGCGATCTCGGCCATGCCGGTGTGCGCGTCGACGGGATGCCATTCGAAGCCGCATTCGGCGTGCAGCTCGTGTCGCAACGTTGCCTGGTAGACGATGCCGGCCGCCTTGGCCTCGTGGTGCAAGCTCTTCGAGTCGATGCTGACCAGCCGGCCGTCTCGGCGGGGTTGCCGGTTGGGGACGATCACGTGGGTGTGCAGGTGCGGGTCGCCGCATCGGGAGGTCTCGTGCTGGTAGGCGATCGCCACAAGGCCGGGCAGCCGTTCGAGGTCTTTTTCACCGGTGAGCCGGTTGTGCACCCGGGTGTAGCCCGCGTGCCGGTGCAGGTACGCCATCGTCGCTTCGACGGCCCTCGTATGCGCCGCGACCATGACCTTCTCCGCGACGTCGTCGGTGAGAGCCCTGATCAGCGAGACGCTCTTGGGCGCGGCGAACGTGAGATCGAAACCGTGCACACTCTTTTCGTCGAACTGGCGCCCGCTCGCCCCGCTGGGCGCGATGCCTTCATCGAGCCAGAGTGTCGCTGCCTCGGTGTCGGCCTCACCGCCGTCGATAGCCGACCCGTCGAGACCCGTTGCGCCGATGATGGCGCCTTTGTCGCCGACGACGAGCCATGCCGGGATGCGGGTATCGCCGTCGGAGTAATACTCGCCAAGACCGCCGTTCGCCGACTGCCGGTTCATGGCAGCCTGTTTGGCCTCGTTGGCGGTGTCGTTGTAGTACTTGATGCTGCGATGATTTAGGCGCGAGATCGTCAGCACATTTTGTACCTCGATTGCATGCTCCATCAAACCGCCTGCGGCGGCGTGTGTTTCGGGTTCGCCTGGCACGGCCCTTGGCCGTGTGTAGCGCACCCGAAAACAGTATTTCACCGTTGTGCCAATGTGCCCGACGCTTTTTTTGGCGTTGGGTGGTGGATACCCGTGTGGCCGTGGGGAAGTCGGGTGGGGCATTTGGTGCGCTTGGGGCTACGTGGGGATTTTAGGCTGGGGGGATGTTGATCGGTGACATTGGGAGGGCGTGGCATGGGAAAGATCTGGTTGGCGCTGGCGGCGCTGGCGGTTGAAGGCTCGGTGCTCATGTGGATGGTGGGTTCGCACGGGTTGGACTGGGCCGCTGCTCTGCTGGTCGGTCGATAGGCCCGCGTGTGGGCCGCCGGGGTCGGCGAGGGCGGTGGCGCGGTCGGTGTTACTCCTGTGAGTCGCACGGACGACAGCCCCGCGGATAGTTAGGACCTGAGGGTCGATCGTGTGGCATGATCGTCGGCTGTGTGCGGGAACGGCCGGCGATGGGGCGACATAGAGTGGTGCAAGCTTTCGACCGCTACCGAGACCGCGCACCGGCATGTCTGAGCTGAACCGACGCCGCTTTTTCGGGACCCTCTCGGCTGCTGTTCTGGCAGGGGCGGGCGTGGCGTACAGCGAGCTTGGTGCACCGGCGCGAGCCGTGTCGCCCATCCTCGCTGCCCCGGTGACCCGAAAGGTCGGCGAAGTCGCTGCCAGCGCACCGGTGCCGTCGGCGATGGCGCCAGTGCCCTCGGCGATCGCGCGGGTGGCGCTGCCCGGCGGCGGGGTACTCAACAGGCTGCCTGGTCGCAGCGACCTGCTGGCGCTTACCGTCGACGACGGCGTGAACACGGACGTGGTGCGGCTCTACACCGAATTCGCGCGCGATACCGGGGTGCGGCTGACGTATTTCGTCAACGGCACCTACGACTCGTGGACGGCCAACCTGGCGTTGCTTCGACCGTTGGTCGAGTCCGGTCAGGTACAGCTGGGCAACCACACCTGGTCACATCCGGACCTGACGAAGGTGTCGACCGGCCGGGTGGCCGACGAGATCAGCCGTAACGACGCATTCCTGAAGAAGACCTACGGGGTGAACGCCGCACCATACTTTCGGCCGCCCTATGGGAATCACAACTCGACCGTTGATGCGGTGGCGTCCTCGCTTGGCTACACCGCGACCACGCTGTGGTCTGGGTCGCTGTCGGATTCGACGGTGATCACCGAGGACTACATCGTCCAGATGGCCGAGCAGTACTTCGTCGGGCAAGCCGTTGTGCTGGGGCACCTCAACCACCTGCCGGTCACTCACGTCTTTGGTCGGTTGCGCGATCTGATTCGCGATCGCAGCCTGCGCACCGTCACGCTCAACGATGTCTTTCTTCCGGGCCGCTAGGCCGTCAGTGGTGAGGGTCTGCGGTGGGCGCACTGGCCAGCCGGGACGGCCGCGCTGACGGTGTTGGTGGCGGCAGCGGGATGCGCGCTACCCCTGGCGTATTGATCTGACCTGCCAGCCAGGGCAGCGCCGCGACGAAGGCGCGGCCCGCGAATGGCCAGTCATGCTTGCCCGGCTCGGCGATCACCGTGCATTGGATACCGCGTGCGGTACCCAATGCGCACAGCGTGTTGGCGGCGGTGTCCTCGGGGTTGATGGTGGCCGCGGTGTTCCCGTGGTTATCCGTCAGGGCTCCGGAGACGACGAACAGTCCCGAGACTGCGTTGTAGGGGCCGTGCCTGGTGATCACCGTGCCCGGATCGAACGCGCTCCATGCGGCGGCGTTACCGCCGAATAGGCGG
>DATARY010000165.1:0-20236 GCA_036263935.1 Mycobacterium sp.
TACACGAGCAGCGGCACCGCAGCGGTCGCAGCGATCAGCCAAGGTCAATTCCAGACTGGTGAGCGTCGCGTTCATGGCACCTCCATCGATTGCTCGCGTACGTCTACTGTCTCAGACGCTTTCGGTTGCGGCCTTGTTCCCAGGGGGTTTACCGGTGTGTCGTGTCTCACGGTTGCGCCGATTTGCGGCCGGGGCAGGCTGGCGGTATGAAGCCGTTCCCGAACGCCTTGGTCCACTTGTGCGGCGCCGACGATTGGCGTTTGGCGCAGGCCACCGGCGAACATCGCCCGGACTCGCTCGGTGTGGCCGGATTCATCCACCTTTCGACGCCTGAACAGGTACATCTGCCGGCCAACCGGTTCTATGCCGGCCGCACCGATCTGGTGTTGCTGCGCATTGACCCCGACCGGCTGACCGCACCGGTTCGATGGGAACCCGGCGTCCCCGCCGACCCCGAGTCGATGGTGTTCCCACACCTGTACGGACCGTTGCCCGCGGAGGCGGTGATAAGCGTCACGCCTTATCGGCCAGACGCGCACGGACGGTTCGCGCCCCTGTCCAGCGCTAGCGCCTTGGGCGCCTGGCATCGAGCGCAAATGCGCCCGGGCCAGTGAACACCAGCAGGAAGAACGCAAAGCAGAAGAGCACGGCGAGCTCGCCTTTGTTCGCGTGCGGCCACAGTCCGTTGGGCTGGTGTTGCCAGAAGTAGGCCACCGCCATCTCGCCAGAGGCGAATAAGGCCGCTAGTCGAGTGAACAATCCGATCATTACGAGCACGCCCGTCACCAGTTCGATCAACCCGGACCACCAGACCGGCCAGGAGCCGGCCGGAACCTTACCCATCAGGTCAACGGGCCACGCGAACAGGATGATGGTGCCGTGGATCGCGAACATGAATCCGAAGACCACGCGAAAGAGGCTTAGCACCGCCGGGGAATACGCATTAAGCCGTGCTTCTGTGCTTCGTCTCGTCATGGGCGACCTTAACCCGCACCAATGGTGTGCGCCGAGTTTCCGGAGCAGGCTAGACGTCGAGGACCGCGTCGGCCTCGATCTCGACCAGCAGCTCCGGCGAGATCAGCGCGGACACCTGGACCATCGTGGCGACCGGCCGGATGTCGCCGAACACCTCGGCGTGTACCTCACCGACTTCACGCCACCGCGAGATGTCCGTGACGTAGATCCGGGTACGCACCACGTCTGACAACGACGCGCCGACCTCTTGAAGCGCAATCTCTATGCGATGCAATGCTTTCCGCGTCTGCGTGGCGAGATCATCGCCAACGGAGGTGGTGCCGGCCACGACGACGTAGGGCCCGGTGCGCACTGCGCGCGAGTAGCCCACAAGGTCCTCGAACTCCGACCCCGACGAGACATTGCGGCGCTGCACCATCACTACAAATTAGTTCCCGACTGTTACATGGGGAGCAGCGGATTACCTAAACTGACCCCTCGTGGGCATTCTGTTGGGTTTCGCGCCGTGGATCGTCTATTGGGTGCTGGTCGGAAACGTCCCATTCACCACCGCCGTGGTTGTGGCGCTCGCGGTCGCGGTGCTGTCGTTCGTGATCGGGCGGGTCAAAGACGAGCCGGGAAGGACGCTCGAAATCGGCGCCGTCGGAACGTTTTTGGTGCTGACGGTTCTGACATTCACGCTGAGCCAGTCGTTCATGGAGCGGTGGATGCAACCACTGAGCAATGCCGGGATCTTCGTTGTCGCGCTGACCGGCGTGCTGATCGGCAAGCCGTTTGTGCGCGAGTTCGCGGAGGTGAACCAGCCCCCAGAGGTTGTCAACAGCGACGTGTTCGCCCGGATCACCACGCTGTTGACCTGGATCTGGGTCGCCGCGTTCGGCGGTATGACGGTGTCGTCGTTGGTCCCGCCGATCGTGCAGCGTGACGCGACGATTCTCGATACGAAGACGCCGCTGTCGTTCGTCTGCTATTGGGTCATTCCGTTCTCGCTGCTGGGCCTGGCCGCGCTCGCGTCGCGGATCCTGCCCGAAAAGATGGCCCCGGGCGATGACGTGGCCCGCAACACCACGTTCGTGGCATTCGCCGAAATGGAGATCGACCAACTGATGTACCTCGCCACCGAACACGCCAACCGCGAGGTCGGGGCCGGCAAGGAGGCCTACGACATCAGGATCGGGAGCAAAGGAGTTCCGCTGGTAGGAGACGAAACTCGCGAGTCGTGGCCCTCGACGTACAAGGTCCGCGACCGTCGGCGCTGACGAGCCGTCAGCGCGAGATCAGTGGCGGCCGCCACCACCAGCGGGTTCACCACTGTTGAAGCCGGGCTCGGCCACCTCGGCTTCGGTCAACTGGTCGCTGAAATCGGGCACCATGTTGGGAACGCACTGCGCGGAGTAGCTGTCCTCGGTTTCGCTGTCCGTGCATCCCTGGGCGACGGCCCGCGCGGGCTCGGTGTTCGGTGCGATCAAGACGGCGGCTGCGGGTGCGAGCGCGATGATCGCGCAACCGGCCGCGGCGAAGATCAGCCGTTGCGCGATTTGAGTCGTTGCCATCAGTAACCCCTGTCGTTAGGAAGCAAGAGTAAAGCCAAGCGTCCGGCCGATTGGCAATTCTCAGTCAAAACTCAGTCTCGCTCGGGCCGCGACGGCCGCAATGATCGACACGTGTGACCGGAATCCCGCCGCGCACAATAGCTTTGCCTCGAACAAGCGATCGAACAAAGTCACTCGAGCGCTAACTCCACGGTGACAATGATCCAGCCCAAGGCGGCGTTCATCAGCGCGAAGAGGATGGTTGCGCGCCGTGACGAGCCGCTGCGGTATGCGGCGAGGATCGAGAAGATGAACAACAACACGACGTTGACGTTCAGCCCGATGGTTTCGTAGCCGACCGTCACACTGCCGTCGGGGTTCCGGTGATCGTGGTTCCAATGGAACATCCACGCTAGGACGAGGATAAGCACGGTCGGCAGAGCGCCCACGACTCGCGGCACGTTACTCAAGATCCCGTGGTACAGGCTGCCGAAATATGCCGGCACACCGTCCTCGTGGCGACGCGACATGTGTGTTGCGTATGCGTCGACGACCGCGGTCAGCACCGCACCCACAAGAATCCACGTAGCTTCGTGGAGTGGCCTGCCGCCCTCCTGGGCGGCGAGCAGCAGAGTGGCGAGGAATGTTCCCTTGATGAGCTTCCTCAGTGCGTCGTCGGACACGCGCATGGCCGCCACCTTAAGGTCATTCGGCCGGTTAACATGGTCGATCGGCACCACCGCGGTCGTCTAAGCAGAGGGAGCGTCGTGACCACGCGCGGCATCTCGGAGGACGCGCTGCGGGCGCAGGAGGCGTGCTTCGCGCGGGCATTCGCGGCCGGCGATCCGGCGGTCGCACGGGACCTGTATCAGCCCGACGTGGTGTACGTGAGCCCGACGGTACGCCTCTTCGATTGGCCGGCCCGGATCGACGGCATCGAGCGCACGCTCGAGTTCATCGCTCTCACCATCCGTGCCTGCACGGCCATCCGCTACGAGGCGGTGGAGCACGCCATCACGCCCGGCGCGGACGCGGCGTTCGTGCGTGTGCAGTTCGACTGGACCCAGGGTGCGAAACGCCTGCGCTCGACGTACGTGGTGCTCTACCGCTACCGCGGCGGCCGGATCGCCCGCCAGGAGTTGTACTACGACCCGAGCGGGCCGATGGCGCGCCTCGGCCCCGGTGAGCGCTAAACCTCAGTCCAGGTAGTCGCGCAGCACCTGAGAACGGCTGGGGTGCCGCAACTTTGACATGGTCTTGGACTCGATCTGCCGGATGCGTTCGCGGGTGACGCCGTACACCTGGCCGATCTCGTCGAGAGTGCGCGGCTGACCGTCGGTCAGCCCGAACCGCAGCCGCACCACACCGGCCTCGCGCTCGGACAGCGTCTCAAGCACCGACTGCAGCTGGTCCTGCAGCAGGGTGAAGCTCACCGCGTCAACGGCGACCACGGCCTCGGAGTCCTCGATGAAGTCGCCGAGCTGGGAGTCGCCCTCGTCGCCGATGGTCTGGTCCAGTGAGATCGGCTCACGCGCATACTGCTGGATCTCCAGCACCTTTTCCGGCGTGATGTCCATCTCCTTGGCCAGCTCTTCGGGCGTGGGTTCGCGACCAAGGTCCTGCAGCAGCTCGCGCTGGATGCGGCCGAGTTTGTTGATCACCTCGACCATGTGCACCGGGATGCGGATGGTTCGGGCCTGGTCGGCCATCGCACGGGTGATGGCCTGCCGGATCCACCACGTCGCGTAGGTAGAGAACTTGTAACCCTTCGTGTAGTCGAACTTTTCGACCGCGCGGATGAGGCCAAGGTTGCCTTCCTGGATCAGGTCGAGGAACGCCATGCCCCGACCCGTGTAGCGCTTGGCCAGCGACACCACGAGGCGCAGGTTGGCTTCCAGCAGATGATTTTTCGCGCGGTCGCCGTCACGGCAGATCCACATCATGTCGCGGCGCTGCGCGGCGGGCAGCTTCTCGCCCTTCTCCATCAGCTCGGACATCAGCTGGGTGGCGTACAGGCCGGCCTCGATGCGCTTGGCAAGCTCGACCTCTTCCTCGGCATTCAGCAGTGCAACCTTGCCGATCTGCTTGAGGTAGGCGCGCACCGAGTCCGCCGAGGCGGTCAGCTCGGCGTCCTTGCGGGCCTGCCGCAGGGCCTCGGATTCCTCTTCGTCCCAGACGAAGTCGCCGGAGGCCTTGTCCTTCTCGCTGGGTTCGGCGATCTCGTCGTCCCCGGCCGCAGGGACATCGCTTGCGGCTTCTTCGGCCGCGGGCTCGACCTCCTCGCCGGTGGGCTCATCCTCGGCGACCTCGGCGACGTCGTCGGCTACCTCGAGATCCTCCAGGTCGATGTCGGCATCCTCTATCTCGAGATCGTCACCGGGCTCGACCTCGAGATCCTCCTCGGTTTCGAGTTCGTCGGCGGTCAGGTCTTCGTCGGCGGTTTCCGGCGCGGGCGCGGTGGCCTTCTTCGCGCGACCGCGAGTCGCAGGGGCTTCGGCAACCTTGGCCTTGGGGCCCCGACTCGGCCGCGCCTTGGCTGGTGCGGACTTGGCCGGTGCAGCCTTGGCCGGCTTGGCTGCGGCCGACTTGGCCGTGGAGCGACTCTTGGTCGCCGACTCGGCCTTGGCCGCGCGCGTGGTGCTCGATTCGCGGCCTTTGGTGGCCCGCTTGCCGGGTCCCGATCCGTTGACGGCCTTCGCCGCCGCGCTGCCTGATTCGCGGCTCGCCGCGGTCTTCTTGGCGGGGGTCTTGGTAGCGGTTCGCTTCACCGGTGCATCGGTTGCCAGGCTTGCCTTTGTCGCTGCCACGTACACCCTTTCGGTCCTCGGATTCCGGTGGGCGCACGCGTGCACCACCGAAAAGCGTCTGCTATGTCGAATGTCGGCGTTGATCTCAGCTCGGATACTCGCCGCTATTCGGTAGGCGGCCGCCGTCGACCATTGTAACGACAGTGTGCGGTAACGCCGTGCTGAGCGGCAAATTTGCCGGGTAATCGCGGCGAGCCGCGATTACCCGGAGCGGCCTACTTCGCGGTAGCCGTCACATCGACGTCGGCCGCCATCGCCGCGCCGACGATGCCCGCGGTGTTCTGCAGGGCGGCAGCCACCACAGGCGTGCGATTCTTCAGGAGCGGTATCCACTTGTCGGCCTTGCGGCTGATCCCGCCCCCGGCGATGAACAGATCCGGCCAGATCGCGTTCTCGATCGCGACCAGCACCCTGGTCACCTCTTCGGTCCACCGCTCGTAGCTCCAGCCCTTCTTTTCCTTGACCGAGGATGCCGCGCGGTGTTCGGCTTCCTTGCCGCCGACCTCGATGTGGCCGAACTCGGTGTTTGGCAGCAGTACGCCGTTGTGGATCACCGCCGAGCCGATGCCGGTGCCGAACGTGAGCAGCACGATGACGCCGGAGTTGTCCTTGCCCGCACCGAACCTCTCCTCGGCCATGCCGGCGGCGTCGGCGTCATTGAGCACGGTCACCTGCTGGCCGTCGAGCGCCGAGCTGATGACCTGCTTGGCGTTCACGCCGAGCCAGCCCTTGTCGACGTTCGCGGCGGTCCGGACGGCGCCGTCGGTGACCACGCCCGGATAGGTGACCCCGAGCTTCTCGGTCCAGCCGAACTCGCGCACCACCGCGGCGATGGTCTTGGCCAGGGCATCCGGGGTCGCCGGCTGGGGGGTGGGTAGCTTGAATCGTTCACCGATCAGATTCCCGGTGTCCATATCGACGATTCCACCCTTCACGCCGCTTCCGCCGACGTCGATGCCGAATCCGCGGCGTTGCGTGCCCCCGTTTGTGCTCGGGGCGGCAGCGGGTGAATCGGTGGCGGTCATGATTAACGCTCCTCTACGCCAGGCTTGGCTCCTACGACGCGCCCCACACCTTAGTGGCTCGGGAAAGCCCATGCGTGGCTGTCGCGCAACCGGTTAACGACATTTGTGCTGCGATACACGAGTGGCCGACAACGACACCGATCCCGTGCACCTGCGCACGGTCGCCGAGCGGGTGGCGACAGAGGCGGCGGATTTCGTCCGCCGCCGCCGTGCCGAGGTTTTCGGGGATTCGCCCACATCGCGCGCCAAAGGCTCGGCCGTGCGCGCCAAAAGCACGCCGACGGACCCGGTCACCGTCGTCGACACGGAAACCGAGCGGCTGGTGCGCGACCGGCTGGCCGAACTGCGACCGGGCGAACACATCCTCGGTGAGGAGGAGGGCGGCTCGCCCGGCGTCGACGATGGGCGGCTCACCTGGGTGGTCGATCCGATCGACGGCACGGTGAACTTCGTATACGGCATCGACACGTACGCGGTCTCGGTCGGGGTCCAGCGCGACGGGGCATCGCTGGCGGGTGCCGTCGCGAACGTCCCCACCGGTGCGCTGTACTCCGCCGCGCTCGGCCACGGCGCACAGCTGCAGCGCGGGGGTGTGACGACCCCGCTGCAGTCCAGCGCGGTCGAACAGTTGTCAATGTCGTTGGTGGGCACTGGGTTTTCGTACCAGCCCGAGCGTCGGGCGCGGCAGGCCGAGATCCTCACCAGGGTGCTGCCCGTCGTGCGTGACGTGCGCAGGCTCGGCTCGTGTGCGCTCGATCTGTGCATGGTCGCCGGCGGTCACCTCGACGCCTATTACGAGGACGCGGTGCACGTGTGGGACTGGGCGGCTGGCGCGCTGATCGCCGCCGAGGCCGGTGCCACCTTGCGGCTGCCGCGGGCCGACGGGGGAGCCGGTCTGATCGTGGCGGCCGCGCCGGGTGTCGCCGATGCCCTGATCGACACGCTCAGACGGTCAGGTGCGCTAGAGCCGAATTCCCCGTAGGACCAACGCAATACCACCGGCTCAGCACGTCGCGGTGTGAATCTTCGACAGCAACGACGGGTCGGCGGCCTGGGTGGCGTCGGGCCGCAGGCTGGCGAGTACCGCGTCGATGTCGTCGCTGTGGCTCACCGTGCTGAATTCGGTGCCGATGGCCAGGTCGACGCCGGCGTCGGCGCGTTGGTCCTGAAACAGCTCCGTGCATGGCGCGACCAGCCAGACGGCGGCCGCGGCCGCACGCCCGGACGGTCCGAACCGGATCTGGCCCTGGCATTCCAGGCGGGTGTTCGCATACACCGGGTCGTTTGCCGCTGTCGGCTCGGCGAACCCCAGGTCGCGCAGTTCGCCGGCCACCTCGGCCGCCTGGCCGCCCTGCCCGCTGGCGTTGAGCACCTTGACCTTGGTGTCGGCGAGCTTGGCCGGGGTGATGTCGGTCATGTCGGCGCGGGTCATCCGCTCGCCGAGCTGGGGGCCCGGAGCGCTCGGGTCGGCGGGTGCCGGCGGCATGTTGCAGGTGGTCGCCTCGTGGACGACGGCCGGGCGCGACAACGCGATCACCCAGACCAGCATCGTCACCACCGCCAGGGCGACGAACAACAGAATTCCAGGCAGGAAATTACGTCGACGGAAGGGGCGCCCGTGTTTGTCGAACGCGGTGCCGTCGGTGAGTTGCGCGACCACGTGTGCACTCTAAGGCCAGCGTCGCTGGGCCCTCCGACCGGCGCGAACAAGATTGTGATGTAAATCACAGTGGAACGCGTGCCAATCCGGGCACGAATCGTTTGGAAGATGCGTTCGACGCTGGTACAAAGCTCTGCTGCACAGGTTTATGGAGGGGACACGAGGATGGCTACCGATTACGACGCCCCGCGCCGCACCGAGACCGATGACGTCTCCGAGGATTCCCTCGAAGAATTGAAGGCGCGGCGTAACGAAGCTCAGTCTGCAGTCGTCGACGTGGACGAATCCGAGTCCGCCGAATCATTCGAACTGCCCGGCGCCGATCTGTCCGGCGAGGAGTTGTCGGTACGGGTCATTCCGAAGCAGGCCGACGAGTTCACCTGCTCGAGCTGCTTTCTTGTGCATCACCGCAGTCGGCTGGCCAGCGAGAAGAACGGTGTGATGATCTGCACCGACTGCGCGGCTTGAGCGCGGGGACCCCGATCAGTGGGGACCGTGGAACGCCGCCAGTACTCGGTCAGGATGGCGACAGCTCACCAGCCAATACGGCGTGGGATCGTCGGGATCATCGAGAACCAGAAGGACCATCGGGCCGACCCATGCCCGGTGCACGACGTAGGCCGCGGGGTCCAGTTGGCGGCCCAGCGCCGCCGACTTGGCCGACCGCGGCACTTCGGCGGACCTGGAGACGGCACTGACCGGCAGATGCGCCGCGCCGACCCACAGCTCCGTGTCGCCCGATCCGCCCACCACCCGCACCTCGGTCTTGCCGAACCACAGCAGGACGGTCGCCGCGACGGGCAGCAACACCGCGTACGGCAGCCAGGTAGGCAGCGCTTGCGCGCCCTGGTTCACCTCGAGGGCGATGAGCGCGGCCAGCCCGAGCCCCGGCGGCCACCACCAGAAGGGCACTCGCAACCGTTCGCGGTAGCGCACAGATTGCGACGTGGCGCGCGTGTCGGACACGCGGCCAAGAGTAATCTCTGACGTCGTGTCCACTTCTCTGGCGGTCGTCCGCCTGGATCGCGACTTGCCGATGCCCAGCCGCGCCCACGACGGCGACGCGGGCGTCGATCTCTACAGTGCGCTCGACGTTGAGCTGGCGCCCGGGCAGCGGTCGCTGGTGCCGACCGGGATCGCGGTCGGCATCCCCCACGGAATGGTGGGGTTAGTGCATCCACGCTCGGGATTGGCTGCGCGCGTGGGACTTTCGATCGTCAACAGCCCGGGCACCATCGACGCCGGTTACCGCGGCGAGGTCAAGGTCGCGCTGATCAACCTGGATCCACAGCAGCCGATCGTCCTGCACCGCGGAGACCGGATCGCCCAGTTGATTGTGCAGCGGGTCGAGCTGCCCGAGCTGGTCGAGGTGACGTCGTTCGACGAGGCCGGCCTGGCCGACACATCCCGTGGCGATGGTGGCCACGGTTCCTCTGGCGGACATGCGAGTTTGTAGATGGCATTCGGAAAAAAGAGCGACAACGACGCCGACGACGTCACCGGTTCGGACACCGATGACGAGCTCGAGGGCCCGTTCGACGTCGACGACTTCGATGATCCGTCCGTTGCGGCGGTCGGGCGGCTTGACCTCGGTTCGGTGCTGATCCCGATGCCCGAGGCCGGGCAGGTCCAGGTGGAGCTCAGCGAGGCGGGCGTGCCCAGCGCCATATGGGTGGTGAGGCCCGACGGCCGCTTCACCATCGCCGCCTACGCCGCGCCGAAGTCGGCCGGCCTGTGGCGGGAGGTCGCAGGCGAGCTGGCCGAATCACTGCGCAAGGACATGCCCAAGGTCATCATCGAGGACGGTCCGTGGGGTCGTGAGGTGGTTGGGGTGGCGGCCGAAGGTGCGGGCGTGGTGCGGTTCATTGGCGTCGACGGTTACCGCTGGATGATCCGATGCGTGGTCAACGGACCGCCGGACAACGCCGTGGCCCTGGCCGACGAGGCCCGAAACGCGTTGGCCGACACGGTGGTTCGCCGCGGCGAAACCCCGCTTCCGGTCCGCACACCGCTGGCCGTGCAGTTGCCCGAGCCGATGGCGGCTCAACTGCGGGCGGCCGCCGAGCAGGCAGCGCAAGCGCAGATCGCCGCGCAGGCCGGCCAACAGCCGCCACCGGCGCAGCCGGTCGCGCGTCGCAGTGCGCAGGGATCGGCGATGCAACAACTCCGCACGATTACAGGCGGATAGCCCTCGCCGGATTGTCGGCGTCCAGCAGTGCGGCCACACACGCCTCGCCCAGCACGGCGGGGTCGGCACCCATCGCATCGAGCGTGACGGTGCGCAGCGCCGCCCGCGGAGCCGCCGACACCCACTCGACGGCGACTTCGACCGGATGTACCGGGTCGTCGGTCGCGCCGGCCACGCCCATCGGGACGGTCAGTCCCTCCAGCTCACCGCAGGTCGGTGCGACGTACCTGGCGGCCTCGTCCATGGCCTCGGGCAGCGACGGCCATTGCCCCACCCAGGACCGGGTCAGCTCGTCGGCGAGCCAGACCGGGCTGGACGACCGCATCTGTGCGGTCGCCGACGCCAGGCCGTCGCGACGGAGCACATCCGCGGAGTGCCGGGCGGCCAGCGCCGCGGGCGCCGCCTCCGGGGGTCCGGTCCACGCTGGCAAAGCCGCGAGCACCGCGACGGCACGCAGCGGATGCGCCAGTGCCCACGCCGCGGCCACCGCCGCGCCGATCGACACCCCGCCGACCGCGATCGGGTCGACACGGGCGGCGTTGTCCAGCTCGTCGCGGAAGGCTGCGATGAGCCGTCCCGGCCGCGGTGGCGGAGTGACGACGACCGCGCCAACGTCGTGCAGGGCGTCGGAAAAGGCCCGGTAGACGTAGTCGTCATCGGATCCGGTGCCGGGCAGCAGCACCGTCGTCACGCCGCGCAGATCGACCGTCATCTCATGATGGTGCCCGGTGTGCGAATTCGTCGGCGAGTCGACCCACACCCCACGTGGCATATCGGAACTAACAGGTCTACCGTGGCGTTGGTTGGAGCGGATCCACGGTGGATTCGCACAAGGTCAGGAGAGACCCATGGCTACCGCCGAAGGGTATCTGCGCCGGCTCACCCGCCGGCTGACGGACGACCCAGAGCAACTCGATGTCGAAGAGCTCAGTGACGAAGCCGCCAACACCGGCGCCCAGAAGGCGATCGACTGTCAGCGCGGCCAGGAAGTGACGATGGTCGGCACCTTGCGCAGTGTGGAATGCAACGGCAAGGGCTGTTCAGGTGGTGTCAAGGCAGAATTGTTCGATGGCACCGATTCGGTGATGCTGGTTTGGCTCGGCCAGCGCCGTATCCCTGGCATCGAGTCCGGCCGAACGCTGCGGGTACACGGCCGCATCGGCAAGCTCGACAATGGCGCCAAGGCCATCTACAACCCGCTCTACGAGATCCAAAGGTGAGCGAACCCGGAGCCGAGCCGGGGAAGCACACCAACGCGCACGCCGTCCTCGAACAGATGGGCGGCATCAGCGGACTGATCTATTCCTCCTTGCCCGTCGTGGTGTTCGTTCCGGTCTCCACCTTCTTCGGATTGACGTCCGCGATCGCGGTGGCACTGGGTGTGGCCGCGCTGATCCTGATGTGGCGGCTGATCCGGCGCGAATCCACCCAACCGGCCATCTCCGGCTTCATCGGTGTCGGGATCAGCGCGCTGATCGCCTACATCGTGGGCGAATCCAAGGGCTATTTCCTGCTCGGAATCTGGATGTCGCTGTTGTGGGCGGTCGTCTTCGCGCTGTCGGTGCTCATTCGTCGTCCCGTGGTTGGCTACATCTGGAGCTGGGTCAACTCCCACGACCGCGACTGGCGCCGGGCGCGCAGGGCCGTGCTGGCGTTCGACGTCGCGACCGTCTTCTGGGTGCTTGTGTTCACCTCCCGGTTCGTCGTGCAGCAGCACCTCTACGACGCAGACCAGACCGGATGGCTGGGAGTCGCCCGCATCGCGATGGGGTGGCCCCTGACGGCGGTGGCCGCGCTGGTCACCTATGTGGCGATCAGGTCCGCCCAGCGTGCCGTGCACGCGCATGACGCACCCGAGGTGACGTCCGGCACCGAGGACCCGGTGCAGGAACCTACTTGACCGCTGCGACAAGGGCTTCCGGCCGGCCGCTGATCGCGGTCGCGGTGCTCGCCTCGTTCGTGGCGTTCCTGGACGGCACAGTGGTGAACCTCGCATTGCCGGCGATCGGCCGGGAATTCGGCGGCGGACTGGCCCTGCAGCAGTGGATCGTGGACGGTTATCTGCTCACGCTCGGCGCGCTGATCCTCGTCGCGGGAGCCATCTCCGATCAGTTCGGCCGGCTGTCGGTGCTGCGGATGGGCATCGTCATCTTCGCGGTGTCCTCGCTGCTGTGTGCACTGGCGCCCAGCGGCTGGGTGCTGGTGGCCGCCCGGTGCGTGCAGGGCGTCGGTGCGGCGTTTCTGGTGCCGAGCTCGCTGGCGATGATCAACGCGCGCTTCTCGGGCACCGAACAAGCCCGCGCCATCGGCACATGGACGGCGTTCACCGGCACGGCGTTCGTGGTCGGTCCGCTGCTCGGCGGCGTGCTGGTGGACGCGGTGGGTTGGCGGTGGATTTTCGGGGTCAACATCGTGCCGCTGGCCGTCACGCTGTACCTGACGACGAAACTGTCGGCCGACGAATCCGCCGCGCCGGCGAGCCGGCAAATCGATGCGCCGGCGAGCCGGCAATCCGACATCGACCTGGTCGGCGCGGCGCTCAACGCCATCGGGCTCACCGGTGTGGTCTACGCACTCATCGAGGGCCAGCGGTTGGGCTTCTCGACCCCGGCCGTCGCCGCGAGCCTGGTGGTCGGGCTGGCGTGCCTGATCGCGTTCCCGTGGTGGGAGCGCCACACGCCCCACCCAATGATGCCGCTGCACATTTTTGCCGCCCGTAATTTCGCGGTGGGCAACCTGGCAACCGTGTTCCTGTACGCGGCGGTGTCGCTCGGCACGCTCATCGTCGCGTTGTTCCTGCAGGAGACGGCCCACCTGACGGCCACCCACGCGGGGCTGGCCACGCTGCCGGTGCCCGTGCTGTCGTTCTTCCTGGCCCGCCGGTTCGGCATGCTGGCCGGCATGCACGGCCCCCGCGTCTACATGGCGGTCGGTCCGCTCATCGCCGCGGCCGGCTACCTGCTGATGACGATGGCGCGCGAACCGTTCAACTTCTGGACCCAGATGCTGCCCGGCCTCGTGGTTTTCGGCCTCGGCCTGTCCATCACGGTATCGCCACTGACGGCGGCGATCCTGGCCGCCGTCGATCCCGCGCAGAGCGGCATCGGCTCGGCGGTCAACAACGCCGTCTCCCGGATCGCGGGCCTGATCGCGGTCGCGTTCACCGGCGTGATCATCTCCCTGGGCGAGCGAAGCGACGGGAAAGGCGTCGGTTCAGTCGATTTCGCCGGCTTCCGCCAGGGTGCGCTGGTAACGGCGGCCCTGTTCGCGATCGCCGGAATCATCTCGGCCGTCGGTATCCACAACGCGCAGTGCGACTTCGACCGTGTGCAACCCGAGGATGCCGCGTGCTGCCACGACCGCGCGGCGCCGCCCCCTGCCTACGCCAGGCACTGATTCAGCGCTACCGGGGATGCAGGAGCCGCTCCTGCAGCTCCTCCTCGACCTCCGTGACCGCCACGAACAACAGCTCGTCGCCGCCCTCCAGCGGCTCGTCGCCCTCCGGCACGATCACCCGCGGCCCGCGCAGAATCGTCACCAGCGCAGCGTCACGGGGCAGGTCGAGGCGCTTGACGGACTTCCCGCCCCACGGCGTGTCGTCGGGCAGCGTGATCTCCACCAGGTTGGCCTGGCCTTTGCGAAACTCCATCAGCCGCACCAGATCACCGACGGCGACCGCTTCCTCGACGAGGGAGGCGAGCATGCGCGGCGTGGACACTGCGACGTCGATACCCCAGCTCTCGTCGAACAGCCACTCGTTGCGCGGATCGTTGACCCGCGCCACCACGCGCTGCACCGCGAACTCGGTCTTGGCGAGCAGGCTGACGACCACGTTCACCTTGTCGTCACCGGTCGCGGCGATCACCACGTCGAACTCCTCGAGCTTCACCGATTCCAGCAGGCTCAGTTCGCACGCGTCGCCGAGGCGCCACCGCGCCGCCGGAATGGCGTCGACGTCGATGTGGTCGGGGTTGCGCTCGAGCAGGGTGACGTCGTGGGTCTCGACGAGCTCGCGGGCGATGGATCGGCCCACGGCGCCGGCCCCGGCGATCGCGACTTTCATCGGCCCTCGATGTCCTCACTGGGCGGCAGCGCAGCGATGGCCAGCGCTTCGGCGATGTGTCCTGCGACGGCGGCCATGTAGACGTGGTCGCCGGCCTGGATCACCGTCTTGGGGTCGGGCAGCAGGCCGGCGCCAAAGCGGATCAGAAACGCCACCCTGCCACCGGTCGCCAACTCGAGGTCGGTGATGCGGTGGCCCACCCAGGCCTCGTGCAGCGTCAGTTCGGTGACGCCGACGTTGCCCGTCGGGTCGCGCCACTTGGTGGTTGCGGTTTCCCCGGTGAGAACATTGAGCAGCCGATCGGTCGTCCACGGCACCGTGGCTACCGTCGGGATGCCGAGTCGCTCGTACACCGCGGCCCGCTTGGCGTCGTAGATGCGGGCGACCACGCGATCGATGCCGAACGTCTCACGGGCAACCCGCGCCGAGATGATGTTCGAGTTGTCGCCCGACGACACGGCCGCGAATGCTCCGGCCTCCTCGATGCCGGCCCTCAGCAGGACGTCACGGTCAAAGCCCATGCCGAGCACCCGTTCACCGGGGAACTCGGGGGACAGCCGGTGAAAAGCGGTGTTGTCCCTGTCGATGACCGCGACGTCGTGCCCGATACGGGACAGGCTGTCTGACAGTGACGCGCCGACGCGGCCGCATCCCATCACCACTACACGCACCTGACGGTCCTTTCCGGCGTGTCTGTCGAATCTGCGCACTCGGAACGCTACAGCCATTCGCTCCTGCGCTTACTCTTGGCTCTCGTGTCTAAGCTTTCGACCGTCGCACGGCGGCTGGTACTGGGCCGGCCATTCCGCAGCGACAGGCTGTCGCACACGCTGCTGCCGAAGCGGATCGCGCTGCCGGTGTTCGCCTCCGACGCGCTGTCATCGGTCGCCTACGCGCCGGAGGAAATCTTCCTGGTGCTGTCGGTTGCGGGGCTGGCCGCCTACTCGATGGCGCCGTGGATCGGCCTTGCCGTCGCAGCGGTGATGCTTGTCGTCATCGCCAGTTACCGGCAGAACGTGCACGCCTACCCCTCCGGTGGCGGCGACTACGAGGTCGTCACCACCAACCTGGGACCGACCGCCGGGCTGACGGTGGCCAGTGCGTTGCTGGTCGACTACGTCCTGACGGTCGCGGTGTCGATGGCATCGGCGATGTCGAACATCGGCTCGGCCGTGCCGTTCATCGCTTCGCACAAGGTGCTGTTCGCGGTCGCCGCAATCCTGATCCTGGCTTCGATAAACATGCGCGGCATCCGGGAGTCGGGCACCGCGTTCGCGATTCCCACCTACGCGTTCATGGTCGGCATGTACATCATGCTGTTCTGGGGGTTGTTCCAGATCTATGTTCTCGGCACACCATTGCGCGCCGAATCCGCCGCCTTCTCCGTGCATTCCGAGCACGGCGAAGTGCTCGGGTTCGCGATGGTGTTCCTGGTCGCGCGCGCGTTCTCGTCGGGTTGCGCGGCGCTGACCGGCGTCGAGGCGATCAGCAACGGGGTGCCCGCGTTCCGAAAGCCGAAGTCCCGCAACGCCGCGACCACCCTGCTACTGCTGGGTGCGATCGCGGTGTCGTTGTTCATGGGCATCATCATGCTGGCCAAGGAAACCGGGGCCAAGGTCGCGGACAGCCCGGAGCAACTGATCGGTGCGCCGGCGGGCTATCACCAGAAGACGCTGATCGCGCAGCTGGCCGACGCGGTGTTCCACGACTTCCCGATTGGGCTGTTCCTCATCGCGGGGGTCACCGCACTGATCCTGGTGCTGGCCGCCAACACCGCGTTCAACGGTTTCCCGGTGCTGGGATCGATTTTGGCGCAGGACAGTTATCTGCCGCGCCAGCTTCACACCCGCGGCGACCGGCTGGCGTTCTCCAACGGCATCCTGTTCCTGGCATTCGCCGCGATCGCGTTCGTTATCGCGTTTCGGGCCGAGGTCACCGCGTTGATTCAGCTGTACATCGTCGGTGTGTTCGTGTCTTTCACACTGAGCCAGATCGGCATGGTCCGGCACTGGACGCGGTTGCTGCGCACCGAAACCGACTCAGCGCAGCGGCGAAAGATGATGCGCTCTCGTGTGATCAACACGATCGGTTTCATCTGCACCGGGACCGTGCTCATCATTGTGGTGGTGACGAAATTCGTCGCCGGCGCGTGGATCGCGATCTTGGCGATGGGCGCCCTCTTCGTGATCATGAAAATGATTCACAAGCACTACAACACCGTCGCCCGCGAGCTCGAGCAGCGAGCCGAGGAAGTGGGCGATGACATGGTGTTGCCGAGCCGCAACCATGCCGTCGTGCTGGTGTCCAAGCTGCACCTGCCGACGAGGCGCGCGCTGGCCTATGCCAAGGCGACCCGGCCCGACGTGCTGGAGGCGATCACCGTCAGCGTCGACGATGCCGAGACACGCGCGCTGGTGCACCAGTGGGAAGACAGCGATATCAGCGTGCCGCTCAAGGTGATTGCCTCGCCGTACCGGGAGATCACCCGCCCGGTACTGGACTACGTCAAGCGGGTCAGCAAGGAATCGGCGCGCACCGTGGTCACCGTGTTCATTCCGGAGTATGTCGTCGGGCACTGGTGGGAACAGGTGCTGCACAATCAGAGCGCCTTGCGGCTCAAGGGCCGGTTGTTGTTCATGCCGAACGTGATGGTGACATCGGTGCCGTGGCAGCTGTCGTCGTCTGAACGGCTCAAGGCGCTGCAGCCGCAGTCCGCTCCGGGTGATGCCCGCAGGGGTTTCCTGGAGTGAGTGAGGACGTCGCCGGCCGGCCGCCGTGGCCGGCGGTGCTCGAACTGACCGCCGGGCCCCCCGCCAACGGCGGCAGCTGCGTTGCGCGTCACGAGGGCCGGGTGGTGTTCGTGCGATACGCGTTGCCCGGGGAGACGGTCAGGGTTCGCGTCGTCGCCGATCATGGATCGTACTGGCACGCAGACGTTGTCGAGGTGATCAAGCCGTCCGCGGACCGCATTGATCCGCTGTGCCCGATCGCCGGTGTGGACCGCGCGGGCTGCTGCGATATGGCGTTCGCCGAACCCGACGCGGTCAGGCGCTTGAAGGGCGCGGTGGTGGCCAACCAGTTGGCGAAACTGGGCGGTTACCGCTGGTGTGATGAGGACGAGGCGGTCGCCGAGCAGGTCGGCCACACCGGCGCTACCAGCTGGCGAACCCGGGTGCGGCTGGAAACGTCGGGTGACGGCCGCGCCGGCTTCCATCGCTATCACAGCGCAGAACTGGTGACCGAGCTGAATTGTGCGCAGCTGCCGGACGGCATGCTGGACGGTCTGCAGAAGTCAGTATGGCCGTCCGGCGTCCAGCTGCATGTGGCCGTTGACGACGACGGCGACCGGCATGTGGTGCAGTCCGGTGCGCGCGGCGAGCGCAAGAGTGCGACGCAGGTGATCGAGGGGCACTACGAAGCGGTGCAACGGGTTGCGGACCGCGTGTGGCGAGTGCCGGTCACCGCGTTTTGGCAGGCGCACCGCGACGCGGCAGCGGTGTACAGCGAGTTGGTGGCAGACGCCGCGCAGCTGAGCCCGGGGATGACTGCATGGGACTTATACGGTGGCGCAGGGGTTTTCGCAGCGGCGCTGGCACAGGCGGTCGGTGAGCGCGGTCATGTCGTCACCGTCGACACCTCGCGCGCAGCATCGCGCTCAGCCCGCGACGCGCTGGCGGACCTCGGCTGGGTATCGGTCGTGACGGATTCGGTCCGGCGTGCGCTCGGTGCACAGCGCCGGCGCGCGGACTTAGCGGTGCTCGACCCGCCGCGGTCCGGGGCGGGCAGGGAGGTGATCGACCTGCTGGCCGCCGCGGAGGTGCCGCGGGTGATCCACATTGGTTGCGAAGCGGCGTCGTTCGCGCGTGACGCCGGGCTTTACCTCGGGCACGGCTACGCGGTGGAGCAGCTGCGGGTGTTCGACTCGTTCCCCCTGACGCACCACGTCGAATGCGTCGCCGTGCTCACCCGCTGACCCGTTTGTCGCGGCGGCTGATGGGTACCCCGCCTCCATGGCAGATGACGCCCACAACGCCAAGCAACAGCAACTCGACGGATCTCGCGTTAACCGAGAATCCGGATACCTGACGACGCAGCAGGGTGTGCGGGTGGACCACACCGACGACGCTTTGACCGCAGGTGAGCGCGGTCCCACCCTGCTGGAGGACTTCCACGCCCGCGAGAAGATCACCCATTTCGACCATGAACGCATACCCGAGCGCGTCGTGCACGCCCGCGGCGCCGGCGCCTATGGGCATTTCGAGCCGTACGACGACTCACTCGCCGAGTACACGGTCGCGAAGTTTTTGACAACGCCCGGTAAGCAGACCCCCGTCTTCGTGCGGTTCTCGACCGTCGCCGGCTCGCGCGGTTCGGCGGACACCGTCCGGGACGTTCGCGGCTTCGCGACGAAGTTCTACACCGACCAGGGCAATTACGACCTGGTCGGCAACAACTTCCCAGTGTTCTTCATTCAGGACGGCATCAAATTCCCCGACTTCGTGCATGCCGTCAAGCCGGAGCCGCACAACGAAATTCCGCAGGCCGCTTCGGCCCACGACACTTTGTGGGATTTCGTGTCGCTGCAGCCGGAGACGCTGCACACGATCATGTGGCTGATGTCCGACCGCGCCCTGCCGCGCAGCTATCGCATGATGCAGGGTTTCGGCGTGCACACCTTCCGCCTCGTCAACGCACGCGGCGAGGGAACGTTCGTGAAATTTCACTGGAAGCCTAGGCTCGGTGTGCATTCGCTGCTTTGGGATGAGGCCCAGAAGATCGCAGGCAAGGACCCGGACTTCAACCGCCGCGACCTGTGGGATGCCATCGAGGCAGGCGACTACCCGGAATGGGAACTCGGTGTGCAGCTGGTGCCCGAGAGCGACGAGTTCAACTTCCAGTTCGATCTGCTCGACGCCACGAAAATTATTCCGGAAGAACAAGTTCCGGTCCGGGCGGTCGGCAAGATGGTATTAAACCGCAATCCCGACAACTTCTTCGCAGAGACGGAGCAGGTGGCGTTTCACACCGCAAACGTCGTGCCCGGTATCGACTTCACCAACGACCCGCTGCTGCAGTTCCGGAACTTCTCCTACCTCGACACCCAGCTGATCCGGTTGGGCGGGCCCAACTTCGCGCAGTTGCCGGTGAACCGCCCACTCGCCGACGTGAAGAACAACCAGCAGGACGGCTATGGGCAGCACGCGATTCCCCAAGGCAGGTCGAGCTACTTCAAGAACACCATCGGGGGCGGTTGCCCGGCGCTGGCGGACGAAGACATCTTCCGGCATTACACCGAGAAGGTGGACGGACACAAGATCCGTCAGCGGGCCAAGAGCTTTCAGGACTTTTACAGCCAGGCGCGGATGTTCTGGAAGAGCATGTCACCGGTGGAGGCCGAGCACATCGTCGCCGCCTTCGCGTTCGAACTGGGCAAGGTCGAGGCTCCCGAGATCCGGTTGCGGGTTGTCATGCAGCTGAATCTGGTGGACCACGATTTGGCCTCGCAGGTCGCACGAAAGCTGGGTTTGCCCGAACCCGCCGAGGAGTCGGTTGACGACAAGATGCCGGCCTCGCCGGCGCTGTCTCAGTTGAACACGGCCACCGACAGCATCGCCACGCGCAAGATCGCGGTGCTGGCCGCCGACGGCGTCGATGTTCGCGGCGTCGACCGGCTTACCCGATCATTGGAGCAACAGGGTGCGACCGTTGAGGTCTTGGCGCCGGTCGCCGCAGGAACGCTAAGTGGCGGATCGGGTGGTGAACTCGGCGTCGACCGGGCCTTCAACACCATGGCGTCGGTGCTGTATGACGCGGTGGTCGTGCCGTGTGGCCCAAACTCAGTTCAGACGCTGTTGCACGACGGCTACGCCATGCATTTCGTCACCGAGGCCTATAAACATCTCAAGGCCGTCGGCGCATTCGGTTCTGGCGTTGACCTACTGCGTAAGGCTGGCGTGGCCGAGCAGTTAGCCGATGACACCGATGT
>DATARY010000174.1:0-15682 GCA_036263935.1 Mycobacterium sp.
AGCGGGATCGTCGACGACAAGCTCGACGATGCCGGCGAATTGCTCAACTTCGAGCAGCGCATGGCGCAGACCGAGCTCGGTCACCGTGCGGCGGGCCGAGTCGATCATCCGTCGCGCTGCGGCGGTGCGGCCGCGGAAGGCCTCCAGCACGGCCTGGCAGCGCGTCGACGTCGCCTCGACCGCGGGAGAGTCGGTTGTGATTCGGAGCAGTCGTACGACGTCAAGACACCGCCCGCCCGCACGCGGAACGGGGTTGGGGCCACACAGCGCCGCAAGAGGCGCATTCGCCAGCACCGCGTTCACCCGGCGGTGTTCATGCGCTCGCCGCGCCGCGGTGAGCGCATGGTCCAGGGCGATTTCGCAGTCGCCGATTCGCCCGAGGCGGGCAAGGCATCCAGCCCGAACGGTGTGGGCGTTGGCTTCCCCGCCGGCGTCGTCCAGTCCGGCCAACTTGTCGGCGGCCTTGCCCACCGCTGACTCGATGTCGTCCAGGCGCTCGGGATCGGTGAGCATCGTGAGCTGGCCGTCGAAACAGGTGCCCCAGGCCGCGAGACGGACCGAATCACCCGCCGCATCTTGCAACTGCGAGACCGCGCCTGCTGCCGAAGCGACGTCACCTGCGGCCAGCAGAGCCTCGCAGCGCGCGATCAGTAGTTCGGCGATCTGGTCGTTGCGGTCGGGCAGCTCCTCGTCGAGCTCCTCCATCGCATGCAGCGCATGGTCGTAGAGGTCGGCGGCGCCTTCGTACGCCAGTCGGGACATCGCCTGGTCTGCTGCACGCCGGCAATAGTCGACTGCCTTGGCCGCGTTGCCCGCCCACGCGCATTCAAAGTAGTGATGAGCCAGTTCGGCCAGCAGCTCGTCGTCGGCGCCGGGCTGGTTCTCCAGTGTCGTGGCAATGCGCTGGTGCAACCGCATACGCCGCACGGACGGCAGCTCGGCCAGCAATGATTGGCGGACAATGGCGTGATTGAAACGGTAGCGACCCCCAGGCTCTTCGATGACGATGCCGGCCTTGCACGCCTCGTCGAACGCGTCGACAAGGTCTTGGTCGACGACCCGCTCGACCAAGACCAAGGCAAACCGGCTGCCGACGACCGCCGCGGCGGCCAGGGCCTTGTTCGTCTCCGCAGGAAGGCGAGAAAGACGGCGGCTCACAGCTTCTCGCACTCCCTGCGGCAGCGTGCTGGGATCCCACACGCCGCCGCTCTCATCGACGTGGCGCAGCGCCTCGATGAGGAAAAACGGATTGCCACCCGTCACGGACGCCAGTGCACGCGCCAATTCTTCGTCGTCGTAGCCCGCCTCGGCGACGTATTCGGTCACGTCTTCTTCGTCGAGGCCGCTTAGATGAATCCGGTTTGCAGTGCCGTCGCGGTGAAGGTCGGCGAGCATTGCCGCCAGTGGGTGGGAGCGGTCGAGGTCCGTGCTGCGGTACGTGCCGATGATCTGCACGCGGGCATGCTCGCCGAAGCGCAGCAGATGTCGTAACAGCAGCAGAGTGGGCTTGGCTGCCCAATGAAGGTCATCGAGAATCAGGGCGACGGGCGCGTTCGCGGAGGCAACGCCCAGCAGTGCAACCACGGCGTCGAAGAGTGCATAGCGTTCGGTGTCCGGATCGGAGCGGGTCGGCGAAGCCAAATCGGGTAGGACATCCGTCAACTCGGGAACCAACGGAAGTAGTGCTTCAACGCCGCGCGGCTCTCGCAGCCGCTCGGGACCGAGGCAGCGCAGGAGCGAGCGTAGCGCTTCCGCGAAGGGCTGGTAGGGCGCACCGAGGTCCTCGTCGCAGCGGCCGTAAAGGACGACGGCCCCCTGCTCGTACGCGTGTCGGGACCATTCACCGGCCAGTCGCGTTTTTCCGACGCCCGGTTCCCCGGCGATCAGCACTGCGCGCATGCCGCCGGCGAGCACGGTCTGCCACGCGGACAGCAGTCCCTCGAGCTCGCGGCCGCGCCCGACGAACGGCCCGCGGCCGGTTAGCACCGGAGGCAGGCCGGGCCGCTCCATCGGCTCGTGGGTTTCGGGTGCCTCACGGCGGTCTTCGGCCGTCTCCAAGCGGAGCTCGAAAACGTGCTCCGGGCGTGCGAGGTTGCGCAGCTGGCGCATCCCGAGATCGGCCAGCATGACGTCATCGGGCAGTGAGTCAATGACCAGCTCGGCCGTCGCACCCGAGCAGAGGATCTGGCCTCCCGCCGCCAGCGACCGCAAGCGGGCGGCGCGGTTGACCGCGCGACCGAAGTAGTCGCCGTCGCGAAGCTCGACCTCGCCGGTGTGCAGCGCCACGCGGATTCGCATGGGCTCCAACAGTGCCCATGGCTCGTGGTGGATCGCGTCTTGCAGCTCGATGGCGGCAGCAGCCGCTGCCGACGGCCGTTCGAAGACCGAGAACGTCGCGTCGCCTTCGCCGCGCGTTTTGATCAACCGTCCTCCGCGGGAAGTGACGACTTGTTCGACGAGCTCGTCGTGGCGGGCGAGCGCCACCGCCATCGCGTCGGCGTCTGCTTCCCAAGCGTCGGTTGATCCCTCGATGTCGGTGAGCAGAAATGTCACTGCGCGCGTCACCGACGGAATATGTTGTGCCGCGGGGATTTCCAGTCCGGCATCCTGGGCGACGATCGCGGCCTCGAGCCGGCGAAGGTCCGGGCTGGGGTCGACCCCCAGCTCGTCGGCCAGCAGCGACCGTGCCCGTTGATAGGCGCCAAGGGCTTCTCCCTGCCTGCCGGCCCGGTAAAGGGCCAGCATCAGTTGGCCCCATCGCCTCTCACGCAGCGGCGCGTCGGCCACCGCGGCCTCGAGCTCGCCGATGATCTCCGCGGCGCGACCCGTCGCAAGCAGCCCATCGGCCCGATCTTCGACCAGCGCGGCATGGCCCTCGATCCAGCGTGTCTTCTCGGATGTGCCCCGCCGGCTGTCGGGCAGTTCGGGGGTGCCGCGCCAGAGAGTGAGCGCCTCATCGAAGCGGGCCACCGCTAGGCCGGTGTCGCCGGCGGCAGCGGCGTCACGGCCCATTCTGGCGGCCAATTTGTAACGTGGGGCATCAATCCCCGTCGTGTTCAGGGTCCAGCCCGTCCCCTCGGTCAACACGTAGCCGTCGCCCAGGGTGCGACGCAGCGAGGAGATGTGGGTCTGAAGGGCCTTGGCGGCGGTGCGCGGCGGATCGTTGCCCCAGAGCAGCTCGATCAGGGTGTCGCCCGATACAACCGAACCACTGTGCAACCCGAGCATTGTGAGGATGGCGCGCGGTTTGGCGCCAGGGATTGTGACCGGCACACCGTCACGCCGGACCTGCAGAGGTCCCAAAACCCACAGCTCCACCGTTGGAAGCGTACTCACGTCGCCATCGTCGGTGTGAGGATTCAACACCCGGTCAAGATCGAGTAAAGAGGCGCCTAGCCTGCGACTCCTCTAGTACAGAGGTGACCAGGCGGAGGTGCGCAGCAGCCGGCTCTGCCACTGGTCGCGGTATTTCAGCGCATCGAACATGTAGGTGCCCGGCCCGCGCTGCTCGGGCGCGATCTCGGAGGTCAGCAGGTGCACCAGCGTGGCGTAATCGTTGGCCGGTGAGATCTTCTGCCACAGCATGGCTTCTCGCCGTTTGTAACTGCCGTGCGCCACCTGGAAGCACGCCTGGATGTCGAGTATCTGCGATGTCTTGGACAGCGGCCGGTAGTAGATCTCGTCCCACATCCGGATGTAGTCGTCCAGCGGCGCATACGGCCAGCCGGTGTCCTCCATGAACAGGCTCAGTGGATGCATCGCGGCATCGGTTGGCACGCTCGCCAGGTCCACCTCCTGCAGCGGCGACCACTCGACGGGCAGCAGGATCTTGCCCGTCACGTCGTGGCGCAGGTCGTCCAGTTCGCGCATCCACGGCCGCAGATCCCCGGTTTGCGCGCGGCGGGCGAGGTCCTCCCACGCGGCGCCGTCGGTGATGCCCGTGATCGTGACCACGGTGTAGGACGCCCCTGAGCCGTGAGCGAGGTTGGCATACCAAAGAAGTCGAGCATCGTCGCCCTCGGCCAGTGTGGGCATCCAGCCCTCGCGATAGGCCGCCTCGAATTCGTCCTCGCGCGCGCCGAGGACGTTGTGGGTCTCGTGAAGGAACAGCACGGCGCCTCCTCGTGTCCGCCTAGGTCCCGTCCGCAATCAGCGTGGCGAGCTGACGGCGGTTGACCTTGCCGGTGTCGCTGTACGGGATCTCGTCGAGAATGATCAGTCGCTCGGGAAGCTTGAAATACGCGATCAGCTCGCTGCAGTGCGACCGCAGATCCTCGAGTGTCACCGGGGCGCGGGTCACCACCGCGGCGCCCACCCGCTGGCCCATCTCGTCGTCGGCGACTCCGGCGACGGCGACGTCGCTCACCGCCGGATTGGAACGCAGGGCCTCCTCGACCTCGATCGGACCGAACTTTTCTCCCCCGCGATTGATCGTGTCCTTCAGCCGGCCACTGGGATAGATGTAGCCGTCGGGATCTTGACGAGCGAGATCCCCGGTGTGTAGCCATCCGTTGGTGACGTTCTGAGTGGTGTTCACCCACAACTCGCCGATCGTTCCCGGCTCGACGTCGATCCCGGTGTCGGGGTCGACCACCCGGACTTCAACGCCGGGTAGCGGCCGGCCCACGGATCCCACACGGTTGGGGTCGCGATGATCGGCGGGCAGCAGAGTCGTGTAGGCGCCCAGCGTCTCGGTTTGACCAAACACGTTGGCGAACGCCACATCTGGCATCGCTGCCATCGCCGCGCGCACCAACGCGACGGGCGCGGCCGCGGCCCCGTAGGCGATGGAGACCAGAGACGTCAGGTCGGTGCTGGCGAAGTCGGGATGGTCGAGGATCCGCTGCAGCATCGTCGGCACCAAGAACGTCGACGTCACTCGGTGTTGTTGCACCAGACGCAACCACTGTCCCGCGTCGAACCGATCCTGGATCACGTAGGTGCTTCCTGCATGCAAGTTGCCGAGCACGCCGATAGCACCCCCGACGTGGAAGAACGGGACGCTCATCATGCTCACCGTCGGCTTGGCGTCGGCCTGGAATGGTGTACCCACTCCGCTGATTCGCGCGCTCAGCTGCCCGTTGGTGATGCCTATCGCCTTTGGGAGCCCAGTGGTGCCGCTGGTGAACAGGACGAGGCCGTCGCTGCCATCGACGTCATCGGCCACCGGCGGGGCGCCAACCCTGCCGTTGCTAAGGAGGTCGGCTGCCGAAAGTGCTTTGGCCGCACCCGCTTCCAGGAGTCGTCCGGCATATGCGTCGCCCGCAACACCAACGTCGGCGCACTCGGCGTTGGCGAGTAGAACCTGAATCTCTGACGGTGTCAGGGCGGGGTTCATCAGTGCCGCGGCGGCACCGATCCGCGCGGCGCCGAGCATCGTCGCGATCGACAGCAGGCTGCCAGCATCGACGACCGCGACGCGCCTCCCGGCCACGCCGCTTGCGGCCAACCCGGCGGCGCATCGTTCGACCGCATCCGCCAGATCGCCGTACGTGATCGTGCGCTCGTTGATGATGAGCGCGGCGCGGTCGGGATCGCCTGCTGCGGGCGCGTCGATGAGTCTGCTGATGTTCATGTGCCGCCGGTCAGTACAGAGGCGACCATGAGGAGGTCCGTAGCAGCCGGCTAGTCCACTGGTCGCGCAGCTCAAGCGCGTCGTGCATCCAGGTCCCCGGGCCGCGGTACTCGGGCGGGATCTCGGTCTGTAGGAGTTTGAGCAGCGCCTCGGGATCGTGGATGCGCTGCATCAGCGCCACCTCGCGGCGGAGGTGGCTGCCCAGCGCAGGCTGATAGGCGGCCTCGATCGTCAGCAGTGGGTTCGGGCGGTCCAGGCTCTTCGAGTACACCTCAGCGCATCGGTCGATGTACTCGCCGAATTTGTCCTCGTAAGGCCACATGGTGTCTTCCATGTACAGGGTCAGCTCGTGCTCACGCACGTCGACCGGCACCTCTTGGAAGGCGACGTCTTGCAGCGGTGACCACGGCAGCGGCACAAGCAGTTTGGCGTCGACGTCGTGGCGCAGCTCATCGAGTTCGCGCATCCACTGTCTAAGGTCGCCCTTCTGTACCCGAAGGGCGAGGCGCTCCCACGCCGGTCCGTCCCGAACCGCGGTGACGGTGACGACGTTGTAGGCGGGGCCGCTGCCGTGGGCGTGGTTGGCGTACCAGAGCAACCGGGCCTCGTCGCCGGCGCCGAGCGTCGGCATCCAGCCGTCCCGGAAGGCCGCCTCGAACTTATCCTCGGCGCGGCCGCGCACCCTGTGCACCTCATGGATGAACAGCACGCCGAGACCTCCCACCCGCATCTGGACAGAGACGCCGAGAATCTGGTTACCTCATCAGGGTATCGGTCCTCTCGCGGAGGAAGATGGCGCATGGCCAGGCTCGACGTCCCAGAAGGTCCCGGTGGCGAAGCCGCCATGATCTGGACATTGCGCCCCGAACTGGGCGGCATGGTCGAGCGGATGATCCGCGGCGCCTACCAGGACAGCATCCTTCCCGCGGAAGAGCGGGAGCTGGCCAGGATGCGCATCGCAGAGATCAACGACTGCATCGCGTGCTCGGACTTCCGGGCGCCGTCAGTGCTCGACGCGGGCATCGCCCCGGAGCTCTACGAGAACGTGGCAGCGTATGCCACCTACCCCGGCTACACGACGCGGCAGCGTCTTGCGATCGAGTACGCCGAACGCTTCGCCAACGACCCCGCCAGCATGGACGACGCGTTCTTCGGGCGCCTGCGCGGGGTGTTCACCGACGCGGAGATCCTCGACCTCACGCTGTGCGTCGCGGTCTTTTTGGGCCTGGGGCGGTCATTGAGCGTGCTCGGGGTCGACCAGTCGTGCGCGATCGACGTATGAGAGAAGAAGGTACTGATGCAGTCCTACACCGTGCGATTCCACGTCGACGCGCCGCCGGAGAGGGTGTGGCGGGTGCTTCATCCACCGGTGCCGCCGAATTCCCCCAGGCCGCGGGTGCTCAAGTGGCCCACCGGCAGCATGGAGATCCTCAACGAAGGCGACGAGGCCGGTGAGGGTCTGGTCCGAACGTGCGTGTTCGAGGTGCCGAAGTACCTGCTGTCGGGCGGCAAGGGCCGGTCGTGGGAGACCGTGACCGAGGCGAAGCTGAACAAGATTGCGCGGTACACGGCGGTGGGCAAGCCGCTGTGGTCCCGCGCGGAGGGCTATCACGAACTCGACGAGCAGCCCGACGGCACCACCGTGCTGACGTTCCACGAGACGTATCACGCCTACAACCCGGTGCTGCGTTTCCTTCTCGAACGTCCGGTGCACGCGGCGATCTCGCGCGACAACCTCGAGACGTACGAGACCGCGCTCAGCTACGCCGGCGCGGTCACCCGACTGCCCTGAGTCGTTAAGGCGTGACCCTGAACCTGCCGAAGCCTGATCCTGACACCCCGCACCTGGCCGACGTGGTGCCGTCGGTGCTGGCCGCCATGGGTGTGGCGGGCTTCGAACTGCGCATCCCGCTGCCGCGTGACATCGCCGGGGCGTGCGTGCTGCTGGTCGACGGGCTGGGTGCTGAGCTGCTCGACACCCACGCCGAGGACGCCCCCGTGTTGGCCGGGTTGCGCGGCCAGCAGCTGCAGGTCGGGTTTCCGTCGACGACGGTGGCCGGAATCGCCGCGGTCGGTACCGGCTGCCGGTCCGGCGAGCACGGCCTGGTGGGCCTCTCCTTCCGCCTGCCCGGCGCGGGCGTGATCAACGCGTTGCGGTGGCGGCCCCACCCCTGGGGTGCCGACCTCCGCGAGGACCTCCCGCCCGAACAGGTGCAGCCCATG
The DNA here is from genome assembly GCA_036263935.1 of Mycobacterium sp. Taxonomy (GTDB): domain Bacteria; phylum Actinomycetota; class Actinomycetes; order Mycobacteriales; family Mycobacteriaceae; genus Mycobacterium. The sequence goes on from DATARY010000174.1 coordinate 7,799, forward strand.
CCGACGACCTTTGAGCGGGCCGCATCGGCCGGTGCCGCGGTGACCGTCATATCGGGGGCGGAATTCACCGGCTCCGGGTTGACCCGCGCCGTGCTGCGCGGCGGTCACTACGTCGGTGTGCAGGCCCTCGGGGATCTGGCCGCGTCGGTTCGGGCCGCGGTCGCCGACCGCGGGTTCTGCTACGCCTACCACAGCGAGCTCGACCTACTCGGACACATCTACGGCCCCGGATCGCCGGCGTGGCGAATGCAGTTGCGGCAGGTCGACCGGCTGGTGGAGTCGATTGTGGAGGGACTCCCGCCCGGTGGGCTGCTCGCCGTGGTGGCCGACCACGGCATGGTCGCCGCCACGGCGCCCGACATCGTGGATATCGACGACTGCGCGGGCTTACTGCACGGCGTGGACGCTATCGGCGGTGAGGCGCGGGCCCGGCACGTGTACGTCGCCGACGGCGCGGAGGACATCGTGCTCGCGGCCTGGCGGGAGACATTGACCGACCGCGCATGGGTGGTGTCGCGCGAGCAGGCGATCGCGGCCGGCTGGTTCGGTGAACGGGTAGGCGACGACGTGAGGCCCCGCATCGGTGACGTCGTGGCGGCCGCCCGCGGCACGGCGGCCCTTGTGCGACGCAAGGTGGAGCCGTTGGAGTCGTCGCTGATCGGACACCACGGCTCGATGACCACGGCCGAGCAGCGGGTTCCGCTGCTCCTCGCCTACGGCTGAGGTGTGGCGCGCGTCACATCAGCTGATCTTGATTTGTGATTGCCGCCACTTGTAGCGCACCTTCGCGTGCGGTCGGGAAGCCGCGTTGAATACGAATACGCAACCCTTCCATATCTATACAGCTTCCGGGGTGAGGCTGATTGCGTCCGTAAGTACCCGCAGCTACCAGCAACAACCCGCGAAATCGGAAGCAGCGGTGTCGAATTGAGCTAATCATTGCAGCGCCACGCCAACGTGAAGTAGGCCATACAACACGCGAGTTGTGAAGGGCGTCACAGATTTTGGAGCGTTACAGAACCTCTAGTAGCGTCCCGCCGCATGTTTGCTACCGTAACGCTATTGACGCTCGTGAACTCGGTTTCGGGCACGCCGTACATCACCGGCGGGGACTCTCCGCGCGGGACGGACTGCTCGGGTCTGGTCTCATGGGTGACTAATGCGGCAAGTGGCCGACCGATCTATGGCGATCGGTTCAACACCGGCAATATCGAGAGGGCTCTGCTGGCACGCGGCTTCCAGTACGGATCTGAGCCCGGTGCCCTCAACGTCGGCTGGAACGGCGGCCACACGGCCGCGACGCTGCCCGATGGCACCCCCGTCTCCTCCGGTGAAGGCGGCGGCGTGAGGGTCGGTGGCGGTGGCGCCTTCCAGAATCAGTTCTCCCACCACATGTTCCTTCCGATCCCCGTGGAGGAGGCGCCCGCGCCAGACGCCCCGCCGGCGCCGGACGCAATGCCGTTCATGCCGCCGGCCCCGGATGCTCCGGTGGTGCTGATGGCACAGGAGGCCCCGATGGCACCGGAGTCGGCACCGCCGCCTGCGCCCGAGCCGCCGGCGGGTCCCGAGGGTCCGATCGCGCCCGAGGCCTGAGCCCGCGGGCCTGCATAGGTCACGAGCCCGAAAGTTCCTGAACGAACTCGTCGGCGCTCATGGGTTGCGAGAACATCGGATAGTCGTATTTCAGCGCGTTCTCGTGTCCTTCAACCGAGGTCCCGGCAACGCAGTCGCTCAGCGTGATGACCCGGTAGCCGTTTTCATATCCGGTGCGCATGGTCGACTCGACACAACAGTTGGTGAGGAATCCACCAAGTGCGATCGTCGTGATGCCCTTGCTGCGCAGGATGAAGTCGAGGTTCGTGCTGGCAAAGGTATCCAGACCGCGCTTGCCCTCGATGACGATGTCGCCCTCTGATGGCGCCAACTCATCGACGATCGCCGCACCCCACGACCCTTTGACGAACGCCTGGCCGTCCACGACGCCCTTGAGAATGCCGTAGGGGTGATTGGTGATCTCCCCGTAGCCCTCGGCGAACGTAATAGGGGCGTGCATGACGGTCGCACCGGCCTTCCGCGCCGCTTCCACGACGTCGCGGGTGTGGGCGAGCATGCCCGTCTGTTCCATCACGTCCGACACCTCACCGTGCAGGACCCCACCCTCGCTGGTGAAGTCGTTCTGGTATTCGATCAGCACGACGGCCGTCGTCTTCGGGTCGATGGTCATGACCGGAGGCTAATCCCTGCCACACTCAGGCACAACCGCGCGTTGCAGCATTTGCTGGCAAAGTCGTAGGCGCTGAACAGCATTCGGCGCGGCGACCAGCGTGCCCTCGGTTGGACTGACCGTTACGACTAATCGCGGCATTCGATGACCTCGTAGGCGCCGTCGGCGTAGCGGGACCGAATGAGCTTCTTGTCGAATTTGCCGACGCTGGTCTTGGGCACTTCGTCGATGAACGTCCACCGTTCGGGCAACCAGAACCGGGCGACCTTGTCGCACAGATGCTTTCGTAGTTCAGGGGCGGTGACGTCGGCGTCACTCTTGACTACTACCGCGGCCAATGGCCGCTCCTGCCATCGGTCGTCGGGCACCGCCACGACGGCGGCCTCCAGCACCGCGGGGTGGTCCATGATCAACAGTTCCAACTCGACCGACGAAATCCATTCACCGCCGGACTTGATGACATCCTTGGCGCGGTCGGTCAGCGTGATGAAGCCTTGCGGATCGATTCGGCCGACATCCCCGGTGCGCAGCCACCCGTCGTCGAACTTGGACGGATCGGCGTTCTGGTAATACGACCCGGTGATCCATGGTCCGCGAATCTCTATCTCCCCCACGGCCTTACCGTCGTTAGGCAGTACGCGGCCCGCGTCGTCGACGAGGCGAACCTCAACGCCGCAGAACACTCTGCCTGCGGCGGCGCGCAGAGTCCAGTGATCGTCTCCGGTGACCTCTGGTGGCGGCTTCGCGATCGCGGCCAGCGGCGAGGTTTCGGTCATGCCCCAGCCCTGAAGGATGTGGACGCCGTGCAGTTCCTGGTATTCCTTCATCATTCCGAGTGGCACGGCAGCACCGCCGCACGTAACGAATCGTAGGGAGGAGATGTCTCGGCCCGGGTTGGCGTGCAAATACTGCAACACGTCATTCCATATCGTCGGGACGGCGGCGGCGATGGTGGGCCGGTGTTGTTCGATCATGTCGACCAGCGGCTCGGCTTGGAGATAGCGATCAGGCAACAGAAGATCGGCGCCGGCCATCACTGCGGCGTACGGCTGGCCCCACGCGTTCGCGTGAAACATCGGCACAATCGGCAGAACACGGTCGCCATCGGCGAGGCCGACCGCATTGGCGGCGCAGATCGCCATGGAATGTAGGTAGCTGGAACGATGGCTGTACACCACGCCTTTCGGGTTTCCCGTCGTGCCGCTGGTGTAACACATTGCGGCGGCGCTTCTTTCGTCTAACTCGGGCCAGTCGAATTCGATCGGCTGCGCGTCGAGCAGGTCGTCGTAACGGACCACCGCTTTCCCCGGGGCGGTCAACGGTTCCAAATCACCCGGCCCGACGGCCACCACGGTGTGGACTGTCATCATCTTGGGTAGCACGCTGCTCAGCAGCGGTGCGAGCGACATATCCACCAGCACAACGCGATCCTCGGCCTGATTGGCGACGAAGGCGATCTGCTCGCAGGCCAACCGGATGTTCAGCGTGTGCAGAACCGCTCCCATGCACGGCGCAGCGAAATACGCCTCCAGGTGCTCCTGGTTGTTCCACATGAACGTCGCAACGCGGTCCCCGTCGGTCACACCGAGTTCGCGCAGCCCGTGGGCGAGCTGCGCTGTCCGGGTGCCCAGCTCCCCGAAACAGATCTCGCGGTAACCGCCGGGGGCCTTCGTGATGACCTTGCGACCCGCACTCCAGCCGGTGCCGTGGCGGAGTATCCCCGTGATCGTCAGCGGAAAGTCCTGCATCGTGCTTTGCATGAATTCCTCCAGGAATATTGCTGGCGCTCATGATGGTCTATCCATCGATGGTTGGGCGTCAATCCGCTAAAGCGGGCACGGGTGGCTAGTGTCGTGAGTCGCTAATTTGGGTGCAGTCCGCCCTGGGCGTTCCGCGTCGCTGCGCGCGTAACGTCATGGCGGGGTTTCCCAGGATTGCCCGCCATCGCGTTACAACTGTGCCGATGGCCGCGCGCACTCGTCAGTCCCAGACCAGTCCACCACTGCCTGCGAATTAACCACTCACGACACTAGCCTCAGCCCATGGGGCAACCCAGCTATCCGCCGGCGCGGCCGCCGAAGCCACCCGTCGCCACCACGGATGTCTCCATTTCGGTTGCCCTCCTCGTCATCACCGCGGTGCTCGGCGTGATATCGGCGGCGATGGGACTGTTCATGCTGGCCTTTCTGGACAACTGCCCGCCCGAGAGTTGCAGCGCCGAGGGGGCCGTGACAGCTGTGGGCACCGCCCTGCTCGTTGCGCTCGCGATCGGGATCGTCGGCGCGGTCGTCACCGTTATCCAGCTGTTCAGACGCAGGCCCGGATGGCCGTTGGCGGCTGGGACCCTCGCGCTGTGCTTGCTCACCTTGTTCGTGGGAGGCGTGGGCTACATCGTTGCGGTCGGCGGGTGATCACCGACGCGCCGGTCTACGGCGAAAGCGACCACATGCCGGGCGTCTTGGCCTACGGTGGCGAGGGTGGAGTTACACCGAGTAAATGCCTCCGAGCTGGTGCCCGTCGAGGCACTCCGCTCGGGGGACACGATCACCGATGTCAACGGTGGCGGGCAGCATTACATCGTTCTGGAGTCCAAGATCCTCGGCGGCGGCTGCGTCGTCCTGGAGCTTGAGTCCAAAGCCCACGATCGGCTCCGGGTGATCGAGGCCTCGTTCCCCGCCGGATATGAAATGGGTAGATCACCCCGTCGCACCGTCGTGTGATCCCGGGGCGGTCGGCGACACGGTCAGCCTATCCGTTCCTCGAGCCGGACCGTCACCTCGTCGCCGGCCTCCTTGCCGATGAGCCCACGCAGCTCGCTGTTGACCGGCAGCTTGTGGGTACCGTCGCCGAGCGCCATGAACGAGCTCCGGAACGGGTGCCCGTCGATCGTGCCGCGGACCTTGACCAACCCGCGGGTTCGGAAGAACGCGGCCGAATCGGGCATCACGACGTAGGTCCAGCCACCCTTGTTGTCGCTCTTCTGCAGCGTCGCGGTGAATCGCCGGTTCATGATCGGTCCTTCCGTGTCGGTCAATCGGTCCATAGATGAGACGACCGAGCGGTATCTCAATCGACACCTTGTGCCGCGACGACGGTCGCGGCAGGGTTCTGCGTGACGTTGTCGCCCGAGACGATCGGAGGCCGCATGCTGCGGGACATTCGTGAGCTGACCGATTCACCGGAGGCGTACGCCGCCGAGCTCCGCCGGCGGTGGGGCGGGCTGTTGAGCTACCGCTACATCGGCCGCAGCTATGCGCAGATGGACCTCGGCCCCGTGGACAACACCGTGACGATTCGCCGAGACATGCGCAATGGAGCGGGTGGCCTGCTGCTCGCCGTTCTGGGCATCGCGTCCCCCGAGGGTGGCCACATGTCCGATCTGGAAGCCGTCCCGAACCCGGTGATCCACTCCTGCCAGATCGTTGACGCTGGCCCAGACGTGCGCCGCATCGAGATCCTCTCGGAGGAACTCAAGCGGGGCCGTCAGATGGGATACAGCCGATCCAAAATCGTCGACGCCGACCAACCCGATCGCGTGCTTGCCCTGACCCAGGGCCAGGGCATCAGCATCGGCACACCGCCGGAGGGACTCGAACGGATGGACGCCAATCCGATCGAAGTGGTCGACTCCCCCGACCTGCCTCCGCTCTGGCAGGTGTTCGGCGGGCATCGGCGCTCGGACGGAGTTTGGGCGCTCCCGGAGCTGGCAGCCGAGGTGGCCTCACCCGACGCCGCCCTGCACATCGGCCCGCAGTTCGTCATCCTCGAGACCGCCGCGATCGATGGCGCGGCGGCGCTGGCGGGCACCGACCGCCTCCAGGGCGTGTCCTCCCACGTGATGTTCCTCGCCCGGGGAAAGGCCGGCCCGTTTCGGGTCGAGGCCGAGGCAATGCCGGGCTCCGACGGAGTCATCGCCGTGCGCACTTTGCTGTACGACGAGGGCGTCGACGACCGCCTCACCACCGTCGGGTCGTATATGTTCGGCCGCGCGGATTAGCCGCCGCGGCGCGCGTGAGACACTTCGGGCATGCCGGTCGCCATCGCCCGCCCCAAGCTAGAAGGCAATATCGCCGTCGGTGACGACCGTCAGATCGGGTTCGCCGAGTTCGGCGACCCGCAGGGACGCGCCATCTTCTGGTTTCACGGCACCCCCGGCGCCCGCAGGCAGATCCCGATGGAGGCCCGTGTCTTCGCTGAGCAGCAGGGCATCCGGCTGATCGGTGTCGACCGGCCGGGCATCGGCTCGTCAACGCCGTACCAGTACGACACCGTCTTCGCGTTCGCCGAGGACCTGCGCACCATCGCCGACACCCTCGGCGTCGACAAGATGGAGGTCATCGGCCTGTCGGGCGGCGGTCCCTACACGCTGGCCTGCGCGGCGGCGATGCCCGAGCGGGTGGTGGCCGCCGGTGTGCTCGGCGGGATTGCCCCGACCCGCGGCGCGGACGCGATCGATGGCGGCGCGATGAGACTGGGCACCGTGATGGCGCCGGTATTCGAGGTGGCAGGCGCGCCGATCAGGTTGGTCGCCAGCCGTTTCATTCGGCTGGTCCGGCCGATCGCAGAACCGGCGCTCTACCTGTACGCACGGATATCGCCGGAGGCCGACCGGCGCCTTCTCGTCAGACCCGAGTTCAAGGCGATGTTCCTCGACGACCTCCTCAACGGCAGCCGTAAGCAGCTCGCCGCGCCGTTCGCCGACGTCGTCGTCTTCGCCCGCGACTGGGGCTTCCGGCTCGACGAGGTGAAGGTCCCCGTCCGATGGTGGCACGGCGACCGCGACCACATCGTCCCGTTCGAGCACGGCCAACACGTCGTTTCCAGGCTGCCCGACGCGCAGCTGTATCACCTGCCGGGTGAAAGTCATCTCGCCGGCCTGGGCCGCGCCGAGGAGATCCTCGGCACGATGATCGAGATCTGGGATCGCCACGGGCAGACCTGAGCCCGCCCAAGTGTCCGAGGGGGTCCGATTTTCGTGCGCAACCGATACGGTTGAGACAGCACGGAAGGAGCGCACGTGATGGCCATTGATCTGACGCTCTATCTCGACGACCAGCCTGGTGAACTTGCTCGGGTCGGCGACGTGCTCGGCAGGGCAGGCACCAACATCGCCGGCCTGTGCGCCCTCACCACCGGCGGCGGCCAGGCCGAGGTTCACATCCTGGTCACCGATTCGACCGTGGCGTTCGAAGCCTTGGAGGGTGCCGGGATCAGAATCGCCGCCGAGCAAGAAGTGATGGTGCTCGACATTGCCGACCGGCCCGGTGCGCTGGGCGAAGTCGCGCAAAAACTCGGCGACGCGAAGGTCAATCTGACGACGGCCTATCTGGCGACCAACACGCGCCTGGTCTTCGCGGCGGACAATCTGGCCGAGGCGAAGTCCGCCCTGAGCTGATCGGGCTCAGCGTCGCAGCCATCGGTGCACCGTCGACAGGTCCCTCGAATAGGCCGTGAGGATGTCGTCGTGATACAGCGAGCCGCCGCTGATCGTCGTTGTGCCCTGCCATACCACGTGTACGCGGGCGCCACCCTTCACGTAGTAGTCGCTGCGGTCGACGTCCCTGCGGTCCCAGCCGCCCCCTTCGGCAAGATCGGCCAGGGTCTGCCGCTCGTCGGTTGCCGTCATCGATGTTCCTCCTGTGTTGGCCGGGCTCGGCTCG
>DATARY010000205.1:0-2235 GCA_036263935.1 Mycobacterium sp.
CGCGAAGCGGCTGCTGGAGGCCAACGCCGCGCTGGAGGAGCGGGTCCGGCGGCTGGAGCGGCAGGCCAGCCGCACCAGCTCGAACTCGTCCATGCCACCCTCCAGCGATGACCTGCCGGGCCGGGCGAAGCCGGCGCCGAAGCGGTCGAGGAGGAGTGGGCGCAGCCGGGGCAAGCAGAAGGGCGCTCCGGGCAGCGCGATGCCGTGGGTGGCCGTGCCGGACGAGACCGTGCCGCACCGCCCACAGGGCCGTTGCGGCTGCGGCGCCAACCTCGGGAAAGCCGAGGATGTGCGGATCGAGCGGTCGCATCAGGTCCACGACCTGCCGCCAGTGCGGATCACGGTGTGGCAGCACGATGTGTACCGGGTGCGCCGCGGCTGCGGCGCCGAGCATGTCGGCGCGCTGCCCAAGGAGATGTCGGCGGTGCCGTCCAGCTATGGCCCCAAGCTGCGGTCGCTGGCCGTGTATCTGCTGGTCTACCAGCACGTTCCGGTGCAACGCTGTGTCCAGTTGATCGCCGATTTGACCGGCGGCACCGGCCCGTCGGATGGGTTCGTGCACGGCATGCTCTCGCGCTGCGCCAAGGCCGTGGCCGGGGTCGTCACGGCGATCAAGTCGCTGATCACGCTGGCGCACGTGGTCGGGTTCGACGAGACCACCCTGCGCCGCGGAGCCGCCGGGGCCAAGAAGTACGTGCTGTCGGCCTCGACCGAGACCGCCACCGTCTACCACCTGGGCGGGCGGGACCTGGGCTCCTTCGCCGAGGCCGGGATCCTGCCCTCCTTCGCCGGGGTCGCGGTGCACGACCGCTACGCCAACTACTTCCATCCCCGCTGGGAGCACCTGGCCGGGCATCAAGCCTGCACAGCTCACTTGTTGCGGGACTTCGCCGACGCCGCGGAGACCTACCCCAACACGCACTGGCCCACGCAGGCACAGCGCGCGCTGCGTGGGCTGATCAAGGCCTGGCATGCCGCCCGCGCGGCAGGCTTGACCGAGATCGATCCGGAGATCCGCGCCGAGCTGTCCGCGGAGTTCCGCGATGCGGTCACCGTCGGGCTCTCGCGGGTACCCCGGGTGCCGGGACCGCGCCAGGCCACCAAACAGATCCAGATTGCCCGCTGGCGCGGGCCGTTGGCGGTGGATGAGACTGGGCGGGTGCGTGTCGCCTGTCGACGTCGTTTGCCCTTGGTTCGGTCGAGACCGTCAAACAGATTGACGCTGGAGCCCGGTATGTCGGGTGTTTCCCGAGTGTCGCCACGAGCGCGTACGTTAGTGTCTTTACCTGTTGCGGGTTCCCGGGCGGCACGCACCCTTTTGTTCAACTCCGAGTTGAAAGCGGGTGGGACCGATGCGGGTGTTGTATGAGCGGTGCGCCGCGATTGACGTACACAAAGATCAGGTGACGGTGGCGGTGCGGACCCCGGGCAGCGGGCCGGGTGGACGTAACACCGAAGTGCGCAAGTTCCGGGCATACTACGGTGTGCTCTCCGAGATGGCTCGCTGGCTGGTGTCGTTGCAGGTCAGCCACGTCGCGATGGAAGCAACCGGGATCTACACCATGCCGGTCTACCACGCACTGATCGAACACGGCCGGTTCGAGCAGATATTGGTGTGCAACGCCGCGCACGTCAAAAACGTCCCCGGCCGCAAAACCGACGCGGTCGACGCGGTATGGCTCGCCGAATTACTCGAATGCGGGCTACTCCGCGGTAGTTTTATCCCGGAGCCGAAAATCAAAGCGGTCCGGGACGTCACCCGCTACCGCAAAAAGCTCGTCGGCGCGCACACCTCGGAAATCCAACGACTCGGCTCGGTGTTGCAAGACGCCGGAATCAAACTCGACTCGGTGGCCTCCTCGATCGGCACCGTCTCCGGCCGGGCGATGATCGAAGCACTGATCGACGGCGAACGCCGAGGTGATGTGTTGGCCGATCTGGCCCTGGGCCGGATGCGCGCCAAAATCGCCGACCTCACCCTGGCGTTGCAGGGTCGCTTCGACGACCACCACGCGCTGATGTGCCGGCTGCACCTGGAACACCTCGACCATCTCGAGGCAATGATCGCCCAGCTGGATGACCAGGTGGAGCAGATGCTGGTCCCTTTCGCCCACCAACGGGAGCTGCTGATCACCGCCCCGGGGATTAAGGCCATCGCCGCGGCGGCGATCCTGGCCGAGATCGGCGCCAACCCGGCGCAGTTCTTCGCCGACGGCGCGCACCTGGCGTCCTGGG
>DATARY010000024.1:0-2583 GCA_036263935.1 Mycobacterium sp.
CATATTATTGCGACCTCGGTCACATGTCGAGACCCCGACGCGACGAAAGGTGCTGTTCATGGAGCCTAACCAAGAGGTAGGGACCGAGGCCGGAGCCGCAACGGCGGCGACATCAGGCGAAGAGCTCGTCACCGAGACCTTGGTCGAAGAGGTGTCGATCGACGGGATGTGCGGGGTCTACTGACGGTGTCGTCGCCTGCTCCTGCGTTCGATCCGGACCTAAGCTGGCGGCTGCATCACCAGGTGGCGGTGCGGCCCGAGCCGTTCGGCGCGCTGTTGTATCACTTCGGCACACGCAAGCTGTCGTTCCTGAAGAACCGGACGATCGTCGAGGTGGTGAACTCGCTGAGCGCCCACCCCGACGCTCGATCCGCCTGCCGCGCCGCCGGGATTGATGACGCGCAGCAGGCCCCGTATCTGCACGCGCTCGGCGTGCTGGCCCGGTCCAACATGCTCGTGACAGGAGGAACCAATGCCGGTGACTGATTCGGCGCCCCGGTTGGTCGAGCAGTTCGAGCGTGGGCTCGACGCGCCGATCTGCCTGACATGGGAACTCACCTACGCGTGCAATCTGGCATGCGTGCACTGCCTGTCCTCGTCGGGTAGGCGCGATCCCCGTGAGCTGACGACTCGGCAGTGCAAGGAGATCATCGACGAGCTCGAGCGGATGCAGGTGTTCTACGTGAACATCGGCGGCGGTGAACCGACTGTGCGGCCGGACTTTTGGGAGCTGGTCGATTACGCCACCGCCCACCGCGTGGGAGTGAAGTTCTCCACCAACGGAGTTCGCATCACCCCCGAGGTGGCGAAGCGGCTGGCGGCCAGCGACTACGTGGACGTCCAGATCTCCCTCGATGGCGCGACCGCCGAAGTCAACGACGCAGTGCGCGGCCCCGGCTCGTTCACGATGGCCATACGTGCGCTGGAGAACCTCGCCGCAGCCGGCTTCGAGGACGCCAAGATCTCCGTGGTGGTCACCCGCCACAACGTGGATCAGCTCGACGAATTCGCCGCTCTGGCAGCACGTTACGGCGCAACACTGCGAATCACCCGGCTACGGCCGTCCGGCCGCGGAGCCGACGTGTGGGATGAACTGCACCCGACCGCCCAACAGCAGGTGCAGCTCTACGACTGGCTGATCGCCAGGGGCGACCGCGTGCTGACCGGCGACTCCTTCTTCCATCTGTCCGGCCTCGGCGCACCTGGCGCGCTCGCCGGATTGAACCTGTGCGGCGCCGGGCGCGTGGTCTGTCTGATCGACCCGGTCGGTGATGTATACGCCTGCCCGTTCGCCATCCACGATCGCTTCCTGGCCGGAAACATCCTCGCCGACAGTGGTTTTGACAACGTATGGAAGAACGCGCGGCTGTTCCGAGAGCTGCGCGAGCCGCAATCGGCAGGCGCGTGTACCAGCTGTGGGCACTACGACAGCTGCCGCGGCGGCTGCATGGCCGCCAAGTTCTTCACCGGTCTGCCGCTCGACGGTCCGGACCCCGAATGCGTTGAGGGCTATGGTGTTCCGGCGCTCGCGCGGGAACGGGTCAAGCCCAAGCCGGTCGGCGACCACTCCCGCGGGACCAAGCAGGGGCCCATCCCGCTGAAACTGTTGACCAAGCCACCGGCCCGGCTGTGCAACGAAAGCCCGGTGTAGTGATGGCCCGCGATGCGTGGTTCGAAACGGTGTCCATTGCCCAGCAGCGGGCGCGTAAGCGGGTGCCCAAGTCGGTGTACGGCGCGCTGCTGGCGGGTAGCGAGAGGGGTGTGACGGTCGCCGACAACGTCGGCGCGTTCGCCGAGCTTGGTTTCGCACCGCATGTCATCGGCGCGCTCGAGAAGCGTGATTTGTCGACAACGGTTATGGGACAAGATATTTCGCTCCCAGTAGTGATATCGCCGACTGGTGTTCAGGCGGTCCATCCGGACGGTGAGGTAGCCGTCGCGCGGGCGGCGGCCGCCCGCGGCACGGCGTTGGGTCTGTCATCGTTCGCCAGCAAGCCGATCGAAGATGTCATCGCGGCGAACCCCAAGCTGTTCTTCCAGGTGTACTGGCTGGGCGGGCGGGACGCGATCGCGGCTCGGGTGGAACGTGCCAGGGAAGCCGGCGCCGTCGGCCTCATCGTCACGACCGACTGGACTTTCTCGCACGGTCGTGACTGGGGCAGCCCCAAGATCCCCGAACAGATGGATCTGCGCACCACGGTGCGAATGCTGCCGCAAGGCCTGACCCGGCCGCGGTGGCTCCTACAGTGGGCGAAAACCATGCGCCCGCCGGACCTGCGGGTACCCAACCAGGCACCGAAGGGCGAACCCGGGCCGCCGTTCTTTGCCGCCTACGGCGAGTGGATGGCCACCCCGCCCCCGACGTGGGAGGACATCGCCTGGCTGCGGGAGCTGTGGGGCGGACCGTTCATGCTCAAGGGCGTTATGCGCGTCGATGACGCCAAACGTGCTGTGGACGCGGGTGTTTCGGCGATCTCGGTATCCAATCACGGCGGCAACAGCCTGGACGGCGCGCCGGCGTCGATTCGCGCTCTGCCCGCGATCGCCGAGGCCGTTGGCGATCAGATCGAGGTGTTGCTGGAC
>DATARY010000059.1:0-6461 GCA_036263935.1 Mycobacterium sp.
CGAATCGACCGGTTGTCGAGTCGCGACCTAGTTGTGGGCCGCCGCGGCCGCCCTTGACCGTTCGTACGCTTGGGCGCGCTCACGCGCTTCCCGGGCCGCCGGTGAGTGCACGAGGTAGTCGATCGCCATCTGGGTGTTCGCCTCGGGGCCGGGATGATGGGCGGGGCGCATGTACCGGAGGGGGACGGTCACCAGGAAGTTCCACGGACCCGGCAGCCGGTACTCGCGGGCCGCCCGCCGCCAGTCCCGCCACCGCCACTTCGCGTCGATGGTTTTGTCATTGGCCATCAGATAGCGTGCTCCGGCGATCAACCAGCCCACGAACAGCGGCGCGGTCATCAACATCGAGAACGCCCTGATCCAATAATTGCCGCAGACGTGCTGGTAGACGTCGAACACCAACGAGCGGTGCTCGACCTCCTCGGCTCCATGCCAGCGCAGCAGATCGAGCATGACCGGGTCGGCGCCCGCGTAATCGAGACCCCGGTTCTGCAGCACCCACTGCCCCAAGACCGCGGTGAAATGTTCGAGCGCGGCCACGTCGGCCAGTCGCCGATACAGCCACCACCGCTTCAACGGCGGCGGGAAGAATTTCGGCGGATCACCGAGGGTCACCGACAAGGTTCGACCGAGGCGATCGGTATAGGGAGCGGTGTCGATGCCCTGTTCGGCCAACCGGTCCAACACCACCTGATGTGCCCAGGCATGCCAGGACTCCTGCTGGATGAACGGCTTGATGGCCGCCTCCAACGCCGGGTCGTCCACCAGTGAGGACGCCTCCAGGACGGCCTTGATGAAGTGCCGCTCGCCCTCCGGCAGCAGCAGATGCAGCACGTTGATCATGTGCGTCGAGAACGGGTCACCCGGTACCCAGTGCAGCGGCAAATTCGACCAATCGAAGCGAACCTTGCGGCGATACGCCGGGTGTCCGTCGTGGTGCAATTCCACTTCAGGCATGTGACTCCTTCAGTCGCGCGTGGTCGTCGGCCTGACGCGGAAGATCGCGGCATTTCAGCCGCCGATGGCATTGCCTGACGCTTACGATCAGTGCTCATCGATCCGATCAGCCACTCACTTACTCATTGGTAGGTTGCCGGTCCAGGCCTTGTTGAAACACCGTCTACTACCCCAGCCTTGATCACGTGGCCGGCCGGCCATATGAATTGTGGGTGCACGGCAATAACGACACCGTCGGCGCCGCCAATGCGGTAGACAAGGAGGCCACCGGGCTCGCGCTCACCAAGGCCGCCGACGTGCTCGAGGTAGTCGGTGGCGCCGACAGTGCCGTTCGGGAACGCGCGTACGAGCTCGGCGGCACACTGGCCGCGACTTTGATGGAGTGACGGAGGAAGTATGCCGGGTATCGCCGCACTCGCTATGGGCGCAGCGCCAATCGCCGGCGGGGCATTGCTCGGCATCGCGGCTGGCAACATGCGCGGCCCTGATTTCCGCGCCATGATCGCCAAGGACATGGATCTGCTCGAACGCATCCCGGACGACCAGCCAGAACTGAAGGCCCGGCTCAAGGCGAGCATCGAAGAGCGCCTCGACGATATGATCAGCAGCACGGAGCGCACGCGTGAAATGCGCCTTGCCGCACTGTCCTATCGGGGCAACTGGCGCGACATCGTGGTTTTCGTCTGCGCGATCCTGTTCACCATTATCTGGTGGAACGTCAGCCACAGCCGAGCCAACTGGCTGGTGATGTTCATCGTGATGATCGTCGTGTCCGTCGTCGCAGGCATTTACGCGGGCCGTGGTCTGCGGCGCGCCGTCCGTCACTTCCTGCGCGGCCGCGACGGCGGCAAACCTCAGTAGTGGTAGGTGTCGGACGGCGCGGGAATGTGAGCCGGGTCGTCGACGTCGTCGAACTGGGACACCTCGATCCCGTACGCCCTGGCCAAATCGAGGATCTTATTGGCCCTGGCAATGCGTGGCAGGTCTGAGCCGTTGCGGATCTCGCCGCCGTCGCGCTCGAACTCGACGAAAAACTCCTTGGCCCAGCTGATCTCGGCCGCCGACGGCGAGAGCCCCTCGTTCACGGTCGGGCACTGATCGGGTGTCAGGCATATCTTGCCGGTCATGCCGAACTCGGCGGAGACCGCGGTCGCCTCACTAAGCACCAACGCACTGGAGCCAACGGTCGGCCCGTCGATGGCACTCGGCAGGTGGGCCGCCTTGGCGGCGATCGTGAAGCGCGAGCGCGCGTACGCGAGAGTCATCGGGTCGTCCCCGAAACCGGTGTCACGCCGGAAGTCACCGATACCGAAGGCCAGTCTGAAGGTGCCCTTCGCCGCCGCGATCTCGGTGATCCGCTCGAGGCCGCGAGCCGTCTCCACCAGCGCGACGATCGGCACGTTAGGCAGTCGCTTGGCCGTCTCGGTGACGTGATCGACCGATTCGACCATCGCCAGCATCACCCCGCCGACCGAGGTGCTCGCCAGCATCTCGAGGTCATCGGCCCACCACTGCGTTCCGAACCCGTTGACTCGGACCCAATCGCTGTTGCCCTCGCCCAGCCACCTGATCACATTGCCGCGGGCGGCGAACTTGTCTTTCGGGGCGACGGCGTCCTCGATGTCGAGTACGACGACGTCGGCGCGCGAGTGCGCGGCGGGCGCGAACCGCTCGTACTGCACGCCACTCACCAGCAGCCAGCTACGGGCGAGTACCGGATCGATCCGTGATCCGGCGTCGCTGGGATCCGGTTCGCTGGTTGTGGCGGTCTTCTGGTCGTACATCCGTTTATGGTCGCCTATCAGCTCGCAGCCCAGCGACGCGGGGGCGGCGTCAGCCCAGGTGCTCCCCGAAGAACGACTCCGTGGCCTCCCAGTGCCGTTGCGCGGCCGTGGGGTCGTAGGGCGCGTTGTCGGGGACCGCAAAGCCGTGGGCGGCCGCGTACCACTCGATGGTGTGCTCGACGTCGGCTGCCGTGAGCGCCTTGTCCAGCGTCTCGGCCGCCTCGGGCGTAAAGGAGGCGTCGTTCTCGGCGCCGCCCACGTAGACCGCGGCCCGCATCTGGTCTGCCAGGAGGTGCGGGCTGCCCGGATCGTCAGAGGCCAGGCCGCCGCCGTGGAACGACATCGCCGCCGCGACGCGTTCGGGAACCCGGCCCGCGACCACCATGGAGGTGCGCCCACCCATGCAGTAGCCCGTGGTCCCGAAGGCTTCGCCGCTGACCTCGGGCCGTGACGCCAGGTAATTGAAGAACGCACTGGCATCGGCGGCCATGATCTCCGGCGTCACCTTGGAGATCATCGAGAACAGCCGCGTGCGTTCGCCCTCGTCGTTGAACACGCTCGCCATGTCGAACGGCGCCCAGTCGCCGTCGCGGTAGTAGATGTCGGGCACCAGCACCGCGTAGCCGTATGCGGCCAGCTTGTCGCCCATATCGCGGAACGTTGGCCGCACGCCTCCGGCGTCGGGATACATGACGACACCGGGCCAGGGGCCGTCGCCGTCGGGGGTGTGCAGGGTGACCGGGCAAGCGCCGTCGGCCGTCGTGATGGTATCGGTGATCATCGGCATGCCTTCCGTTCTACTCGTCGGCTCTGGACGTAGGCTGACCAAGTGCCGGTCGCCACGCCTTATGAGGATTTAACGCGTCTGGTGCTCGATCGCGGCACCTCCAAATCAGACCGCACCGGGACCGGCACCCGCAGCCTCTTCGGCCACCAGATGCGCTACGACCTGACCGCCGGATTTCCGCTCATCACCACCAAGAAGGTGCACATCAAGTCGGTCATCTACGAGCTGCTGTGGTTCCTGCGCGGTGACTCCAACGTCCGTTGGCTGCAGGAACACGGCGTCACAATCTGGGACGAATGGGCTTCTGACACAGGCGATTTAGGTCCAGTCTACGGCGTGCAGTGGCGGTCGTGGCCGACGCCGTCGGGTCAGCACATCGACCAGATCACCGCGGCGCTGGAGTTGCTCAAGCGCGACCCGGACTCGCGGCGCAATATCGTTTCGGCGTGGAACGTGGGTGAGATCCCGCAGATGGCGTTGCCGCCCTGCCATGCGTTCTTCCAGTTCTATGTCGCCGACGGCCGGCTCAGCTGCCAGCTCTACCAGCGCAGCGCCGACCTGTTCCTGGGAGTGCCGTTCAACATCGCCAGCTATGCGCTGCTCACGCACATGATGGCGGCGCAGGCCGGGCTCGGCGTCGGGGAGTTCATCTGGACCGGCGGCGACTGCCACATCTATGACAACCATGTCGAGCAGGTCACCGAACAGCTGAGTCGCGAGCCGCGTCCTTACCCGGAACTCGTTCTCGCGCCGCGCGATTCGATCTTCGACTACACCTACGAAGACATCGCGATCGTCAACTACCACCCGCATCCCGCGATCAAGGCCCCAGTAGCTGTATGAGGCCTGCTTGCAGGGCCGAGTCATGAGCATGAGGCCTGCTTGCAGGGCCGAGTCATGAGCATGAGGCCTGCTTGCAGGGCCGAGTCATGAGCATGAGGCCGGGACTCATCTGGGCCCAGTCAACCTCCGGTGTGATCGGCCGCGACGGCGGCATCCCGTGGCGACTGCCAGAGGACCAGGCCCGCTTCAAGGAACTGACGATGGGCCACACCGTCGTGATGGGGCGCCTGACCTGGGAGTCGTTGCCGGCCAAGGTGCGGCCGCTGCCGGGGCGCAGAAATGTCGTACTGACCAGGCAAGCTGACTACATGGCCGATGGCGCACGGGTGAAAACCACCCTTGACGATGCATTATCCGACGACATGACCTGGGTCATCGGCGGCGAGCAGATCTATGCGCTCGCGTTGCCGATCGCGACCCGCTGCGAGGTCACCGAGGTCGAGATCGACTTGCGGCGCGAGGACGCCGACGCGGTGGCTCCGGTGCTGGACGAGTCGTGGGTGGGCTTCGCGGGGGAGTGGCTCGAGAGCAGCTCCGGGCTGCGCTACCGCTTTCACAGCTACCAGCGGTGACCACGCTCAGCGCCGCACAGGCTCGTCGCACAGTGGTCGCTGCGCAGGGGCTCACCGAGCCGAAACCGCGCGGCCCGGTCACCCGCGCTCACCTGCGACGGCTGATCTCCCGTATTCAAGTGCTGCAAATGGATTCGGTGTCGGTGGCCGTGCGGGCCCACTACGCACCGATATTCAGCCGACTCGGGCGCTACGACCGTGACATCCTCGACCGTGCCGCATGGAGCCATTCCGCCCGCTCGCCTCGACTGCTGGTCGAGTACTGGGCGCACGAGGCCGCCCTGATGGCCGTCGATGACTGGCCCCTGCTGCGCTGGCGGATGCGCGAATACACCCATGGGCGATGGGGCACCGAGATCGTCAAGAACAACCCGCGACTCGCCGACGACATCGTCGCTGCCGTCGCCGAACTCGGCCCGTCGACCGCCGGCCAGATCGAGGCACACCTCGCCGCCGAGCCGCGTGGCCGCAAGGGGCCGTGGTGGGATCGCAGCGACACCAAATGGGTAGCCGAGGCCCTGTTCGCGGCCGGCGTGCTGACGACCGCCACTCGCGTCGGGTTCGCCCGCCACTACGACCTCACCGAGAACGTGCTGCCGTCCGACGTGGTGGCGCGCCAGGTCGACGACGACGAGGCCGTGCGTGCGCTCACCTTGCGTGCTGCCACCGCGCTGGGCGTGGGAACCGAGGCCGACATCCGCGACTACTTCCAGCTCTCGGTCCACAAGGCCAGGCCGGCCATCGCTGAGCTTGTCCGCACGGGAGAGCTCGAACGGGTGGAGGTTGACGGCTGGACTGCGCCCGGGTATCTGCGGGCCGGCCAGATCGTGCCGCGACGGGATCGGGGGACGGCGCTTCTGTGTCCGTTCGACCCATTGATCTTCTTCCGGCCGCGAGTGCAGCGGCTGTTCCAATTCCGTTACCGCATCGAAATTTACACACCTGCGCCGAAACGTCAGTACGGCTACTACGTGTGGCCGTTCCTGCTCGACGGGCGGCTCGTCGGTCGTGTCGACCTGAAGGCTGAACGTACGAAGGATGCGTTGCATGTCGTCGGCGCCTTTGTCGAAGCCGACGCGGAAGGGGCGCACGTGGCCGCGGCGTTGGCCGATGAGCTCAAGATGATGGCCTCCTGGCTCGGCCTGGCCGACGTCACCGTGGGGAATCGGGGTGACCTGACGGCGAAGCTGTCGCGAGCCCTGGGCTAGCCGCCGCAGCCCGATTCGGTTTTCGACGTCAGTTTCGCGTCGCCCTAATGGGTACCGATCAGCGTGCCGTTGACGAGTATTTGCCGTTCGTCGGGGGAGGCTGATCAACCGAGCCGCCGACCGGTGAGCACTTTGTTCGCCCGGGAGTGAGATTCGACTCCTAGCGTTAGATCGTGCCCCGGCCGGTTGGTGAGGTGGCCTGTAGCGCTGGTGGGATGTCGTGCCGGTTCGAGCACTGATCCATTATGTCGCCGCCGGGTGCCTCGGCTCGAAACAGGGTGATTGACAGCCAAAATCGAGGAAGGCGTTC
>DATARY010000145.1:0-26277 GCA_036263935.1 Mycobacterium sp.
GTCGTGCTTTTTGTGACGCCATTGGCTCCACACGCCGGCAGCAGAGCGGCGGTCAACGGCGCTAAGAGCGCTACCCGGAAGCACCTGATCGGCATGCGCGCAGTTTAGGCATGCGGCCCGTCGTGATTGCTTGAAGACATCACGTCATCAGCGACCGCGGGTACTCGGCCCCGAGCCCGCCTTTGGTCGAATCACCAGCGCCGGGGAACGCTGCGGAGGAAACTGGGACATTATGAGACTCAGGGCCTTTGCCGCGATGGCTGTCATTCCGTGCGCCGCTATCGGCTTCGCAAGTCCCGCCCAAGCCGACAACTTCAGCGGCACCTATATCCGAACCGGGTCCGGTGAACAGTCCACCTGGGTCGTCACGCCGTGCGGGTCCGGTTGCGCACATGTTGCCGACAGCGACGGCTGGAGCGCCGACGCCCACCTGGTCGGCGGACTTTGGACGCTCACGGTGGATCTTCCGAACGCCACGATCTGCAATAACGACGGTACGGCGCCCGGAACCCTCACCTACAAGGTTGTTCCCTCGAGGCAGGAGGGCACCGTCGTCAACATCCTTCCCGCCCCGTGTCAGCTCGCGCCCGGGTACGCGAAGCCGCTCTACTTCACGTTGACGCGGGTCTGACGCCGACTGCGACGGGGGCGAGCGGGGCGTTCGTCGGCCATTCGGCCGACGCCGAGCTTTCGTGCATCGAGCGTCAATTCTGGCGAACTCACCGTGTCCCGCCGGCGGCTGGGGTGGTGATCTAGGCGACAGCGCCCGCCTGTAACGCGCCGAGCAAACGAACGATGAATCTGCTGAGGTGTTAAGTGAGGTCACGGGGAACCCACATGCACCCAAGAGCCGCGGCACCTGCTGGTCCAGGCCCAGCGTTGGGGGAGATGGCTGCGCACGGCAGCGGTGGCGGGCAACCGCCAGTGCTCCGTGATAACCGAGGAGTCGACGCACGTGGGTGCATCGCTTGAAATCTGCTCTCGGCGAAGTGTTATCGCCGTGCTGGCGTCGGGAGTCGTCATTTCGTTGACGGCGCTTACCGGTGGACTTGCACCGGCGTACGCCAAACCGAACACCGATACAATTGCGCCGACGACGACTACCGTCCCGGTTCCAGAGCCGAAGGTGAAGGCTTCGGACGGACCGACCGCGGCCGATGTTCCGCCGCCGACGGCGCCAGTGACGCTCGCGTCCGCGCCCCCGAGCGTCGCGTCACCGCCACCGACGCAGTCGTCTGAACCGCCCCCTGTGACGGTGCAGACGACGACCGTGCCACGGGTCGTGGCCTCGTCGACCACCGAGCCTTCCCCGGTGACGACAACCGCACAGAGCCCGATGAATGCGGCGCCTGCCAGGCCGTCCGTGACCGTCGCTACGAGCGAGTCGCCGACGCCGGCGGGTGCCACCTCGGTACCGCCGTCGGCGGCACTGGTCGCACCCCCCTCGGAAGGCAGTCAAGTGCCCGCCAGCGCATCGCCTTCGACCGCAACCGACACGAAGACGAGTGGTGCGCAGCGGATCGCGAGTGTCACCCCTTCATCGTCATCGACGGTCTCCCAGGCCGCGAAGGTGATCGAGACTGAGCAGCCCCATACGCTGCAGGCGCCCAAGGCGGATATCGAACTCGCCATGAACGCGAATCCCATTGAGCAGAAGCCGGATCCGGCGCCCAAGCAAGATGTCGACTTGCTCGCGAGCTCGCTCAACCTGAACTTGGGCGGCCGCGACGGCGCAGGCGTGAGCGCGAATGCCGACGTCCGCCTCGCCAGCGAGCGCGTCTTCGATCACCCCGTTCGACAGTGGAGCCCGGACTGGGTGCAATACGACGAGTACTACCGGCCCGTCCTGCTCAACCCGTATCACGACCCGGTGCGGATTGTGTACGTCTATCAGGACGCTCCGCGGATCGTTTGGATCCCGCCGCTGGCCAGGATCGTCCTTGACGTAGCCGAGTTCGCGGCCTACAGCTTCACGGCCGTGGTCGCCACCGCGGCCAACATTGTCGACACGGCCGCCCAAACGGCGGTCGACGCGGCGGTCGGCACCTTCTTCGGCGGCGGCTTCGACCCGGGCTTGGGGCTGCCGCTACCCCCGCCGCCGCCTCCGGTGTTGCGCTACGACAACGTTCCCGTCCAGGTCCGCTACTCGGACGCCACCTACGAGCCGTTCCGGGTCCAGCGGGTCGTCGACGTTGGCGACGACCCTCGCTACGGCGAGCGGAAGGTGCTGCTCGACGGTGCGACCCCGGCATGGGGAGTGTGGACGCAGGCTGCCAGCGGGGAACGGCAATTCGAGGTGCACAGGACCCAGCAGTTCCCGGGTCTGGACGATCCGCAAGAGGCGCCGCTACCTGGCGACTACCAGATGACGCTGGCCTCGGATAACACACCATCCGGCCTCACGAGCAGGGACATCTTCCTCATCGTCACGGCGGCCGTGATTGCGATACTGGGCTTCGGCGCGATCGGCATGAGCATCTACCTGGGACGGCGGCGGCCGCGGCACTGAGACCGCCGGCTGTCGGGACCCGCGGTACCTGTCGCGTTTACATTGAGTGCTCTATCATTCGACACGTGATGGCCAAGCCGCCGTTGTCGATGAAGCCGACGGGATGGTTCCAGGTCGCGTGGTCGGACGAGATCAAGTCCGGCGACGTGCGCCGGATGAAGTACTTCGACCGGGAGATGATCGGCTGGCGTGCGCAGTCGGGTCAATTGACGGTGATGGATGCCTATTGCGAGCACCTCGGTGCGCACTTGGGCTACGGCGGTCACGTCGAAGGGGCGGTCATCCAATGCCCATTCCACGGCTGGCAGTGGAATCACGAGGGCCGCAACGTGTGCATCCCATACCAAGACCGTCCCAACCGCGGCCGCCGGATTCGCACCTTTCCCGTCGTTGAGCGCAACGAGTCGGTCTACATCTGGCACGACATCGAGGGAAGGCAGCCGTATTTCGACGCGCCCGATGTGTTCGCGGCCTTCGAGGATGGCAGCAGCGCCGACGACTATTACCCGCAGCAGCGGCTATACCGCGAAACTCTGGAACTGCACCCCCAGTACGTCCTGGAGAACGGCGTCGACTTCGCGCATTTCAAGTTCGTGCACCAGACGCCGATCGTGCCGGTGTTCACCCGCCACGATTTCGACGACCCGGTGTCCTACGTCGACTTCACCATCACCTTCGAAGGCGACGACACGCAGAGCATCGACGACGTCAAGAGCGGTGTCGAGGCGATCAACGGCGGGCTCGGCGTTGCCGTGACCAAGAGCTGGGGGATGGTCGACAACCGGACCATCTCCGCGATCACACCCGTCGATGACCGCACCTCCGACGTTCGGTTCATGGTGTACATCGGCCGCAAGCCCGGTGATGATTCGCCAAGGGCCGAGACCAGGGCGGACGAATTCGGACAGGAAATCATCCGCCAGTTCGCCCAGGACGTCCACATCTGGCAGCACCAGCGCTACTCAGACCCGCCCGCACTCGCCACCGCCGAGCACGAGGGCTTCACCGCAATCCGCAAGTGGGCCACCATGTTCTACCCCGACGGTTTGGGCGGTAGTGCCGCCGAGCTTCAGTCAGCGTCGAAGAAAGGTCGAAACGAATGAGCGCAACCCACAAGCCGATCCGCGTGTTCCAGGTCGCGACCGGAAACGTCGGCAGCGAAATGATCAAGCGCATCGCCACCCAACCCGATCTGGACTTGATCGGTGTGCATTGCTATTCGCCGGAGAAGGTCGGCAAGGACGCCGGCGTGCTGGCCGGGTTGGCGCCGAACGGCGTGACCGCCACCGGATCGATCGAGGACATCATCGCGGCCAAGCCAGACGTGCTGACCTTTCACGGGGTGTTCCCCGACGAAGAGCTGTACGTGAAAGTCCTTGAGGCAGGCATCAATATCGTCACCACTGCGGACTGGATCACCGGCTGGCACCGCGATACCAACCACCCCCACCCGTCGGGCAAGCCTGTCACGCAGCTTCTCCAGGAGGCGTGCGAAAAAGGCGGAGCGAGCTTCTACGGCACCGGCATGAACCCGGGCCTGAACCAGATTCTCGGCGTGGTGTGCTCAGCGGACGTCGCCGATATCGAGAACGTCACGACCATTGAGTCCGTCGACGTGTCGTGCCACCACTCGAAGGACACCTGGATCGAGGTCGGCTACGGCCTGCCGGTCGACGACCCACAGATCCCGGCCAAACTTGAGAAGTACACCCGTGTCTTCGCCGACAGCGTGCTGATGATGGCCGACTGCTTCGACCTCACGCTCGATGAGGTCAGGTTCAGCTACGAATTGGGCGCGTGCAGCAAGGACGTCGAACTGGGCTGGTACACGCTGCCCAAGGGTTCGCTCGGCGGCAACTACATCCGATACCAGGGCATGGTCGGCGGCGTACCCAGGGTCGAGACTCACCTCGAGTGGCAGATGACGCCGCACACCGACCCGAGCTGGGATATCAAGGGCTGCTACATCACTCAGATCAAGGGCGATCCCTGCGTCTACAACAAGCACATGATCTTCCCGAAGCCCGGCGTCGATCTCTCCGACCCCGCGAACTTCGCATCGATCGGGATGACTGTCACCGGTATGCCCGCACTGAACGCGATCCGGTCTGTTGTGAACGCGCCGCCGGGACTCGTGACGAGCGCGGATCTGCCGCTGCGCGGGTTCGCCGGGCGCTTCAAGC
Organism: Mycobacterium sp.; assembly: GCA_036263935.1. Taxonomy (GTDB): domain Bacteria; phylum Actinomycetota; class Actinomycetes; order Mycobacteriales; family Mycobacteriaceae; genus Mycobacterium. Next base: position 4,693 of record DATARY010000145.1, read on the forward strand.
TATAACGCGTTTCGAAATGACCACCAATGTCGCACCCCGACGTCCGGTAAACGGAAAACAGGTCCGTGCGGACCGCACGCGGGCGATGGTGATCGATGAGACCGTGCGGTGTGTGCTTGAGGAGGGATTCGGCGCAGCAAGCGCCAAGCACATCACCGAGCGTGCCGGTGTCACGTGGGGAGTCATCCAATATCACTTCGGCGATCGTGACGGCTTGCTGATGGCGGTCGTCGACCAGGGCTTCAGTCAACTCATGGCCTGCCTGAAGGGCGTGCAAATCGAGCTCGGTGCGAAGTCCGGACGCGAGCGGACCGAGCTCGTCATCAACGCGGTCGCCGATGCCTTCTTGAGTCCGACATCGATTGCGGCGCTGGAGATTCTGGTAGCCACCCGCACCGGTCGAGCGGACGTCGACGAACGCCATCTCGTCGAATTGTTTTCCACGCTCACCGATCTCGGCCGGTACGTCGGCGATGGTCTGGACCCGCAACACGCCGATGCGATCGGCAACCTCATCTGGACGACGTTAATGGGGGCGATGGTCGCCAAAATGGCGGTCGACCGGCCGATCGACGTCACTCGTCAGTTGCGCGCGCTGACCGATGTGGTGACCGCCTACGTTGACCAACAGCGCAACGAGTAAAAGACAGGTCGGCGTATCAGCGGCCCTGATGCACACTCATGTCGACCTGCGGCACGACTACGTGGGGTCCGATCTCATCCATCCACGTGCGGTGGTCCGCTCCGGCCGGGTAATTCGCCGAAGAAAGCACATCGACCGGTTCGGCGACAACGCTCGCCTGAGCGGAACCGGCGAGGCCGAGGATCGCGGCGGCCATCCCGCCCGTCACTATCGTTGCCAATCCGAACTTGTTCATCTTCGTTCCTTCTTGTCATGCTCGTGCCTTGTTATATCCAGGTAAACGCGAAGGTCAGGGCAATAATTCCAGCGGCAGTAATTGATCTATGCCTGGCAGGAAATCGAGTACGCAGCGCGACCCTGGCCTAACGGGTCAGCCCGCGCCCTTGCCATTGTCGACGCGGTACACCGCGCCGTGGATCGCGGCGGCGTCGTCGCTAGCCAAGAACGCGATCGCCTTGGCCACGTCGACCGTCTCCATGAATCCTCGAGGCGACGCGATGCGCATGATCAGGCCCCAGTCGGCGCCCTCCGGCGCGGTGAACTCGGTGGCCTGTGCCGTCGGCATTCCGCCAGGACAGACCGCGTTGACGCGCAACTTCTCCTTGGTGAACTCGACCGCCAGCGCGCGGGTCAGCCCGATCAGCCCGTGCTTGGCGGCGCAGTAGCCCGCCGAGTAGACCTCGCCCTCGACGCCCGCGATCGACGCGACGTTGACAATGTTGCCGCCGGACTCCAGCAGGTGCGGAAGCGCCGCACGGCACAGGTAGAACGGCCCGTTCAGGTTCACCGCGAGGTCCCTGTCCCAGTCCTCGTCGGTCATCGTCGGTGTGTGACGCATCTGGTGGAACCCTGCGATGTTGGCCAGGATGTCGAGGCGGCCGAACTCCGCGACACAGTCGGCGACGGCCCGCCTGCACGCAGCGCGATCGGAGACGTCCACCGACGAGTACTTGCCACCCGGCACGTGGGCGAACACCTCAGCCATCCGGCCGGCATCGCGCGCTATGCCGAACACCAAAGCACCCCGTTCGGCGAAGAGCTGTGCGGTCGCCGCACCGAGACCCGCCGACGCGCCCGTGACCAACGCGACCTTCTCGCTGAGCTGATTCATGGCACGACCTTCTCACGGCCGTGCACCGCTTACGCGGCGGCGCGTGGTCGCGCGGGCGGCACCGCCGCCAACAGGGCTCGGGTGTACTCCTGCCGAGGGTCGGCGAACAGTTCGGTTGCGCTGCGGTACTCCACCGCCGCGCCGTCGCGCATGACCAGTACGTCGTGACTCATCTGCTGAATGACCGCGAGGTCATGCCCGATGAACAGGTAGGTCAAACCGAGGTCGCGTTGCAGGTCGGTCAGCAGGTCGAGTACCCGCGCCTGCACCGAAACATCCAGCGAGGCAGTCGATTCGTCGAGGATGAGCAGCTCGGGCTCGGCGGCCAGCGCGCGGGCGATGCTCACCCGCTGCCGCTGCCCGCCCGAAAGCTCATGGGGATACCTCGAGACGAACGATGTTGGCAACCCGACGAGTTCAAGCAGACCGCATACCCGCGCCTCGCGTTCCCGCTTGCCCCTCACGAGCCGGTGGACCGACAGCGGCTCCCCGATCGCGGCGCCCACCTGTCTGCGCGGGTCCAGCGACGAGAACGGGTCCTGGAACACCAATGCGATCCTCCGACGCAGCGCCTTCTCGGCGGCGCCGCGCACCCCGAACACGTCGTCGCCGCCCAGCGCTGCGGTGCCTGCATTGGGCCTGACCAGCCCGGCGAGCGCTGTGGCCACCGTCGACTTACCGGAGCCGGATTCGCCGACCAGGCCCAGCGTCGTGCGGCGCCGGATGTCGAACGAAAGGTTCTTCACCGCGTGCACGGTCGATCTGCCCACCGGCGTGCTCACGTCGAAGCGAACGTCCAGCCCTTCGACGTGGAGCAGCACCGGGGCGTCGTCGGGAGCAGGCGACGGCTTCGACTGTCCGACGAGGGGGCGTGCCATCAGGAGCTCGCGGGTGTAGGGGTCTTGGGGGTCGTCGAACGCATCGAGGATGGGCCCGTGTTCGACAGCCACGCCGTCGCGCAACACCGTGACGTCGTCGGCGACCTGCCCGATCACGCCGAGGTCATGGCTGATCCAGACCACCGCGGTACCGAAGTCCTGCTGCAGGTCGCGAACCAACTCGATGATCTGCGCTTGGGTTGTCACATCCAGCGACGTCGTCGGCTCGTCGGCGATCAGCAGTTCGGGATCGCATGCCAGCGCGATTGCGATCATCACCCTTTGGCGTTGCCCGCCAGAAAGTTGATGGGGGTAGGAATGCAGCCGGGCCTCGGCATCGGGCAACCCGACGGCCGCCAGCAGTTCCAGTGCCCGTGCATTGGCCTGCCGCCGGGTCATGTTCCGATGCGTCTCAAGTGATTCCGTGATCTGGCGTTCCAGCGTGAGCATCGGGTTGAGCGAGGTTCCCGGGTCCTGAAACACGAAGCCGACGCGGCCGCCATGCACACCGCGCAGCAGCCGGGGCGAGGCACCCACCAGTTGCGTTGCGGCCGAGTCCGTTCCGGCCAGTGTGCTCGTGCCGGTAACCATGGCGCCCGGCGCGTCGAGTAGCCCCGTCGCGGCGAGTACCGTCATCGACTTGCCGGATCCGGATTCCCCTACGATGCCCAGCGTCTGCTCACGCTGGACGTCGAATGAGACGCCGCGCACGATCTCGCGACGGCCGATCCGCACCCGCAGATCGTGCACGCTCAGGACGGGATCGGTCACCGCTTGCTCCGCGCCTCGATCATCGTGCGTTGCTTGGGATCCAGCACGTCGCGCAGGCCATCGCCGATGAGATTGAAGGCCAAGACGATGACAAAGATCGCCGCTCCGGGAAACACCGCCATCCACCATGCCAGCGTCACGAATCCCTGGGAGTCGAAGATCATGCGGCCCAACGACGGTTGCGGGGGCTGGATGCCCAGCCCGAGAAACGACAGCGCCGCCTCGGACAGGATCGCAAAAGCGAGTGACAGCGATGTCTGCACGATCAGCGGACCCGCGATATTCGGAAGAACATGGCGGCCAAGGATATAGGGGTCCGATGCACCGATGCTGCGGGACACCTGAACGAATGGCTCGACACGCACACCCAGCGTGCTCGCCCGCGCCACGCGCGCGAATATCGGGGTGTAGACAATGCCGATGGCCAGTATCGTTGTCGTCGCACCGGGGCCCAGGATCGCCACGACCGCCAGCGCGAGCAGTAACACCGGGAACGCGAACATCACGTCGACGATCCGCATGAATACCGTGTCGACCCAGCCGCCTCGGTAGCCCGCGATGATGCCGATGGTCACGCCGAGGACGACAGCGAATGCCACGCTCACCACCGCGACCCGCATCGACGCCTGGGTGGCCAGCACCACGCGAGACAACACATCGCGGCCCAGTTCGTCGGTGCCCAACCAGTGCGTGCCGCTCGGCGGCTGCAGCGCGTCGGGGACGTTGACGTCGTTCACATCGAACGGTGCGATCCAGTTCGCTGTCGCCGCAACAACAACCACCACCGCCAGCATCACCGCACTGACGACCGTCACCGGATTGCGCAGCAGCAGGCGCCACGAGGCCACCCGCGCGGGTTCAGCGGTCGTCGTCATGCGAGCCGGATCCTGGGATCGACCACCGCGTACAGGACGTCGACGATGAAGTTGATGACCAGGAACAGCACGGCGATCAGCAGCACCGCGCCCTGGATCACGGGGTAGTCGCGTGCCGCGACGGCGTTGTACACCAGACGGCCGAGTCCCGGCCAGGCGAACACGACCTCGACGACGATCACGCCGCCGAGGATCGTCGCGAGTTGGATCCCTGTGATGGTCAGCACCGGAACGAGCGCGTTGCGCACCGTGTGGCGGAACGTGATCACCCGGGGAGGCAATCCCTTCGATCTTGCGGTGCGCACATAGCCCATCGAAGCGACTTCAAGCACCGCGGCGCGGACGTAGCGCGTCATGATCGCCGCGGCCACCAAGCCGACTGTCAGACCGGGCAGAACGATGTGGCGCAACCAGCCGGCGGGGTCATCGAACAGTGGCCGGTACCCAGACGTCGGCAGCCAGCCAAGCGTCGTCGCGAACAACGCGATCAGCAGAATCGCCATCCAGAAATCGGGGACCGAAACACCGAATTGACTTGTGATGCGCACTATCGCGTCGGACAGACGGCCCTCGTGCAACGCCGACCAGATGCCGGCGGGCAGCGCGATCAGCAGCGCTATCGCGATGCCGACCAGGCCCAACGACACCGTTGCGGGGAGACGTTCGAGCAGCGTCACGGTGACGGGATCACCGTTGCGGAAGCTCACCCCCAGGTCGCCGGTGAGTGCCGAGCCGATATAGCCGAAGAACTGCTCGATGAGCGGACGGTCGAGCCCGCTCGCCGATCGCAACGCGTTGTAGGCCTCAGGTGAATAGCGCGTGCCGAGGGCGATGCGCACCGGGTCGCCGGGAACGAGGTGCACAAGGGCGAACACCACGATCAGGACACCGAGTAGCACGGCAAGCGAGTACAGCAGCCTGCGCGCAACAAACCGCACGATCGGATGGGCCCACACCGTCTTCACGTCGCCCCGCCTCCTGTCAGGCTCGCGGTGCGGAACCTGATCGCCCCGTCCCGGCGCGCCGCATAACCGGACAGGTCGGTGCGCCAGGCCTCGATCACCGAAGGGTTGTAGAGGTAGATGTAACTGACCTGATCGGCAATGATCATCGCCGCCTTCGCGTAATCATCAAGGCGCGCATTGCGATTGGTTTCGACCCGGCCGGCGTCGAGCAACCGGTCGACATCAGGGTTGGAGAACTTCTGCGCGTTGCTCGTGCCCTTTGTGTGGTGCTGGGCGTAGTAGAAGTCGTCCGGATCGATGTTGCCCAGCCAGCCCATCATCAGCATGTCGAAGTTGCCGTTGTTCTGCTCGTCGAGCCAGGTGGCGAAGTCGACGGTGCGGATGTTGACGGTGATGCCAAGTGGCGCAAGGTTATCCGCGACGATCTGCGCGGCGGTCACCGTCTGGGGGTACTGGGTCGTCACCAGCATATCGAGCTTCTGGGTGGCCGCCCCGGCCTGCTGCAACAGGCTCTTTGCCTGTTGAATGTCGTGACGGTACCTGTCGTACGGGGTGTACCACGGATTTCCTTTGGGGATCGCAAGCTGATTCGCCGTGGCGGTGCCGTAGCTGGTGGCCTGCACGATGGCGTCCCGGTCGATGGCGTAGGCGATCGCCTGGCGGACCCGGACGTCGTTCCATGGTTTGCGCGCCTCGTTGAGGGCCAGATACCAGTAGTCGTTGCTCGGCGTCACCGCGAGCCGAACGGAGTCGTCGTCCTTGAGTTGGGCGACTCGCTGGGCTGGAATCGAGTCGGTCCAGTCGATCTCGCCGGCCTGCAAGGCCGATAGCGCCGTCGAAGGTTCGGAGATGAACCGAAAGCTCACGCCCGAAACCTTCGGCGGCCCAGCCCAATACCTTTGGTTGGCCTTCAGGGTGATCGAATCACCGCCCTTCTGGGACTGGAATGCGAATGGCCCCGTGCCGATCGGGTGCATGGCGATTTGTCCGCTTTCGACGTTGCGGCGCTGCACGATCGCCATCCCCTTGAACCCGCCGATATTGGTCAGCAGGTTGGGGGTCGGCTGCTTCACGGTGATCCTGACCGTCGATGGATCGGTCGCGACGATGTTGGTGACAGCGCTCAACTTGTCCACATTCGCCAACCGCTGATCGATGATGCGCCGGTAGGAGTAGACGACATCGTCGGCGGTGAACGGGCTGCCGTCGTGGAAGGTGACCCCTCTGCGCAGATGGAAGGCCCAGGTCAGTTGGTCGGGGCTGACCTCCCATGACTGGGCGAGTGCGGGTCGCATCTCGAGGTTTTCGTCGGGCTCGACCAGGGTGTCGAAGACGTTCTCCAAGACCTCGAACGAGAAATAGGCGCTGGTCTTCTGCGGATCGAGCTGATCGGGTTCACCGGCGATAGCGGCGATGAGGTTTCCCGACGATGCGTCCCCGAGGTCGACCCGATCACCGGTGGAGCACGCGTTCAGGGCGATAACGAGCGAGATGGCGATCCCGACAGCGGTCAACACCGCCGGTTTTCCCGTCACCATCGGGCTCTACCCGTTGTGGGCCGGCCCCGAAACCAGTGACTTTGGCAAACGCGCACTGAGATACTCATGGGCACCGCTGACGGACCGAAGGGAACCACATTGTGACGATCATCCGCGGGCTGGCTTGTCGGGATCGACCGGCCTCACCAGCGGCGACGCGAACCTGGTCGAAGGCCTGTGGCAGTTCACGACGGCCAAACGGGACGGCATGACGTGCCCGGACGGCAGCACCGCGCCCACGATCGAGGTGGTCAAGTTCGACGACAACGCGATGACGGGCACGCGTCGCATTACCCACAACGACGTGTGCGGCCTGCCTCCGGGCATCATCGATCAGCCGTTCACGCTGTCGTTCAAGGAGCCGCGGCCGATTCCGGTCGAGCAGTACCCCCTGTATTGCGAACCCGCCGGTCTTCGCATCTGCCAGTGATGGGCGGCCGAGACGGTATCGGTTTGGTGGTGTCGCAATGGAACACCGCCTCCGGATGGCCTTACCGGGCAATGCAATTCAAGGCCGCCCTGAAGGACACCACGAAGACGGTGCATCCACCGGACCCGATCAACCTGTGAGAGCTACACCGTGAATCCGCCGTCGACGTCCCAGTGCGCGCCGGTGACATACGCCGCTTCCGGGCCGGCCAGATAGCTGACCACACTCGCGATGTCGCGGGGCTGGCCATACCGGCCAAGCGCCATCACCTCTCTCAGCGAATCGGCGAATTCGCCTACCTCGGGGTTCATCTCGGTGGCGACGGGCCCGGGCTGAACGTTGTTGACCGTGATTCCGCGCGGTCCGAGCTCGCGGGCGAGGCCACGGGTCAACCCGGCGATGGCGCCCTTGGTCATCGCGTAGACCGAAAGCCCGGGACCGGGCACCCGATCGGCGTTGATGCTGCCGATGTTGATGATGCGGCCGCCCTCGCCCAGGTGTGCCAGCGCCCGCTGTGTCGCGACGAACACGCCCCGGACGTTGATCGCGACCAGCCGCTCGAACTGTTCCCGCGGGAAGGACTCGGCATCCCCGATATAGGCGACGCCCGCGTTGTTGACCAGGATGTCCAACCCGCCCAGCTTCGCCACCGTCTGATCGACTGCGCCTGCGACCTGATCGGGGTCAGCGCTGTCGGCCTGAATCGCCACGGCAGTACCTCCGTCGGCCGCGACCTCGGCGGCCAGCTTCTCGGCGTGTGCCGCCGACGCTCCGTACGTGAACGCGACCGCGGCGCCGTCGGCCGCCAGCCGCCGCACGATCTCGGCCCCGATGCCGCGCGACCCTCCGGTCACTAGCGCTCGCCGTCCCGTCAATGGTGCAGTCATGCCGTTGCTCCTTCCGATGCCCGGCTCATTTCGAACCGATTGGTTACTAAGTACGCTGTGGTAAATGCGTGTAGTGCAGAGATCATTCCCGGAGTGGCGATGACCGTGGGCAGGCCGAGGGAGTTCGACCCCGATCAGGTGTTGGAGACGGCGATGGAGTTGTTCTGGGAACACGGCTTCGATGGAGTGTCCATCAGCGACCTCACCGACGCCACCGGAATCAACCGGCGCAGCCTCTATGCCGAATTCGGATGCAAGGAGGAGTTGTTCCGTCGGGCGGTGCAGCGATACATGGCCGGACCGGGCGGCTATATCGCCGAAGCGCTTCAACAGCCGACGGCATGGGATGTGGCCAGGGCCATGGTGCACGGGGCCGCGGATGCCAACACCGACGACTGCCGGCCGCGCGGCTGCCTGCTGGTGCATGGCGCCCTGGTCGCGGGTGAGAACGCCGACGCCGTTCGAGAGGATCTGGCGCAGCAGCGAAACCACGGCGCGGAGGCGCTGGCCCGCCGGTTCGACGAGGCGCAGGCCGCCGGTGAACTGCCCGGTGTCGACACGCACGTTGCGTCCCGGTGGATCAGCGCGGTCTGCCAGGGCATCTCGGTCCAGGCCCGCAGCGGCGCGACCCGCGACGAGCTTCACAAGGTGGCCGACGAAGCCCTGCGTGGCTGGCCCGTTACGTCGACGCATGATGATGTGGTAGACGTCACATAACGACGCGGATCGGGACTATTTCGCGGTTTCGGCCCGTCGAATCGAATGATGACCGAGCAGCGCGAGCGACGGCCGAGGGCTAATGGAGTCCCCGTTAGCAGGCGCAACCTGCTGCTCGCCGCCGCGGCCGTCGGCGCGTTCCTGGCGGTCGATCTCGGGGCGTTCGCTTATGCCAACAACTGGTTCGGCCCGGCACGGCTGACGCCGCAGGTGTTCCTGGATGGCTTCCTGAAGGTGTTCGGCAGGCAACCGAGCTTCCGCAAAAACCACGCGAAGGGCGTGGTGGTCAGCGGGTACTTCGAGAGCAACGGCAACGGACGCGAACTCTCGAGGGCGGCGGTGTTCCAGCCCGGGCGCACGGCCGTCGTCGGGCGATTCTCGCTATCCGGCGGCAACCCCGCGGTCGTCGACACTGCGACGATCGCGCGGGGACTCGGCTTGGTGTTCGGCTTTCCCGGCGAGCAGCAGTGGCGCACCGCCATGATGAACCTTCCTGTCTTCCCGGACAATTCAGCACTCGGCTTTTATGACCGGCTGCTCGCGTCCAAGGTCATGCCGGAAACCGGCGAGCCCGACCCCGCGGCGATGTCGCGATTCCTGGCGGATCATCCGGAGTCGGCCCGGGCCATGGCGATCGTCGACGAGCAGCCGCCGACGCCGGGCTTCGCCGACAGCACCTATCGCAGCCTGATCACGTTCTACTTCGTCAACGCTGCAGGGCAGCGGACACCGGTGCGGTGGTCGTTGGTGCCGCTGCAGCGGGCGCTGCCGCCGTCCACCGGTCTGAACGGCCTCTTCGCGCCGCTCATCCGGCAGATGCGTGCGGAGCCACTGCGCTGGCGCCTAATGCTGACCGTTGGGACGCCGTCGGATCCCGTCCACGACGCGACGCTGCCGTGGCCACCCGACCGGCGAGCGATTGACGCGGGCACGCTGACGCTCACTTCGATCGACAGCGACCGGCCCGGCAACGCGCGCGACATCAACTTCGATCCGTTGGTGTTGCCGGATGGCATCCAGCCGTCCGGTGACCCGCTGCTCAGCGTGCGGTCTGCCGTCTACGGCGCGTCATATCGGAAGCGGTTGAGTGAACCCGAGACGCAACCCGTGATCCAGGTCGACGGCATCGCCTGATGCTGCATGTTCGGCAGCAGTCCAGGCATACGCCGCTGAACGCCATCGCAGCCGCCTAGGGTGAAGCCGGTACTGGGAGCCAAGCGAGAGGTGGCAGATGAGCAAGCGGATCGTCGTCTGGGGCACGGGTTTCGTCGGCAAGATGGTGATCGCCGAAATCGTCAAACACCCGATGTTCGAGCTGGTCGGCGTCGGAGTGAGCAATCCCGATAAGGTCGGCCGCGACGTCGGCGAGATCTGCAGCCTCGGCACCAAGCTCGGTGTGACGGCCACAGACGACGTCGATGCGCTCATCGCGCTTAAGCCCGACGCATTGGTCCACTACGGCCCCACCGCCGCGCACGGCGACGACAACATCGCGCTGATGACCCGGTTCCTACGGGCCGGCATCGACGTCTGCTCGACAGCCATGACCCCGTGGGTGTGGCCCACCATGCACCTCAACCCGCCGAACTGGATCGAGCCCATCACCGAGGCCTGCGAGCTGGGCGAATCGTCGTGCTTCACCACCGGCATCGACCCGGGCTTCGCCAACGATCTGTTCCCCATGACGTTGATGGGCCTGTGCTCGGAGGTTCGCAAGGTGCGGGCGTCGGAACTGTTGGACTACACCGACTACGAGGGCGACTACGACGTCGAGATGGGCATCGGAAAGCCACCCGAGTACCGCCCCTTGCTCGAGAACCCGGACATTCTGGTGTTCGCCTGGGGCGCAACGGTTCCGATGATCGCCCACGCGGCGGGCATCATGCTCGACGAGATCACCACGACGTGGGACAAATGGGTGACGCCCACCGAGCGCAAGACCGCCAAGGGCGTTATCGCGCCGGGCAACGTTGCTGCGGTTCGGTTCACGATCAACGGCGTGTACCAGGGCGAGACCCGCATCCAGCTCGAGCATGTGAACCGGATCGGCAACGACGCCGCACCCGACTGGCCGACCGGCAACGAGAACGACGTCTACCGCGTCGATATCGAAGGCACGCCAAGCATCTTTCAGGAGACCGCCTTTCGGTTCACCGATGGCTCCGGACGCGACGCGGCCGCCGCCGGATGCCTTGCGACGGGCCTGCGCGCGCTCAACGCCGTACCCGCCGTCAACGATCTTTCGCCAGGCTGGGTGACCGCACTGGATCTACCTCTGATTCCAGGCGCTGGAACGATTCGCTGAGTAACGCCACCCCGGTCAAACCAGATTGATATCCGGATAGGGTTGGTTTCGAGACGGGATGACATGGCAGACGGGTTAGGGCTGTCGGTTGGGGCCACCAACCTGGCGGCCGTCGTGGTGGGCAGGACCGCGGTGACGCGGTCCCCGGTGCTGACGCTGTACCCCCATCGGCCGCCGGAGGTCGGCGTCCCCAGCGAGAATCCCAACCTCAACGAGCCCGGGCTGATCATCACCGACTTCACCGAGCGGGTCGGCGACCCGGTCGGCATCGTGGCTTCGGACGGCTCGACGCATCGGGCCGACGCGCTGCTGGCCGACGCGTTGCAGGCGATGGTGTTCGCGGCCGGCCGTGGCCGGGCACCCGCCGAACCCGTCGGCGTGACCTACCCCGCGCATTGGCGCCCGCCCGCCGTGGAGGCCCTGCGCAGCGCCCTGGCCGGGGTCCCGGAGTTCAGTCGACCGACAACTGCGCCACTGGTCTCCGACGCCACATCGGCGCTGACCGCGCTGCAAAACGACCCTGGCCTGCCGACCCGCGGCGTCGTGGCACTGTGCGACTTCGGCGGCACGGGCACCAGAATCACCGTGGCCGACGCCGCCAACGGTTTTCAGCCGATCGGTCCGACCGTTCGCCACGCCGACCTGTCCGGCGATCTCGCCGACCAGGCGCTGCTCACCCACGTCATCAACGACCTGTCTGCGGCGGGGACGATCGACCTGTCCAGCACCTCCGCGATCGGCTCGCTGACACGGTTGCGCGGGCAGTGTCGCGGTGCCAAGGAACGGTTGTCCACCGCGGCGGTCACCTCACTGGTCGCCGAGCTCCCCGGGCATCGCGGCGACGTGCGGCTGACCCGCAACGAGCTCGACGAGGTGATCCGGCAGCCGCTCGCCGACTTCATCGTAGTGCTGCAGGAAACGTTGGACCGCAGCGGAGTTCGGCCGGGCGATCTGGTCGCCGTGGCATCGGCGGGCGGAGTGGCCCGCATCCCGATCATCACAACGACACTGTCCGAGCACTTCCGGGTGCCGGTCGTCACGACAGCCCGGCCTGAGTTGACGGCCGCGATCGGCGCCGGCCTGATCGCCGTGCGTGGCACGGTCCCGGATGGGATGACGGTGATGGCCGCGGCCGCACCCGCCGCCGCTGCGGTGGCCACCGAGATGGCGCCGGTCTCACAACCGGGCGAGGCGGCGTCGAGCACGTTCCGCGCCCTGGCGTGGTCGGACGCGGACGATATTCCCGACGTGGCGCCGACCGACCCATATGACTATGCCGGCCCGGCCGGGGCCGGCGGCGTCCGTCCGCAGATGCAGTTCGACCACGAGCCGTACCAGGAACAGGCCGCCGCGCTGCCGTGGTACCGCAGCCCGGGTGCGGTGGTCGGGGCCGGGGCGGTGGTGCTGCTGCTGGCGGCCCTTGCCGCGGCTGTGGCGTTCGTGATGCGCGCGGACACCACGCCGACCCCCGCCTCGACCACGACAGTCACCACGACCCCGCCGACGACGGCCGCCGCGCCGACGTCCGCCGAACCGGCTCCGCCACAAACGCAGGCCCCGCCGCAGACCCGGACCGTCACGCGGCACGCCCCGCCGCCGGTCACACAGACGCAGACGCAGACGCCGCCGCCGCCAGCCACCACCGAGCCGCCACCGCCGCCGCCCACGACAACGGAGCCGCTGCCACCGACGACCACCGAGGCGCCGTCGACGACGACTCAACCGCCGTGGAGCCCGACAGCGCCCTACCCGACGATCCCGGGTCTGCCGTGGGTTCCGGCGCCCCACCCGGCGCAACCCGTTCCTTAGGGCCGGCGCGCCGCCTTAGGCTGTCCGCCATGACGCATACGGACGGCTTGCTCTTCGATCCGAACACCTACGACCCACAGCAGTTCGACGCCGGGACCCGCCGGCTGCTGCGCGCGACCATCGACTGGTTCGAGGGCCAGGGCAAGAAGCGTCTGCTCGATGACGACCTGGCCGCGCGGTGGCCCGCCGATTTCGTCGAGTTCGTCAAGCGGGAGAAGTTGTTCGCCACCTTCCTGACCCCGGCGGAGTTCGCCGACGGGAACCCAGACAAGCGCTGGGATGCCGCCCGCAACGCCGCCCTCTCCGAGATCCTGGGCTTCTACGGCCTGACCTACTGGTACACCGAGCAGGTCACCATCCTGGGCCTCGGTCCGATCTGGCAGAGCGACAACATCGACGCCAAGCGCAAGGCCGCAGGTGATCTCGACGCAGGTGAGGTGATGGCGTTCGGGCTGTCCGAGCGTGAGCACGGCGCCGATGTCTACAACACCGACCTGGTGCTCACCCCGGCGAGCGAGCAGGACCGCGCCAACGGCGTTCTCTACCGGGCGTCGGGGGAGAAGTACTACATCGGCAACGGCAACGTGGCGAGCATGGTGTCGGTTTTCGGTCGGCGCGGCGACATCGAGGGCAACGACGCCTACGTCTTCTTCGCCGCCGATAGCCGGCACGAGAACTACCACCTGATCGACAACGTGGTGCACATGCAGATCTATGTGAGCACCTTCCGCCTGGAGAACTATCCGGTCCGTGAAGAGGACATTTTGCACACGGGCGTTGAAGCCTTCGCCGCAGCGTTGAACACGGTGAACATCGGAAAGTTCAACCTCTGCACGTGTTCGATCGGCATGGTCGAGCACGCCTTCTACGAGGCGATCACGCACGCGCACAACAGAATCCTGTACGGCAGCCCGGTCACCGACTTCGCGCACGTGCGGGCGAACTTCGTCGACTCCTACGCGCGGGTGGTGGCGATGAAACTGTTCAGCCAGCGTTCGGTCGACTACTTGCGCAGCGCCAGCCTCAACGACCGGCGCTACCTGTTGTTCAACCCGGTGACCAAGGCCAAGGTCACGATGGAGGGCGAAACCATTCTGCGGTCACTGCATGACGTGGTCGCGGCCAAGGGGTACGAGAAGAACACGATGTTCCGTGAGGTGGCGCAACTCATCGGTGCGCTGCCGCGGCTGGAGGGCACCGTTCACGTCAACGTCGGCCTTGTGCTCAAGTTCATGCCGAACTACATGCTCAATCCGAAGGACTACCCGGAGATCCCGACGCGCAATGACACCGCGGACGACGTCTTCTTCTGGAACCAGGGCCCGACCCGCGGCGCCGGCAAGGTGCAGTTCGCCGATTGGGCGCCGGTCTACGAGAAGCATGCGAGCATCCCCAATGTTGCGCGGTTCCACGAGCAGGCCCAGGCGTTCAAGACGCTGCTCACCACCGCCGCACCCGATGCCGAACAGCAGAACGACCTGGACTTCCTGCTCAACGTCGGGCACCTGTTCTCATTGATCGTCTACGGGCAGCTCATCCTCGAGCAGGCCGCATTAACGGGCGTCGACGACGACATCATCGATCAGATCTTCGACTTCCAGGTCCGCGACTTCAGCACGTATGCCGTTGCGCTGCATGGCAAGCCGAGCTCGACGCGGGCCCAGCAGGATTGGGCGGTCGGCGCGATCCGCAAGCCGGTGCCCGACGCGGGGCGCTTCAACCGCATCTGGGAGCGCGTCGAGGCCTACGACGGCGCCTACGAGATGGCGCCTTAGGGTCTGCGCACGCCGGTCACCGCCGAGCACGACAGGTGGCGTCGGCTTATCACCGCGCTTTCGGACGCTTGATCAACACTAGATGCGCCAGCGGGATCTGCATCTGCTCCGGTGCGGCCGCCAGCCGCCCCGCGACGCCGGCCTCCAACCGATCGAAGAACTGCGTCGACCGGGGGTCGTCGCGTCCGCCCTCGAGGAAGCCGGCCAGCGTCGGGAAAACCGACGCCCTGACGAAGGCGGCCCACTGCGCGCCGAAAGCCGTTGCGTCGCTGTCGACTTGGTATTGGGCCCAGAACCGGTCCTCGGCGTTGAACACCTCGAGATGATCGATTTCGAGCTGCTCGAACCGGCCGGACGGCGCGAACGGAGCAAAGAAATCGCTCTCGCGGCGCGCGACCACCGGGATGCACATCCGGCGCACTTCGTCGTCGGTGAGCAGTCCGGCCCCGCGTAGCTCGTCGAGCGTATCGAGCATGCCGGCGAACAACGGGCGATACCCGAACCGGCCTCCGTCGTCGACGGCCATCGTCATCACCACCAGGCGACCGCCTCGACGCAATTCCCTGCCGCGAAACGCGAGAAACTCATGCCAGTCGTGCGCGGCCTGTTTTGCGTACGCGGCGCGCGCCCCCTCGTCGCTGCTGTAGGCAATCAGGATGTGATCGGGGATGGGCGCCGGAACCCGGCTCAGCCACTGGACCGCCCACGAACTCCAGCCGAGGTTCACGCTGCCGGAGGGCATCAGCTGTTCGTAGAACGATCGGCCGACCGCCGAGGCATACGTCGCCGCATCCGCGCGCAGGTAGCTGTCGGGGTCGTCGGCCAGCGTCCGGAACATCGTGGTGAAGTCGTTCTCCGGCACGTCGGTGTGCACGACCAGGACCGAACGCTGGGGTTGGGTCCGCCTGCGCAGCACGGAGATTGCCGCGCCGATCGGCAGCAGCGAATTGTGACCGGTCGCCGCACCGTAGTCGGTGATCACGATCGGCTGCGGTGGCTTCGGGAGTGGGACGACCGACGCAGCCTCCTCGAAAATTGCCATTGCGGGGCGCAATCCGGCCGCCTGCAGTCTCGAACTGGCGGTGTAGGAGCGGCTCTCCATCGGTTGAGGGCGCACGACGATGCTGGATTCAGGCATCGCGACCTCCAGGACGTGCGGGCGGACAAACCGTTAACTGCGACGGTATTATCCGCGCTTCGATGACGCCGCCGCCAGCCAACTCCATGAGACCGCGCGGCCCGTAGAACGCTCCGTTCAGCGCGTCCGGCGAGCTTGCGGCGTCCAGCGCGGGCTGATGCCCTCGCCGCCAGCTGAATTTGTCCATCGTCGACGGCTCGGCGCGGCCGTGCGAGGGCCCGCTGATCTGCAGGTTGGTCGTGGTCAGCCCGGGATGCCCGGCGGACTGGCCGTAGGCGTGCAAGGGGCGTAGCTCTTCTCGAACTGCAAGTCGTCGAAGTGCATCCGCCCGGCGATGCTGCTCAGACTGACGACGCGCGGGGCGCAGCTCGTTGCGCGCCACCTGCCGTGGCTCGGTGCCGAGTTCACGGCGTTCTTCGCCGAGGGGGCGCTGACCCTGACAGACTTCGGCCATGAGCCGAAGGTCCGGTCCGCGGATCGCCATCACCTCCGCAATCCTGACGTTGGTGATCGCCGGCGTCGGGCTCGTCGCCACACTGATCCTGAACGCGTTCGTCCTCGACGAGTACGACGCGTACGGCGAAGTGCCGATCCCGGGGTCGACGAGCCTGCACCTGCCCGCGGGAGAGGTGACCGTCAGCTTCCACACGATGGTCACGGGCAGTCCGTCGATTGGGTTTCCCATCCCGGATCTGAAATTCACGATCACTCCGCCCGCGGCCGTTCCGAAACCCGAGGTGACCGACAGTGTCGGCGGCACAACGACGGTGAACAGCAACACGCACGTGCAGGTGTGGGTGGTGGAGATCCCCAAAGAGGGCACCTACGACGTCGTCGCCGACGGAAATGTCAACGGCTACATCAGCCCGCGGCTCGCGTTCGGCCACGGCAGTTCGTACGGCTGGCTGACTTGGGTGTTCGGCGGGCTACTGGCTGTGGGTGTAGTGGAGCTCGTCGCCGCACTGTTCTGGTTCGCTCGCTCGACCAAGGCGGCGAGGCCGCTCGGGCCGGAGGAGCTGGTGAGTGATCAGGGCGTGCGCCTGGAGCAGCTGAAGCAGCTCGCCGCACGGAGGGATTCGGGCGCGCTGACCGACGCCGAATTCGACGCTGAGAAGCGCCGCATCCTCGAGGGCTAGCTTCCCATTCGGCATTCGGCATACGGCATTCGGCATACGGTTACGACCGGACCGGGCAGCCTGCGATCGCGTCCTCCAGCCGCGCCGGGCCGGTTCCCTTGTTCGGGTCGGTCTTCCAGGGCCAGTCATTGGAACGGAACGGCGCCAGGCTCGGCAACAACGCGTTCTGACCACGTTTCGCCATCTCGTGCTCGATCGCCGCTCGGCCGCCGCCGCCAAGCAGTTCGACGTCCATCGCGAAGAAGTCACGGAAGAAGACCATTCCCAGAGAGCGGTCGGCGACGATTCGGGCCAGCACATCGCGCATCTTGTCCGGCGTCGTCTCGAACTCGGCCGTCTCGGCAAGCAACAACCGGTCGCCCATCGTCTCCGTGCCCATGAACTGAACCAAGACGCTGTAGAGAATGTTGTTCTGCCGGGTAACGTACATCGTGTTGTTGATCGCGTAGAGGCGCTCCCAGTCCTTGCCGAGCTCGTTCTTCCAGCCCTCGACCACCGCCATCCAGTGGCCTACCTGAGCCCCCGAGGCAATGCCAATCGTCTTGACCGACAAAGGCGTGGTGCCGCGGATGTACTCCTCGACGTCCTCGTAGCTATAGCTGCCCTCGGCGAAGCACTCGTCCATGAAGGCCAAGTTGCGTTGCAGGATGGTGCCCATGACTTCGCGATCGTCTTCGGAGATGTCCAGCGCGCCAAGGCCGTCGAGGGCCGACTGGTTCTGCGCCCGGTACATCTGAAGAGGGGCGCGCCACAACTGATTCGCGCGCGGATCACTCAGGTACGGTGCGACGACCTCATAGATGGCCATCGTGCTGTGGCCGACCGACTTGGCGAGTTGGTAAACGATCGGCACCGGGGGCGCCACTTCGGGAGCCTGGCCGGGCCGATAGAGGATCATCTGGCCGCCCTGGCCGCTGAACAGTGCGACGATGATGGGCACCCGGTCGCGCATGTTCTGCTTGAACGTCTCCAGGGACGCGTCGTACAGCCCCATCATGGACGCGTTCAGCGCGAGGACCGCGTGCTCGGCGACGACGCGCGCGCTGGTCGGCTTGTCGTCGACGACCGGGCGCATGAAGTCCGGTACTGCTCCGTTGGATTCGGCCATATTGATCACTATCCCCTTCATCTCGGCTGCTGTTCGCTACTACGGTCAGGGCAGGCTCCAGATCTTCGTGGTGACGAGATAGAAGACCACCACCCAGAACGCCATGACCGCGGCGATGATGCCAAGGCCACGAATATTGGTGCGTGACTTGGGCGCATCCGCCGGCGGTCGAAGCCAGTTCTTCAGCAGCGGGTTCACATAATAGGGCATCATCACGAAGCTAATGAGGAAGCTGGACGGCAGGGTTCCCACGAGCGAGCCGATCCACAGTGGCATCTTCAACGGGGACAAGGCGAGGGTCAGCAGCACCACGGTGGGATAGAGGCCCACCCAGACGGCAACGGACGTCTTGGTAGCCGACGGCGGCGGCGCCTCGTTGCCCTTGTCGTCGAACGCGAACCAGCTGCCGAGCGAATGGTCCACCGTCTGCAGCTTGAAATCGTGGAACTTCTTGCCGTCGTCGAGCAACTGCTTGCGTTCAGCAGAGGTCAACCAGGCTTCCAAATCGGCCGCATTGTCGTAGCGGTACATCGCGGTCCACTCATCCTGGACACCCTCGACCGGCCGGAAGAGCTCGGCGCCTCGGTAACCGTGAAACTTACTCTCCGCCAACCGAAGTCGCTCCTGCCACGCGAGAAACTCCTCGGCGTCATGCGTCGCGACGCGGTGCGTCGCGACGACTGTCACAAGTTGGTCCGCCGGTTGGGCGGCCCCGCCGACGATCTGCTGGGTGGCGGGGCCGTCGAGGAACCGCCGACCGATCGTCAGCCCATCCTGTCGAGTCGAGCTGTCCAGCCAGGCTCGCAGGTTGGCGACGGAGTCGAAGCGGTAGACCACTACCCATTCCGATCGGGCATCGGTGGGTGCGGTGACCTCTGCGGCGACGAACCCCGGGTAACACGAGGCGGCATCGTTCATCGCGTGTTGCCACGTCAAGAAGTCCTTCTCGGTGCCAGGGTGGACACGTTGACTGATGATGACCGTTACCGCGTTTTCGGTGACGTTCTCGGTCTGCATGCCGCTCCTCCTGACAGTTACGTCGCTGCAACCGCGCGGTGGGAGCCGAGTTGGCGGTAGATGCGTTCGGGCGAAAGGGGCAACGAGCGATAGCGCACGCCGGTTGCATTGGCCACAGCGTTCGCCAATGCCGGCGCCACCGGGTTGATGCAGCATTCGGCAATCCCTTTGGCCCGCATTGGACCCACCGAGTCGGTCGAATCGACCAACAGCACCTCGGTCCGCGGAGTATCGGCATAGGTGGGGATTTTGTAATTGCGCAGATTGGGGTTCATCATCACGCCGTCGGCGTCGACGTGGAAGTTCTCGGTTAACGCGAAGCCGATCCCCTGCGCGACACCGCCTTCCACCTGTCCGCGCACCTGTGCTGGATTGATCACGACACCGGCGTCGGTGGCCTGGACGCTGTAGAGGATGCGAATCTCGCCGGTGATCCGATGGACGGCAACCCGAAAGCCGTGCGTGTTCGACGTGACGCTGCGTGGCGACCCGTATGCCTTGCGCGCCTCGGTGAACCGAATGCCGCGCGCGCGGCCAACCTCGATGAGTTCGGCGAGTGAGATGCGCGTGTCACCGCAGACGATGGCGTCGTCATCCATCGAGCAGTCGGTGAACTCAGCTCCGGCATGCGACGCCGCGAAGCCGAGAATTCGGTCCCGCAACGCGGTGGCCGCCCGCTGCACCGCGTTGCCCGCGACGGACAGCCCGGCACTTGCGAAGGCTCCCGTGTCGAAACCTGTGCGATCGGTGTCGGATTGCACGAGGTGTATGCGCGACGGCGTGGTGCCGAGCTGGGTAGCCGCGATTTGGACGTGCGCAGTCGAGGTGCCCTCGCCGAATTCGACGGTGCCGACTGCTATTTCGTACACCCCGTCGTCTCGCAGCGTCGCCCACGCTTCGGAGATGTGGGTTGTGGGTGGCGCCGTCTCGTGCAGTGAACTCGCCACGCCGGCACCGACGAGCCAGTCCTCGCCGAGGACTTCGTCATTGGTATGGCTCCGCAGGGCCGCATCGACGAGATCGATGCACTTCGCCAGGCCGTCCTCGGTGAAAGCGACGTCATCGGGGGCATCGTCGATCGCCAAGAGCGCGTCGCCTGGCCGCACGATGTTGCGGCGCCGAAGCTCAAGAGGTTCCATATCGAGGGCGATGGCCAGCTCGTCCATGGCCGATTCCACCGCGAACGCGGTCTGAGTCATGCCATACCCGCGCAGTGCCCCGCTGGGCACGTTGTTCGTGTAGACGGCGTACGCGTCGAACTTTTTGTTCGTACACCGGTAGATGGCGATCGCGGCGCCGGCCGCGAACAAGGTTTCGCCGCCATGGTTGCCATATGCACCGGTGTTGGACACATTGCGGAACTGAAACGCGGTCAGCGTGCCATCGGCGCGGGCCCCGAGCTTGACGGTCACCTTCATCGGATGGCGCGGAGAGGCCGTGGTGAATTCCTCTTCCCGGGTGTATTCGAAGCACACGGGCCGCCGGGTGTCGAGGGTGGCCAGTGCCACCAGATCCTCGGTGATCACCTCCTGCTTGCCGCCGAAGCCACCGCCGACTCGCTTGCAGAACACGCGGAGTTGGTCGGGTCGCAGGTCGAACAGGTAGGACAGCTTGACCTTGGCGACCGATGGCGATTGGGCGCTGGTGCGCACGATCAGCCGGTCGTTCTCCATCCAGGCGATCGACCCGTGCGTCTCCAGATGCGCGTGCTGAACCCGCGGTGAGAAGTACGTGGCTTCGTGGATCACGTCGGCTTGCGCGAAACCCGCTTGGACGTCGCCGATCTCACCGTGAAGTTCCAGCAGGATGTTGTGCTCGGGATCGCGCACGAACGGGTCCGCGGATCCGTGCAGCTGGGGAGCCCCCTGCGCCATCGCCTGTTCGGGATCGAAAACGGCTGGCAGCGGCTCGTATTCGACGACGACCTCGCGGCAGCCCTCTTCGGCAGCGCCGACCGAGTCCGCGAGCACGGCGACAACCCGCTGACCGGCGAACCGCACGACATTGTCGAGGATGTAGGTGTCGTCGGGATCGACGAGATGGTCGGTATGGACCGCGGTGGTGAACCGCCTGCGTGGAACATCTTCCCAGGTGTACACGCGATGCACACCGGGCACGGCCAGCGCGGCGGACTTGTCGATGGAGACGATGCGAGCGTGCGCGTGCGGCGAGTGCAGCACCTTGAGGTGGAGCATCCCTTCCATCTCGGTGTCCATGGTGAATTCGGCTCGCCCCGTCACAACATCGGTGGCGGCCGGTGCCCCGACGCTGGTGCCGATGGCCTGGCCCGGCTGTGGTACTTCAATGGCGGCCACGCCATTGATTGCGTCCTCGATGGCGCGATAACCCGTGCAGCGACAGAGGTTGCCCTTCAGCGCCCGTGGCAGATCTTGCTTCTGCTCGTCGGTGAACGTCGCCGAGGTCATGATCATGCCGGCGGTGCAGAAGCCGCACTGAAATCCGGGCGCGTCGCGGAACTGTC
>DATARY010000176.1:0-11212 GCA_036263935.1 Mycobacterium sp.
GACGCATCGGCGTAGCCGCGGCAATAATCCCAGGTCACATACGCGTCGGGTTCCGGGTCATAGGCCGGCTCATGCGGGCGGACCGTGCCGTCCACCAGCAGCTGCAGCAGGTTGGCGCGCAGCATGTCCCAGTCGTGGTAGTGGTCTTGCTGGCATTCGTCGCAGCACACCACGAGACCGCGAATTCCCTTCTGCGCCAACAGCGCCTCATAGACGGCCAGGTCAGCCAGATCGGCCTCGACGGCGGTGCGTTCGTGCGGGTCCAGCGGCTGACCCGGCTCGATAGCGTCTAGCGCCGCCGAGGGATCGCATGGGTCATCGGCGAACGGATCGGGAGGCAGACCCGGTGGCAGGTGGTCACGCACGACTCCACACTACTTAGCAGTCCACGGATCGCGCCAGCCGTTCAACGGCAAGCCGCATCGCCGCTCAGCAACCGCGGGTCGGGCCCCGTGTGGGACCAAAGCGCTGACGTCGATGCCGATTAAGATGGGTGTGGAGATCCGCCGATGGAGGCCCCACCCATGTCGATCGCTGAAAGCAGCCTTCCGATCGCCGTCCCGGTCCCGACCGGCGGCGATGATCCGACCAAGATCGCGATGCTGGGGCTGACCTTCGACGACGTGCTGCTGCTGCCCGCCGCGTCCGATGTGGTGCCCGGCACAGCCGACACCTCCAGCCAGCTCACCAAGAAGATCCGGTTGCGGGTGCCGTTGGTCAGCTCGGCGATGGACACCGTGACCGAATCCCGGATGGCGATCGCGATGGCGCGCGCCGGCGGAATGGGCGTGCTGCACCGGAACCTCCCGGTGGCCGAGCAGGCCGGGCAGGTCGAGACGGTAAAGCGGTCGGAGGCGGGGATGGTCACCGATCCGGTCACCTGCTCGCCGGACAACACTCTGGCCGAGGTTGACGCGATGTGCGCGCGGTTCCGGATCTCCGGGCTCCCGGTCGTCGATGACACCGGCTCGCTGGTCGGCATCATCACCAACCGCGACATGCGCTTCGAGGTCGACCAGTCCAAGCCGGTGTCCGAGGTGATGACCAAGGCGCCGTTGATCACCGCGCAAGAGGGTGTCTCCGCGGAGGCGGCCCTAGGGCTGTTGCGCCGCAACAAGATTGAGAAGCTGCCGATCGTCGATGGTCACGGCAAGCTGACCGGGCTGATCACTGTCAAGGATTTCGTCAAGACCGAACAATTCCCGCTGGCCACCAAGGACAGCGACGGCCGGCTGCTGGTCGGCGCCGCGGTGGGTGTCGGCGATGATGCGTGGACGCGGGCGATGACGCTCGTCGACGCCGGCGCCGATGTGCTGGTAGTGGACACCGCGCACGCGCACAACCGGCTGGTGCTCGATATGGTCCACCGGCTCAAGACCGTCGCGGGTGATCGCGTCGAGGTGATCGGCGGCAATGTCGCGACCCGGGCCGCAGCAGCCGCACTGGTCGAGGCCGGCGCCGACGCCGTCAAGGTCGGGGTCGGTCCGGGTTCGATCTGCACAACGCGGGTGGTGGCAGGCGTCGGCGCACCCCAGATCACCGCGATCCTGGAGGCCGTCGCGGCCTGCGCGCCCGCCAGCGTTCCCGTCATCGCCGACGGCGGGCTGCAGTACTCCGGTGACATCGCGAAGGCACTTGCCGCGGGTGCGTCCACAACGATGCTGGGCTCGCTGCTGGCCGGAACCGCCGAGTCACCGGGTGAGCTGATCTTCGTCAACGGCAAGCAGTTCAAGAGCTACCGCGGAATGGGGTCGCTGGGCGCGATGCAGGGACGCAGCGGCGCCAAGTCCTACTCCAAGGACCGCTACTTTCAGGACGACGCGCTGTCCGAGGACAAGCTGGTGCCGGAGGGCATCGAGGGCCGCGTGCCGTTCCGGGGCCCGCTGTCGACGGTCATCCATCAGCTCACCGGTGGGTTGCGCGCGGCGATGGGCTACACCGGTGCGTCCACCATTGAGCAGCTGCAGCAGGCACAGTTTGTTCAGATCACGGCGGCGGGACTGAACGAAAGCCATCCACACGACATCACCATGACCGTCGAAGCGCCGAACTACTACGCCCGCTGAGGCCCGATGAGCCGCTGCGCGAAGAGAATTGAGGCCCGATGAGCCGCTTGCGCGAAGAGAATTGAGACTGCCTAGTCATGCACGAGATGGTTGAGATCGGCATGGGCCGAACCGCCCGCCGCACTTATGAACTCGACGACATCAATATCGTCCCGTCCCGACGCACCCGGTCCAGCCAGGATGTTTCGACGGCGTGGCAGCTGGACGCCTACCGGTTCGAGATCCCGGTGATGGCGCATCCCACCGACGCGCTGGTATCGCCGGAGTTCGCCATCGAGCTGGGCCGCACCGGCGGGTTGGGTGTGCTCAACGGGGAGGGGCTGATCGGCAGGCACGCCGATGTCGAGGAAAAGATTGCCCAGGTCATCGAGGCCGCCGAGAAAGAGCCGGTGGGCCCCGGCGCCAGCTTGGGACCGTCCGCTGCGATCCGGCTGCTGCAGCAGCTGCACTCGGCGCCCCTGGATCCCGATCTGCTGGGGGCCGCGGTGGCGCGCATCCGCGACGCCGGGGTGACGACGGCCGTGCGGGTCAGCCCGCAGAACGCGCGGTCGCTGACGCCGTCGCTGGTCGCCGCCGGGATCGACCTGCTGGTCATCCAGGGCACCATCATTTCCGCCGAACGCGTCGCGCGGGACGGCGAACCGCTGAACCTCAAGACCTTTATCTCCGAACTCGACGTGCCCGTTGTGGCGGGCGGCGTGCTCGACCACCGCACCGCGCTGCACCTTATGCGCACCGGCGCGGCGGGCGTCATCGTCGGCTACGGCTCGACCAGCGGCGTGACCACCAGCGACGAGGTGCTGGGCATCAGCGTGCCGATGGCCACCGCGATCGCCGACGCGGCCGCCGCGCGCCGCGAGTACCTCGACGAGACCGGCGGCCGGTACGTGCATGTGCTGGCCGACGGGGACATCCACACCTCGGGCGATCTGGCCAAGGCCATCGCGTGCGGGGCCGACGCGGTGGTGCTCGGCACCCCGCTGGCCACGGCCGCGGAGGCGCTTGGCGAGGGCTGGTTCTGGCCCGCTGCGGCGGCGCACCCGTCGCTGCCGCGCGGCGCGCTGCTGCAGGTGGCGATCGGTGAGCGGCCGTCGCTGCGGCAGGTGTTGACCGGCCCGTCGGACGACCCGTTCGGCTCGCTGAATCTCGTTGGCGGACTGCGGCGATCGATGGCCAAGGCGGGCTACTGCGACCTCAAGGAATTCCAGAAGGTCGGCCTGACCGTCGGCTCCTGAGTCCTGCGCGATTCGCGCGATTGAGCCGACCCCCCGTAGCAAGTTACCGATCGGTAAGGTCATACTGGGCCAATGAAGCCTGACTACGACGTCCTGATCATCGGTTCGGGGTTCGGCGGCAGCGTCAGCGCCCTGCGGCTCACCGAGAAGGGGTACCGCGTCGGTGTGCTCGAGGCGGGCCGGCGATTCACCGACGAACAATTCGCCAAGACCTCATGGAACCTGCGTAAGTTCCTCTGGGCGCCCAAGCTCGGCATGTACGGCATCCAGCGAATCCACCTGCTGCGCAACGTAATGATTCTGGCCGGCGCCGGTGTCGGCGGCGGATCACTGAACTACGCCAACACCCTCTACGTGCCGCCGGAGCCGTTCTTCGCCGACAAACAGTGGTCGCACATCACCGACTGGCGCGCCGAGTTGATGCCGCATTACGACCAGGCCCAGCGGATGCTCGGCGTGGTCCAGAACCCGACCTTCACCGACGCGGACCGCATCGTCAAGGAGGTCGCCGACGACATGGGTGTCGGCGACACCTGGGTGCCCACCCCGGTCGGCGTGTTCTTCGGTCTCAACGGCACGAAGACCCCCGGCAAGACCGTGCCCGACCCGTACTTCGGCGGCGCGGGCCCGGAGCGCACGGGCTGCATCGAATGCGGCTCCTGCATGACCGGTTGCCGCTACGGCGCCAAAAACACGTTGGTCAAGAACTACCTCGGACTCGCGGAAAAGGCTGGGGCAGAAATACTTCCAATGACGACGGTCACCGGATTCCAGCAGCGGCACGACGGGTTGTGGGAAGTCCACACCGCGCCGACCGGCCTGCTGCCCCGCAAGCGCAAGACGTACACCGCCACGTACGTGATTCTGGCGGCGGGCACGTTCGGCACCCAGAAGCTGCTGTTCAAGATGCGCGACGAGGGCAAGCTGCCCAGGCTGTCCGACAAGCTCGGCGTGCTCACGCGCACCAACTCCGAGTCGATCGTCGGCGCGGGACGTTACGAAGCGTCGCCCGATCTCGACCTCACTCACGGGGTGGCGATCACGTCATCGATCCACCCGACCTCCGACACCCACATCGAGCCGGTGCGCTACGGCAAGGGTTCGAACGCCATGGGCCTGTTGCAGACGCTGATGACCGACGGCGCCGGCCCGCAGGGAACGGATGTTCCGCGATGGAAGCAGTTCTTCCTCACCTGTCGGGAGGACCCCCGCGGCACGTGGCGGATGCTCAACATCAGACACTGGAGCGAGCGCACGGTGATCACGTTGGTGATGCAACATCTGGACAACTCGATCACCACGCTTACCGAGCGCACCAAGCTCGGGTTCCGGCGGATGACCAGCAAGCAGGGCCACGGCGAGCCAAACCCGACGTGGATCCCGGTCGGCAACGAGGTCACCCGACGCATCGCCAAGAAGATCGACGGCGTCGCGGGCGGAACGTGGGGCGAACTGTTCAACATCCCGCTCACCGCACACTTCCTGGGCGGAGCCGCGATCGCTGACAGCCCGGAGCACGGTGTGATTGACCCGTATCAGCGGGTGTACGGGTATCCGACGCTGGCCGTGATGGACGGCGCCGCGGTGTCGGCGAATCTCGGTGTGAATCCGTCGCTTTCGATCACCGCGCAGGCGGAGCGCGCGGCGTCGCTGTGGCCCAACAAAGGTGAAGTGGATCAGCGGCCGGCGCAGGGTGAGCCGTACAAACGGCTCGCGCCCATCCCCCCGGAGCACCCAGTGGTGCCCGCCGATGCGCCCGGTGCGCTGCGGCGGCTACCGATCGAGCCGGTCAGTTCGGCGGGTTAACCGCCCTCGACGGTGGGTACCTAAGTAGTTCCATCCTGTGCGATCACAGGTGCCGAACAACGGAGGCGCACGATGCGGACGACGTACTACGAGCAGTTATCCGCGTTGTGCGCCGAGGTAGCCGAGATGAGCGGGCTGGCGGCCACCGCTATGGAGCACGCGACGCACGCGCTGTTGGAGGCAGACCTCTCCGTGGCCGAACAAGTCATCAGCGACCATGAAGAGATCGCCGAGATGAACCGGCGCGTCGATGACAGGGCGGTCAAACTACTCGCCTTGCAGCAGCCAGTGGCCGGTGATTTGAGAGCGATTGTCGGCTCGATGCACATTGGCGCCGACATCGAGCGGATGGGTGCGCTCGCCGTGCACGTCGCCAACATCGCCCGGCTACGGCATCCCGAATGCGCCGTGCCCGAGGACGTCCGCGGTTACTTCACCGAAATGGCCCGGGTGGCAGTACAGCTGGCGAGAACTGCCCAGGAGGTCCTGCTGTCGCGCGATTCTCACAGGGCCGCGCATCTACGCGAGCAAGACGACGCGGTGGACACCCAGCACCGGCACTTGTTCACGGTGCTGATCGACCACAAGTGGCACAGCGGGGTCGGAGCCGCGGTCGATGTCGTGCTGTTGGGCCGCTACTACGAAAGATTCGCCGACCATGCCGTCGAAATTGGCAGGCGGGTGGTGTTTCAGGCCACCGGCGGCTTACCCCGACAGAAACAGATGACGTAGCGCAGTCACTCGTTCCTCAGGGATTCCCAGTCGTGCTTGTCCTCTAGCTGGGCGATGGCGCGGGCGGTGCGCTCCCGCAGCAGCAGCGTCAACGCGATGCCGCAGACGATCGCCAGCACGAGCGCGATCCAGGAGAACCTCGACAGCCAGCGTTCGGCGGCCAGACCCGCGTAGTAGACGACGGCGGTGGTCCCGCCTGCCCAGCACAGGGCGCCGGACGCGTTGGCGGCGAGAAAATGCGGGTAACGCATCTTCAACGCGCCCGCCAGCGGTCCGGCGAGGATGCGGAGCAGGGCGATGAATCGTCCGAAGAACACCGCCCATACCCCCCAGCGGGCGAAGAGGCGTTTGGCGAGTGCGACGTGTCCGGGGCCGAAGTGGTTCGGAAATCGTTTGCCCAGCCGTTCGAACAGCGACATACCGTATCGGCGCCCGATCGAATACCCGATCGTGTCGCCGACGATCGCACCGATCGTCGCGGAGGCGCCGACTGCCAGCGCGCTGATGTCGAGAGTGTGGTGTGAAGCCAGAAGTGCCGCGCTGACCAGCACGATCTCACCCGGTAGCGGAATGCCTAGGCTTTCGATGCCGATCACCGCGGCGACGACAAGGTAGATGGCAAGGGGCGGGATCGTCTGCAGCATGGCATCCACGTTCACGCCGCCAAGGATGCCTCACGGACCGCTCGCCCCTTGGTTATAGGAGCGTTTCCGCGGCGATCATCGACGCCGAGATCGCCGCGGGGAACCCGCCGTAGAACGCGCAGTGGGTGATCACCGCTGAAATCTCGTCGTTGGTCAAGCCGTTGTCGACGGCGCGCCGCAGATGCGCGGGCAGCTCCTCCGGCCGATAGAGCACGACCAGCGCAGCCAGCGTCGCGATGCTGCGGTCGCGTGGGCTGAGCCGCTTGTCGGTCCAGACGTCCGAGTACAGCGGGTTGTTGATCAGATCGGTGAGTTCAGGTGTGAACGCTCGTGCTGCCTCGCGGGGCGAGTCCGGGTAGTTGGCCATCCCCGGATTCTGCCTCGACAGAATATGGTTCTCCGACATGGGAACGCTGGACGGCAAGGTCGCGATCGTCACGGGCACCAGCCGGGGCGTCGGTGTGGGCATCGCCCACGAACTCCTGCGCGCGGGAGCGACCGTCATCGGCTGCTCCCGCTCCAGGCTCGACTCGCTGCCGGGCACCGCCGACGAGCCGCACTGGGCGCGGCGCTCAGCGCAAATGATCTGTGATCAAGGCGACTACCACGCGATCGACGAGCTCGTCACGGAGGTCGCGGCGACCCACGGCCGCATCGACATCCTGGTGAACAATGCCGGGGGAACGGTGCCGGCACCGCATGTGGAGGACGTGCCCGCGCTCGTCGCCCAGATCCAGGGCGCGCCGCGCAGCGACGACGACTTCGAGCGCACGGTGTTGTTCCACTCGTTCGCGGTCCAGATGAATCTGATCAGCCCGCTGTGGTTCGCCATCCGGGTCTATCGGCAGATGGCCACACAGGACGGCTCCGGGTCCATCATCAACATCTCCAGCGGCGCCGGTCACCCCGCCGGATCGCCGACGCTGGTGTCCTACGGCGCCGCGAAGGCCGGCCTGAACCACATGACTCGCTCACTGGCCGAGGAGTGGGGACCGAAGGTCCGCGTGAACGCCCTGGCGCTGGGGCCCACCATGACCGACAATTTCCGCAGCTTCGTGCTGCCCAAAGACGACCCCGACGGGGCCGAGTACTTCCGCAACGTGCCGCTCGGACGGGCCGGCGAGCCGGCCGAAGTGGGCCGGGCATGCGTGTTCTTGTGCAGCGGCGCAGCCGATTTCATCAACGGCACCACAATCGAGATCGACGGCGGCATGCTGCCCGGTGTGCTGTACGAGGCGGGCCTGAAAACGATCACCGATCTTCTCTGAAGGACACGGCTTAGACTGACCGGGTGGAATCAGCATCACCGCGCCCCGTGTTGGTGGTCGACTTCGGCGCGCAGTATGCGCAGCTGATCGCCCGGCGGGTCCGCGAGGCCCGGGTGTTTTCGGAGGTCGTGCCGCACACCGCCACCGTCGATGAGATCAAGGCCAAGGACCCGCAGGCGATCGTCCTGTCCGGCGGCCCGGCCAGCGTTTACGCCGACGGCGCCCCGCAGCTGGATCCGGCCCTTTTCGACCTCGGCGTGCCGGTATTCGGAATCTGCTACGGGTTCCAGGCGATGGCCCTGGCGCTCGGCGGGACCGTCGCCAAGACCGGCACCAGTGAATACGGCCGCACCGAACTGAAAGTGACTGGGGGCGAGCTGCATTCGGATCTTCCGAGCACACAGCCGGTGTGGATGAGCCACGGCGACGCGGTGACCGCTGCCCCCGACGGGTTCACTGTGGTGGCCACCAGCACGGGCGCCCCGGTGGCGGCGTTCGAAGACCGAGGCCGACGGCTGGCGGGCGTGCAGTACCACCCCGAGGTGATGCACACCCCGCATGGACAGCAGGTGCTGAGCCGGTTCCTGCACGACTTCGCCGGGATCGACTCGACGTGGACACCGGCGAACATCGCCGACGCGCTGATCGAACAGGTGCGCAACCAGCTCGGCGAGGGCCGGGCGATCTGCGGCCTGTCCGGCGGGGTGGACTCGGCGGTGGCCGCCGCGCTGGTGCAGCGCGCCATCGGTGACCGGTTGACGTGCGTATTCGTCGACCACGGGCTGCTGCGCGCGGGCGAACGGGCGCAGGTGCAGCGCGATTTCGTCGCCGCCACGGGTGCCAACCTGGTGACCGTCGACGTGGCGGACCGATTCCTCGACGCGCTGGCCGGGGTGACGAATCCCGAAGGCAAGCGCAAGATCATCGGCAGGCAGTTCATCCGCGCATTCGAGGGCGCGGTGCGAGATATCCTGCGAGACACGGCCTCTGAGGCGATCGAGTTCTTGGTGCAGGGCACGCTGTATCCCGATGTGGTGGAGTCCGGTGGCGGCTCGGGCACGGCCAACATCAAGAGCCACCACAACGTCGGCGGCCTGCCGGACGACCTTAAGTTCAAACTCGTCGAGCCGCTGCGCCTGCTGTTCAAGGACGAAGTGCGCGCGGTGGGCCGCGAACTCGGCCTGCCCGAGGAAATCGTTGCACGCCAACCGTTTCCGGGTCCGGGCCTCGGCATCCGGATCGTCGGCGAGGTCACCGCGCAGCGGCTGGACACGCTGCGGCGCGCCGATGCGATCGCCCGCGAGGAGCTGACCGCGGCCGGCCTGGACGACCAGATCTGGCAGTGTCCGGTGGTGCTGCTGGCCGACATCCGGTCGGTGGGGGTGCAGGGCGACGGCCGCACCTACGGCCATCCGATCGTGCTGCGGCCGGTGTCAAGCGAGGACGCCATGACCGCGGACTGGACCCGGGTGCCCTATGAAGTGCTCGAGCGGATCTCCACCCGCATCACCAATGAGGTCCCCGAGGTCAACCGCGTGGTGCTGGACATCACAAGCAAGCCGCCGGGCACCATCGAGTGGGAGTAGCCGCGCCGATATTCAGCCGCCGTTCAGCAGCCCGCGGTCGATGAGGTCGAACACTTGCTTCATCGCGAATTTGGCGCCAGTGGCGTCAGTGGGTAGCGGCCCGTCGAGCAGCAGGCTGGCCAGGCCGTGGACGGCAGACCAGGCAGCGATCTCCGCGCCCGGCCTGCGGCCCGGGTCCACTAGACCCGCAGCTTGGGCATCGTCGAGCACTCGACCAAGGATTTCGTAGGGCTCGGGCCCGGCCGGTCGATCGTGATCGTCGTCGCGGGATGTCGCTGGATGCGATGTGAACGCGGTGCGGAACAGTCCCGGTTGGGTCAGTGCGAAGTCGATGTAGGCGGCGCCGACCGCGCGCAACCTCTTGCGAGGGTCGCTGGTGCGGTTGACCCGCCGGCGCATCTCGGCGGCCAGTTCGCTGCGCGCGTGCGCCGACACCTCCGCCAGCAGGGCTTCGCGGTCGGTGAAATGTCGGTAGGCCGCCGAGTGCGATACCCCGGCCGCGCGGGCCGCCTCACGCAGGATCACCCGTTCGGGGCCGCCCTCGCGGGCAAGTGCGATGCTCGCCTCGACCAGGGCCGAATGCAACGCACCGTGGTGGTAGCCCTTCTTGGAACTCATGCCATCACGATCTCACGCGAACTAAAATGTTGACAACGGTCACATGGGCGCCGCATACTATCGAAGTGACCAACGGTCACATTGACGACAAGGTAAGGGAACTCCTATGACAAACACACGTGTGCTGGTCACCGGCGCCACCGGCAAGATCGGCGGCGCGGTGGCGGCCCAATTGTTGGAAAAGGGCGTGGCGACGAGGGCATTGGTACATCGCGAGGACGGGCGCAGTGCCCGCTTGCAAGCCTTAGGCGCGGAGATCGTCGTCGCGGATATGTTTGATATTCAACGGGTTCAGTCCGCAGTAGAGGGGGTTGACCGATTGTTCTTCAATCCCCCCTACCACCCCCATGCCCTCGACAGCGCGGTCACCTTTGCCGTGGCTGCGCGCCGCGCAGGCGTTGAGGCAGTGGTAGCACTGGGCCAGTGGCTGGCCAGTCCCGAGCATCCGTCGCTGATGACTCGCCATCACTGGTTGTCGGACAAGCTGTTTCAGCTACTGCCCGACACCGCCCACGTCGCGGTTGATCCGGGGTTCTTCGCCGACAACTATCTGCAGGTTCTCCCGTATGCCGCCCAACTCGGGGTGTTGCCGACGCCGAGTTTCGGGGCGGGCCGCAATGCACCCCCGTCCAACGAAGACATCGCGCGCGTTGCGGTGGGTGGTCTGCTTGACCCGCACCGCCATGACGGTCGGGCCTACCGCCCGACCGGGCCAAAGCTGTTGTCCGGCGTCGACATCGCCGACGCGGTGGGCGAGGCATTGGGCCGACGCGTGCGCCACATCGACATTCCCCCATGGATGTTCATGCGGGCGGTCCGCGTGAGCGCCAAGCGACTCGGAGCCGACCTGTTCTTCGAGTCCGGTTTGCGCCACTACCTGCCCGAGTACGCCCTGGGAACCTGGGAGGTGGGCGGCCCGACGACGCACGTCCGCGACGTCGCCGGGGTCGACCCCGAAGACTTTCTGACCATCGCACGCCGCTACGTCAACGCTGCGGACACCCGGCGCACCGCAGGCAATCTGCTCCGCCAGATCGGGGAGTTCATGCTGATCGGGCTCGTGCCGATGCACCGCCTCGACAAGTTCGATCGACGCCAGCAGCATCCCCAGCCCGTCCATCCCCGGTACTCAGCCGAGTCGGTCGTATGGCGAAGCGAACACACCGCATCAGCCGAGCTTCTAGCCACCAGAAAGAGCAGACATGAATAACAACCTCGTCCGCGGCCAGTACTCAACTGGCCTCTCTCGGCCCAACA
>DATARY010000221.1:0-12027 GCA_036263935.1 Mycobacterium sp.
AGGAAGATGCCCCACTGCGCCAGCTCCGGGATCTCGGGCGTCTGCGCGAGGATCTCCGAGATGGGGAACCGGGACTCGCGGCGCACGGCCATGAAAATGCGTGGCATCAGCGGGAAATGGAAGGCCATGTGGCATTCATCGCCGCCGGTGTCGGGGTCGCCGAAGTATTCGACGACGTCGGCGGGCCACTGGTTGGCCTCGGCGAGCAGCACCCGGCCGGGGTATTCGTCGTCGATCACCTTGCGGCAGTGCTTGAGGAAGGCGTGCGTCTCCGGCAGGTTCTCGCAGTTGGTGCCTTCCCGCTCGAACAAGTACGGCACCGCGTCCAAACGGAAACCGTCGATGCCGAGATCGAGCCAGAACCGCAGGACGTCGAGCATGGCCTGCTGCACGGCCGGATTGTCGTAGTTGAGGTCGGGCTGATGGGAGAAGAAACGATGCCAGTAGAACTGCCGACGCACCGGGTCGAACGTCCAGTTCGACTCCTCGGTGTCAACGAAGATGATGCGCGCGTCGCAGTATCGCTCGCTGGTGTCGCTCCACACGTAGTAGTCGGCGTACGGCCCGTCCGGGTCGCGGCGCGATTCCTGAAACCACGCGTGCGAGTCGGACGTGTGGTTCATCACCAAATCGGTGACGACGCGGATGCCGCGCCGATGCGCCGCGTCCAATAGGTCGACGAAGTCGTCGACGGTGCCGAACTCGGGCAGCACCCTGTAGAAGTCGCGGATGTCGTACCCACCGTCACGCAACGGGGAGTCGTAGAACGGCGGCAGCCAGAGGCAGTCGACGCCCAACCACTTCAGGTAGTCGAGCTGTTCGGTCAGCCCGCGCAGATCGCCCGAGCCGTCGGAATTGGAGTCGTAGAACGCCCGGACCAGAACCTCGTAGAACACGGCCCGCTTGAACCAGGTCCGGTCCTCGGGCAGCGCCCTGGCGTGGCCGAAATCCTCAGCGGTCGGATGCTCGACCACGCCGTCCTCGACGTGGCTGCCCACAGAAGGGTCGTGCGGATCTCCGCTCGAGTGTTCCATCAGCGATCAACCTACCCACACTTTTCAAAATTGAATCCCGGCAAATGGGTGGCCGGATCGCGGCGCCGAATCGGCAGTTGACCCCGCTGGATCCGGCACGAACCAGCGGTTGAATCCGCTGTGAAGACGGGTTACGGTTTGCGCGTCCAAGATCAGACAAGGAATCGAGTGGCTGTGGCTGATTCGGCGCCAAATGATGGTGAAGCTCCGGTAATCGTTGGTATGTCCGAGGCGGCGATGCACATGTATGGGGCCGCCATTGATTCTCTCCCCGATACGGGTGACCCAGAATTTCCTCACCGTGCCGGCATCATCCTCGCCGGGCTCCGCAAACTCCTGGGCTCACTGTCGGATGCGGCAGGCCGTAGCCGGTTCACGCCGTCGGTCATCGTCGCGCTCAGCGGCGTGCGCCACCGCTACGACGACCTGATGGAGACCTCCGCGAACGGGCCAGGGGCAACGCTTGGCCAACGGCTGTATGTAGCCAGGTCACGCGCCAAGTTGTCGACCAAGGAGGCGGCGAACGGTGTGGGCCTGCGGAAGGATCTGATCGAGGCCGTCGAGGCGGAGGAACCCGCCAACGAGGAAGAGACCAGCAGGATCAAGGACCTCATAGCCGCGCTCGGCGGCTGAGGCCTGCTAGCCGCGCTCGGCGGCTGAAGCCTCATCGCCGCGCTCCATTGCTGGCACTCGGTTTTCGGTATCGTGCCGACGTGACGACTCGCGACCACGGCGATCCGGGCGATGCCTCATCGGTTCCGCCTGCCCTGACCAATGTCGCTGATGCCGTCCGCCCGTCGGCAGCCGAGGAAGCTCGCACTATCGCAGCGTCGACCAATACGGGCACACTGGCGACGCTGACCGCCGGCGGGGATCCGTGGGCGTCGTTCGTCACCTACGGGTTGCTCGGCGGTGCGCCCGTGTTGTGCGTCTCCAACCTCGCCGAGCATGGCCGAAACCTGGCGGGCGACCCGCGCGCCAGCATCGCAATCGTCGCGCCAAACACCGAAGCGGATCCGCTCGCCAGCGGCCGCGTAACGCTGGCGGGGGTCGTCGAGCACCCCACCGGTGACGAGCTGGCGGCCGCGCGCGACGCGCACCTCGGCGCGGTCGCCGCCGCGAAGTACTACATCGACTACAGCGACTTCACCGTGTGGGTGCTGCACGTGCAGCGGGCACGGTGGGTCGGCGGGTACGGGCGAATGGATTCAGCGACCGGCGCCGCCTACGCGGCCGCCCAGCCCGACCCGGTCACGCCGCTGGCCGCCGGGGCGATCGCGCATCTGAACGCCGACCACGCCCAGACGCTTGTCGCGATGGCCCAGGTTCTCGGCGGCTACCCCGACGCCACCGTGGCCACCTGCACGGGCGCCGACCGGTACGGTCTGGACCTGCGGGTCGTCACCGACCGTGGCGTGGCATACCCCCGGATCGGCTATGCCGCACCGATCGACTCGATCGACGAATTGCGTTCGGCCACGGTCGAGTTGGCACAGCGCGCCCGCAGCGGCTGAGTACCGCGCTCAACTGGGCGGTGAGTGCAATACGATCGCCGGTATGTCTGCTGCGACCGAACGCCCGCACACCTGGCAAGCGGCGTTCGACCTGATCCGCACGCGAGGTTATGAGCATCGCGAAGAGCCGTTCCGGTTGGCCAGCGGGCAGCTGAGCCACGACTACATCGACGGGAAGTACGCCGTCGACACCGGGGAGCGGCTGGCGATCGTCAGCCGCGCGGTCGCCGACCTCGCCGCGATGAACGGGATCGAGTTCGACGCGGTCGGCGGCCTGACCATGGGTGCCGACCCGTTGGCGCACGGTGTCGCGATGGTCACCGGCAAGGCGTGGTTCTCGGTGCGCAAAGAGCAGAAGCAACGTGGCCGCCAGCAGTGGATCGAGGGCACGCGGCTGCAACCCGGCATGCGGGTCTTGCTCGTGGACGACGTGATCAGCACGGGCGGGTCCACCGAGAAAGCGTTCGACAGGGTGACCGGGGCCGGGGTCGTTGTCACCGGGGTCATCCCGATGGTCGATCGCGGCGACGTCGCCGCGAAACGCTTTGCGCAGCGCGACGTGCCGTTCGTCGCGCTGGTGACCTACCGGGACCTGGGGATCGAACCGGTCAAAGACATGTGAGCCGTCTGAGCACGTAAGGATTTGCCACGACCGCGTCAAGACACCGTCAAGGACGGTGCCATCCGGCTCGAGCGGGCGCACGGTGACGATATGACATTGCTGGACTTTCTTCCGTCACTGCACCGGGCTGCCACTCCGCGAATAGACCCGGCGATCTGGCCGCTGACAACGACCGTCGACGACCTGGGTCGCCTCTGCGTCGGCGAGGTGCCGCTGACCGACATCGCCGACGAATTCCGCACCCCGGCCTACGTCGTGGATGAGGACGACTTCCGTCAGCGCTTGAAGACCTACCGCGCCACGCTCAGAGACGTTGAGGTCGTCTATGCCGGCAAGGCGTTGCTGACAACGACGATCGCGCGTTGGGTCACCGAGGAGGGTGCCGGGGTCGACGTGAGCTCGGGTGGTGAGCTTGCCATCGCCTTGGCCGGCGGCGTGGATCCCGCCCGAATCGTGATGCACGGCAACGCGAAATCGCTCGACGAGCTGGACGACGCGACCCAAGTCGGCGTCGGTCGGGTCGCCATCGACTCCACTATGGAGATCGCCTACCTTTCCTGCGAAGTGCGCCGGCCACAGCGCGTGCTGATCAGGGTCACCCCCGATATCGACATCCACGGCCATGCCGCGGTTACAACGGGGATCAACGACCAGAAGTTCGGCTTCACACTCGCAGGCGATCACGCCGCGGGCGCGGTGAAACGGATTCTGCACCAACCACTTCTGAATCTGGTCGGGTTGCACTGCCACATCGGTTCGCAGATCAGCGATGCGACGGTCTACGGCGAGGCGATCCGCAGGATGATCGCGGCGATGGCCGACATCCGGTCCACGCACGGCGTGATCCTGCACGAGCTGAACATCGGCGGCGGACATGGTGTTCCGTACGTCAGCGGCGATCCCGCGCTGGATCTGGGCGAACTTGCCGACATCATCGAAGACTCAATGGACTGGGCGTGTGCCACCGAGCGGTTCCCCCGGCCACGCATCGTGGTCGAACCGGGACGCGCGATAAGCGCGCGCGCCGGCGTGACGCTGTATCGGGTGGTGTCGGTGAAGTCCCAACCGGGCGGACGGACGTTCGTCGCGGTGGACGGCGGGATGTCCGACAATCCGCGCGTCGCACTCTATGGCGCGAAATACACGGTGGCGCTGGCTAACCGGCATTCCGTTGGACCGACGCAGGTCGTGACGGTCGCGGGTCGTCACTGTGAGGCCGGCGACGAGATCGCGCGAGACGTCGAGCTGCCCGCCGATACCCATCCCGGCGACCTGCTGGCGGTGGCGTGCACTGGCGCCTATCAGCACAGCATGGCGTCGAACTACAACATGGTCGGCAGGCCACCGATCGTTGCGGTGCGGCGCGGCCAAACCGCCGAACTGGTGCGCCGCGAATCGACCGCCGACCTGCTCGCCCGCGACCGCGGATGGTCAGGCCGGCGCGACTAACACCCCGGTGCCCCTTTGCAGGCCGACGGTCACCGACGCGCCCGGCGCGACGGCCTTGGCTGCCGAACTTGCCATCTGGGCGCTGATCACCGTGCCGTCGGCGAGCGTGCAGTACACCCCAAGAACGGCGGCAGCGGCAGCGCTTCGCTCAGCCTTTTCCGCCGTCGCCTGACGCTCGTCACGTCAGCCGATCGCCTTGGCCCAATTGTCCGCCAGGTACTTGCTGGCCTTATCGGTCTGTTCCGGACTCGGGACGGTGACCGGTCCGTCGATGACCGGGAGTGAGGCGGCGACCGTCTTGTCCAGCGTGCCCGCGGTCGCCATCAGGTCGGCACGCACCGGCCGCACACCTCCGAGCGCGTACAGGTTCTGCCCCTCGTCGCTGTAGAGGAACTCCTGCCAAAGTCGTGCCGCGGCCGGATGCGGCGCGTCTTTGTTGATGGCCTGGTAGTAGTAGCCGGCGACCGCGTGGTCCGGCGGCACGATCACCTGCCACGTGGGCAGCTTCTTGGTTTCGCTGGCGTTGAGGTAGTTCCAGTCGATGACGACGGGTGTCTGGCCGGACTCGATGGTGGCCGGAGTCGGGTCGACGGGCAGGAAATTACCCGCCTGCTTGAGCTTGCGGAAGAACTCGACGCCCGGCGCGATGTCGTCGGCGGAGCCGCCCTGCGAGAGCGCCACCATCAACACCCCGGAGAACGCCGCGCCCGCCTGCGTGGGATCGCCGTTGAGCGCGACTTTGCCCATGTACTCGGGCTTCAGTAGATCATCGACGGATGTCACCGGCGGCACCTTGGCGGAGTCGTAGCCGATCGACATGTAGCCGCCGTAGTCATTGACCCAAGTGCCGCTGGCGTCTTTGTACGCCACCGGTAGGTCGTCCCATGTCGCGACCTTGTACGGCGCGAACATCGCTGCGTTGACAAGGGCCACCGACTGACCAAGGTCGAACACGTCGGGCGCGCTGCCCTTGCCCTTCTGCTGGTTGGCCACGTTGATCTCATCCTGGCTCGCGGCGTCGGGCTGTGCCGAGTTGACCTTGACGCCGTACTTGTCCGAGAACGCCTTGATGATCGCGCCGTAGTTGGCCCAGTCCGGCGGCAGGGCAATCACATTCAGCTGGCCCTCCTTCTTCGCGGCATCGACCAGTCCGTCCATTCCGCCAAAGTCCGCTGCGGAGGTGGTGTTACCGACCTTCACGCCCGACTTGGTCTCCGCGCCCGAGTTGTCCTTCGCGGGCGGGGCACATGCCACCAGACCGGCGAGAACGAGGGCGAACGCGGCCGATGATGCCGCCAGGCGTGCGTTCTTCATTGCCGAACCTTCCGACGGGCAAGAGGCGCCGCAGTGAATGAATCCAACGGGGCGACCGAACCGTACCGTGGCAACGCGGGTGGCGGTGCGGTTCTCCCGGACTTGGTGTCTGTCGTCGCCGGGCGCGCCTTTGTCCTGGTACGGGCGATAACATCCTGTACGTGGTTGAGCGCGAAGCCCCGGGGGCCTTCGACGACCAGTTTGACGACCCGTCGGGTGTCGACGGGTTGGACACTGCCGACCACGCCCCTGAAGAGGAAGCGCCCGGGCGGTTCGACTACCTGTTGGCCAACCGCGAGGACGACGCCGACGACAACCTCTGGAACCTCAACGGGGAGCCGGTCTTCGACGCGTTCAACACGGATACCTGGCGCTTCACGCCCGCGCCGACGCCCTGGTATCGCGGCACACCGGCCATGACCGCGCTGATCGCGGCCGCCACCGCGGTGGTCGCGATCGTCGTCTCGGGCGTACTGCTGGTCTTCCGCGGCCCGAGCCGCACCGTGCAACAATCCACACCGGTCACCCAGACGGTGACGGCGACAAGCGTCGCGCCGGCCACGGTCGCCTCCAGCGTGGCCCTACCGCCACCACCGCCGCCGTCTGCGTCGGTGGCCTCGTCGGTGAACCCGGCGCCGAAGTACAACTATCCGAGTGGCGAACCGCCACCGACCAACGCACCCGAAATCGGCGTCACGCACACGCCCATCACGAGGTCATCGCTCAGCGCGGCGCCGCAGCCGCGGCGGCCGTCTACCCAGCCGATGCCCACCGGTGGTGGCCACGGTGGTCGTTGACCACGCCGCGCATCGGTCAGCGTTGTTGGTCGCGCCAGGCCAGCATGTCCTTCAGTTCGGCGAAGTCGTACCCGTTACCCGTCGGGTGGATCTCCGTGGTGAACAAGGTGACGCCCTCGCCGAGGAACGCGTCGGCGTCGTCCCGGCCGGTCCATTGCACGGCCCGTTCAATCGTCTGCTCGTCACGCCCGGCCGCCGAAACCAGGTCTTTGAGCATCGCATTCTTGCGCTGGAACTCGGGAACACTGGCGAAGGTGTGCCAGATGTCGGCGTGCTTGGCCACGATCGGCAGCGTCCGCTTGACGCCCATGCCGCCGATGAGGATCGGAATATGGCGCACCGGCGGCGGTACCAGCTTGGTGAATCGGTGTTCGATGCGGGCCAGGCTGTCCTCGAAGAGGTCCATCCTGGACCCGACGGTCCCGTAGTTGTATCCGTAGCCGCTGTAATCCTTTTCGTACCAACCGGATCCGAGTCCGAGGATCAGACGTCCCCTGCTGATGTGGTCGACGGTGCGGGCCATGTCGGCCAGGAGGTCTGGGTTGCGGTATCCGACGCCGGTGACCAGAAGGCCGATCTCGGCGTGGCTGGTGATCTCGGCCCATGACGCCAGCGAGGTCCACCCCTCGAAGTTGTTGACATCGGGCTGTTCGGGCAGCAGCTGGGGCAGCCCGTCCTCGGGCGGCGTGGTGAACGGCTTGTGGAAGTGGTCGTAACCGAAGATCGCGTCGACGCCGAGCTCGTCCGCTCTCAGGACCGCTTCGCGCCACGTTTGGTAGTCGGGTGTGCCGCCGGGCCAGAGCTGCACACCGACGCGGATGTTATTGGTCATGCCTCAGATAACACGGCGGAACCGGCGGCCATTGCGGCCGTCGATATCCGCGGCCGATGGCCGGTATAAGTTGCGCCCATTGCCGCCCCGGAAGAATCCGGCACACTGTTCGTTTGACAGAGGCATCGATCGGACATCGCGCCAAGGAGGAAAGGCCCATGGCTAACACACTTGAGGGTTCGACGGCACTGGTGACCGGAGCGACGGCAGGCATCGGGCAGGCCATCGCCCTGCAGCTGGCCGGGCTCGGAGTCGAGGTGGTAGTGCATGGGCGCAGCGCCGATCGCGGCGCCGAGACCGTGCGTGCGATCGAAAACGCCGGCGGCAAGGCACGCTTCGTCGCCGCCGATCTGTCCAAACCCGACGATGTGCGGCGCCTGGCGGCGGAGACCGGCCCAGTGGACATCCTCATCAACAACGCAGGCATCTACAAGTTCGGCGGGACCGCCGACACCGACGACGCATTCTTCGACGAGCATGTGAACCTCAACCTGCGTGCGCCGTACATCCTCGTGCAGCAACTCGTCCCCGCCATGGCCGAGCGAGGCAAGGGCGCGGTGGTGAACCTGAGCACCGTCGCGGCATCGACACCGGCGAAGCAAGGGGGCATCTACGGGGCCACCAAGGCCGGCATCGAGCTGCTGACCCGCGTGTGGGCCGATGAGTTCGGCCGCTCTGGTGTCCGGGTGAACGCGGTGTCCGCCGGGCCGACCGACACCCCCG
Organism: Mycobacterium sp.; assembly: GCA_036263935.1. Classification (GTDB taxonomy): domain Bacteria; phylum Actinomycetota; class Actinomycetes; order Mycobacteriales; family Mycobacteriaceae; genus Mycobacterium. The sequence goes on from DATARY010000221.1 coordinate 8,286, forward strand.
GGACCGCCGCCACGCCGGGGCTCGCGGAGGGACTCGCCACCACCACCGCCCTCGGTCGGGTCGCCAAGGCTGACGAGATCGCAAGCGCCGTAACGTTTCTCGCTTCACCCGCGGCGAGTTACGTGAACGGCGCAATCCTGCACGCGACGGGCGGAGAGTTGGCGATCGCGCCATAGCTACTGCGGTTCGTCGCCGGGGGCGTCGAACATCGTGACGAAATGACCGATGTCGCGCCGCCGGGAACTTGCCGGCCACATCACCCACGTGCGGCGCACCAACGGGTTGCCGACCAACCGCGACCAGGTGACAGTATCGGGGAGCTGATCCAGTCGACGCTCGGGCGCAAGCGCGAATGCGTTGCTTGACCCGACCGATGCGAACTTCATAGCGGCGATGAGCTCGAGATCGGTGGGGACGGGCGGGCCGATGTCGATGCCGTGGCTGCGCAGGATCGACGTGAGCTCGTCGAACCAGGCCGGGCTTCCTGAGCGCGGAAAGCCGATCCAGTTCAGCCCGCGCAAATCGTCCAGCCGCACGCCGTCCGGACCGATGAGCTCACCGGCCAGATCGGATGCGATCAGAATGCCCAGGTTCTCCCGCGACACCAGCATCGCGTCGAACTCCGGTCCGGCGGGTCGTTCGCGCACAAGCCCCACGTCGAGGGCGTCCCCGCGTAACGCTCCGAACTGCGCCGCGGTCGACAGCTGACGCGGAACCACCCGTGCCTCGGGGAACTTGGCGGCGAACCGAGCAAGGGCCCGGGGCAACACATCGGGGTCCAACTCCAGCGGAATGCCCAATCTGATGACGCCGCCTTCGCCGGCGGACAACTCCGCCATCGCGGCCAGCGCCTGATCGCGACGCGCGAGGATCGCACGGGCCTCGGACAGTAGCGTCATCCCAGCATCGGTCGGTTGCACGCCGGTGCTGCTGCGCACCAATAACCTGACACCCATTTCGCGTTCGAGGGAATTCACGGTCTGCGACAGCGCCGGCTGGCTGACGTGCAGCCGGCGCGACGCAGCTGACAACCCACCTGCCTCGACGATCGCTATGAACGCTGTGAGTTCCCTGAACTCCATCGCCTACGGCCGCCGCCCCAACATGCGGCGAGCTTATAGCGGTGATCGCCAGCCGGCATCGAGGTCCCGTTTCTTTCCCGCCGTGCGACTCGTGCGGCTGGACATCGGCCATAGTCTGGAGTGATGGCTGAGTTCGACCCTGCGGCCCTATTCTCCGAATCATCGGTGGCGATCCTCGCCACGGTCGGATCGAACGGCGTCCCGCACGTGGTCCCCGTGGTCTTCGCGGTGCACAACGACGTCATCTACACGGCCGTCGACGCGAAACGCAAGACCACCCGACGATTGCGCCGGCTTGCCAATATCGCCGACAACCCAGCGGTGAGCCTCCTCGTCGACCACTACGACGACGATTGGTCGCAGCTGTGGTGGGTGCGGGCGGACGGCGTCGCGGCGATCCACTACAGCGGCGAGGAAATGGCCAGCGGCTACGCCCTGCTTCGCAAGAAATACGTTCAGTACCAACGGATTGCGCTCGACGGTCCGGTCGTCACCGTCGACGTCCAGCGTTGGTCGTCATGGCAGGCCTGATCTAAGGTTCGCACCGCGCACGGTGCGCGAGCGCCGGTTGGAGGGTCGGCGGCGAGCGGGCGGCACCCTCCCCTACCAGGTATCGACGAACCGCGGGCGGCGTGGAACACGCCCACTCGTAGTGGCCGCGGTCAGAGTTGAAGCGATCAGTGCCCGCGTATCGGCGGGATCGATGACGTCGTCGATCTCGAACAGCTGAGCGGCGTTGAGCGCCTTGGCGTTTTCCTGCGCGGCGGCGGTGGCCTGCCGCACCCGCTGCTCGCGTTCGTCGCCGTCGGCGATCGCTTCGAGCTCCTTGCGCAGGCCAAGGCGTACCGCGCCTTCCAGGCCCATCGGGCCGAGGTGGGCGCCCGGCCACGCCACCGTCAGGACGGGTTCATGTAGGCTGCCGCCGGTCATCGCCTGGGCACCAAGGCCATATCCGCGGCGCAGCACCACCGCGACGAGCGGGACGCGCAGCGCAGCGCCGGCGACGAGCATCCGCGACGCACGACGGACGAGCCCTTCGGCCTCGGCGGCCGGGCCGACCATGTACCCGGGACAGTCGATCAGCGACACCACCGGAATGCCGAACGCGTCGCAGAGTTGCAGAAAACGTGCGGCCTTGTCCGAGGCTGCCGCGGTGATCGCGCCGGCCATCACCATGGTGTTGTTGGCGATGACGCCCACCGCCCGGCCGTCGATCCGCACCAGCGCGGTCACCATCTCCGCGGCGAAGCGCTCGCGCAGAAACGTCACCGACCCCTCGTCGGCCAGCGTCTCGATGATCGGAGAGACCCTGTATGCGCGGCGCTCTCGCTCGGGAATCATTGTGCGCAAACGTGTTTGGTCTGCGGGAGCGCCGGGAGCGACCGCGCCCTGGAAGTAACCGAGCACGCGCTTAGTGGCCGCGACGGCCGCCGCCTCGTCGGCGACGACCACATCGAGCACACCGTTGGGCGCCTGCACCGAGACGGGTCCGATCGCGTCGGGATGGACGTCACCGAGCCCACCCCCCGCGATCATTGCGGGTCCACCCATCCCGATCGATGAGTCCTCGGTGGCAACGATGAGGTCCGAGCAGCCCGCGATGACGGCGTTGCCCGCGAAGCAGCGGCCCTTGACGATCGCGATCCGCGGCACCACGCCCGACAATGCGGCCCACAACTTGAATGCCCGTGCATCGAGTGCTGAGACGACGGGATAGTCGGTGTCGCCGGGTCGGCCGCCGCCGCCTTCGGCGAAGAAGACGGTGGGCAGCTTCATCCGTTCGATCAGTTCGAAGAGTCGGTCCTTCTTGCGGTGGCCGAGCGCTCCTTGCGTGCCGGCCAGCACCGTGTAGTCGTAGGACAGCACCGCGCAGGCACCGCGTTCGTCTCCGAACAGGTCGCCGTTGATGCGTGCCGTGCCCGCCACGAGGCCGTCGGCCGGCGTGCGCGCGATCAAGTCGTCGAGGCCCCGGCGATGACGTTGGGCCGCGATGGCGAACCGCCCGTACTCGACGAACGAGCCGGCGTCGACGAGATCGGCGATGTTCTCACGCGCGGTGCGTCCGTTGCCGGCGCGGCGGCGCTGCACGGCATCGGGCCGGGCAGCGTCCTCGGTGAGTGCGCGCCGCCGCAGCAGTTCGGCGTGGTCGTCGCGGGTCGGCCCGTCAGGCATTGCGTCAGATGTTATCCACAGGCGGCCGGCCGGTGCGCCGGTTCCGTCGGGCGCCCGGGTTAACGTGCGGTCATGACGAACTGGATCAACGCGGTCAGCCGCGATCACGTCGAGCGGGGCGTGCGAGGCCGCTTCACTCAGGCCAACCACGGCAAGCCCAACATGTTGCGCAGGATGGCCCGCGGTGACTGGATCATTTTCTATTCGCCGAAGACCGGCTATCCCGACGGTGAACCGCTTCAGGCGTTCACCGCCATCGGCCGGGTTGCCGACGATGAGCCGTATCGGGCACAGATGGCACCCGATTTCCACCCGTGGCGCCGCAACGTCGACTTCCTCGACTGCGCCGAAACGCCGATCCGGCCGCTGATCGAGGAGCTGGATTTCATCGAGGACAAGGCCCGGTGGGGATACAAGTTCCGCTTCGGGGTGTTCAAGATCGATGATCACGACCTTGAGGTGATCCGCTCGGCGATGACCGGTTCAGG
>DATARY010000196.1:0-12485 GCA_036263935.1 Mycobacterium sp.
CAACGCGAAGCCAAGCAGCCCGATCTCGGCGTAGTGGTCGACGGTGACACCGGTCAAGTTGGCGACCGTCTTGATCAGCGCTTCGCGACCGGCTTCGGTCGACTGTTTCTCGGCGTCGGCATCCGAAACGCCCGATTCCACGAGCTTGACCCGCTTGTCTTCCTTCACCGACCCGTACACACCGTTGATCTTCATCTTGCCCACACCCGGCGCGTCGACGTAGGAGTCGCGGGGGATCGAGATGGCGGTGGCGGACTTTCCGTTGTTGGGGATGCGCACCAGGATGATGGTGTCGGTGTTGGTCGAGACGTCGCCGCCGGCCCGCAACATGGCCAGCTCCTGTTCGGACAGCGGGTTGCCGTTCGCGTCGGTCCGACTGTCCAGGCCGACCAGCAATATGTCGATGGCACCGTCGTCACCACCCTCGCCCAGCGCGAGCGACGAGAAGTGGTTGATCCCGGACTCAAACGCCCTGATGCGGCCCCATGCGACGCCCGTGCCCACCACGACCACCAGGGCAAGCGTCACGGCGATGACACGGGTCAGACGGGTGGGCATTTGCCCAGGTTACTTGTGCGAGGGGCGCAGACCCGGTAACGAAATGTCGGCGTGCCAGACTCGTCACCGTGTCTGCCCGAATCGTTATCTCAGGAGCGGGCGGCCTTGTCGGGCGGGTGTTGGCAGCTCAGGCCCGCAGGCAGGGCCGCGACGTGCTGGCTCTGACCGAGTCGGAATGGGATATCACCGACCCGGCGGCCGCCGAGCGTTTCGTTCAATCCGGTGACGTGGTGATCAACTGCGCCGCCTACACCAAGGTCGACGCCGCCGAGACGGATGAAGCCAGGGCGCACGCGGTCAACGCCGTCGGCCCCGAGAACGTCGCGCACGCCTGTGCCCGTGCCGGCGCCGAGCTCATCCACATCTCCACCGATTACGTCTTCAGCGGAACTCAACGCCATCCGTATGAGATCGACGACGAGACCGGCCCGCTGAGCGTATACGGCCGCACCAAGCTGGCCGGCGAATTCGCGGTGCTGACAACGATGCCCGATGCTCACATCGTCAGGACGGCGTGGATCTACGAAGGCGCCGACGGCACCGACTTCGCGGCGACGATGCGCAGGCTGGCCGCAGGCGACGGGCCGGTCGATGTGGTGGCCGACCAGATCGGCTCGCCGACCTATGTCGGCGATTTCGTCGGCGCCCTGCTGCAGCTCGCCGACGGTTCGATTCGCGAGCCGGTGCTGCACGCCGCCAACGGGGGCGAGGCCAGCCGCTTCGAACAGGCACAGGCGGTGTTCGAGGCCGTCGGAGCCGATGCCCGGCGGGTCCGGCCCATCGGCAGCGACCGCCATCCCAGGCCAGCTCCGCGTCCGCCGTACTCGGCGCTATCGGGACGACGGTCGGCGGCGGCGGGGCTGACGCCGCTGCGTCCGTGGCGTGAGGCACTGGCCGCAGCAGTTGAGTCTGCTGGCCCGATAGCCTCTACGCCGTGAGCGACGACGAATCGACGACCGTCACGTGAGTGACGAATTAGCGACCGTCACGTGAGTGACGAATTAGTGCCCGTCACGTGAGTGACGAATTATTAGTGGTGACGGTGACGTACTCACCTGGACCACACCTCGACCGATTCCTGGCCTCACTGTCACATGCCACGGATCGGCCGGTGACGGTGATCATGGCCGACAACGGCTCGACCGACGGTGCGCCGGAGGAGGCCGTCGAACGCTATCCGAACCTGCGACTGCTGCGGACCGGTGCCAACCTCGGGTACGGCACCGCGATCAACCGCGCCGTCGGCGAGTACCTCGACGAAGCGGACTTTTTCGTCGTCGCCAATCCCGACGTGCAGTGGGGGCCGCGCAGCATCGACATTCTGCTGGAGGCGGCCGCTCGTTGGCCCCGGGCGGGTTCGATCGGGCCGCTGATCCGCGACCCGGACGGCTCGGTGTACCCGTCGGCACGTCACCTCCCGAGCCTGATCCGCGGGGGGATGCACGCCGTGGTCGGACCGTTCTGGAGATCCAACCCGTGGACTGCCACCTACCGCCAGGACCGAAAGGAGCCCAGCGAACGCCCCGTCGGCTGGCTGTCGGGTTCCTGTCTGTTGCTGCGGCGCGCCGCATTCGATGAGGTGTCGGGGTTCGACGAGCGCTATTTCATGTACATGGAGGACGTCGACCTGGGTGATCGCCTGGGCAGAGCCGGCTGGCAGAACGTGTACGTGCCATCGGCGGAGATTTTGCACGACAAGGGCCATTCCACCGGTCGCGACCCGGCCCGCAACTTGGCTGCCCACCATAAGAGCACATATACTTTTTTGTCGGATAGGTATTCGCACTGGTGGCAGGCGCCATTGAGGTTGACGATTAGGGCCGCACTGGCCGCACGCGCCGGTCTGGTGGTAAGGAATTCGCGGCGTAACCGCGCGAAAGGACGGGCCTAGTGGTGAACCCGGCACAGGTGGACGCCGTCATTCTGGTCGGTGGGCAGGGCACCCGGCTTCGGCCGTTGACGCTCTCGGCGCCCAAGCCGATGCTGCCGACCGCGGGCCTGCCCTTTCTGACCCACCTGCTGTCTCGCATCGCCGACGCCGGTATCGAGCACGTCGTGCTGGGCACGTCCTACAAGGCGGCGGTCTTCGAGTCGGAGTTCGGCGACGGGTCCAAACTCGGCCTGCAGATCGACTACGTCGTGGAGGACGAGCCCCTGGGCACCGGCGGCGGCATTGCGAATGTCTCGTCGAAGCTGCGCCACGACACGACACTGGTGTTCAACGGCGACGTGCTGTCCGGCGCCGACCTGGGGGCGCTGCTGAGCTGCCACGAGAACAACGGCGCCGACGTCACCCTGCACCTGGTCCGCGTCGGCGATCCGCGCGCATTCGGGTGCGTGCCGACCGACGACGACGGCGCGGTGACCGCGTTCCTGGAGAAGACGCAGGACCCGCCGACCGATCAGGTGAACGCGGGCTGCTACGTCTTCAAGCGCGAGGTGATCGAGCGGATCCCCAGGGGCCGGCTGCTGTCGGTGGAGCGTGAAGTCTTTCCGCAGCTGCTGTCCGACGGCATGAAGGTCTGCGGCTACGTCGACACCTCGTACTGGCGGGACATGGGTACGCCGGAGGACTTCGTGCGCGGCTCGTCCGACCTGGTCCGCGGTATCGCGCCGTCGCCGGCCCTCAGCGGCCAGCACGGGGAAAAGCTCGTGCACGACGGCGCGGCGGTCGCGCCAGGAGCGCTGCTCATCGGGGGCACGGTCATCGGTCGCGGCGCCGAGATCGGGCCGGGCACCCGGTTGGACGGCGCGGTTATCTTCGACGGCGTCCAGATCGGCGCTGGCGCCGTGATCGAACGTTCGATCATCGGCTTCGGGGCCCGCGTCGGCCCTCGAGCGCTGATCCGCGACGGCGTGATCGGCGACGGCGCCGACATCGGCGCACGGTGCGAGCTGCTGCGCGGCGCGCGGGTATGGCCGGGCGTCATGATTCCCGACGGCGGAATTCGTTACTCCACCGACGTCTGAGCGCGGGCAGCGGCCGCGGCGGCCAGCTGCGTCAGCCCAAAGTCGCAATCGTGCGGCAGCGCATCCAGCGGCCACCATCGCAGGTCCAATGATTCGTCGCTGCAGGCGATTTCGGCGTTCGCCGGGGCGTGTGCGATGAACTGCATGTCGAGGTGACGCGTTGGCACCCCCAGCGAGCAGGTGACCGGGTGCACGTGCAGCGCGGCCAGCGTCGGGTCCAGCGTCAGGTCGTCGATGCCGGACTCCTCGGTGGCTTCGCGCAACGCGGCGGCGACGATGTCGGCGTCGGTGTCCTCACAGTGCCCGCCGAGCTGCAGCCACCGCCCGAACCGCGGGTGCAGGGTGAGCAACGCCCGCGTTCCGGTGTGATCGACGACGAGCGCCGACGCGGTGATGTGGCCGGGCGCGCACTCCCGCAGGCACGCGTCGGGACGCGCCGCGAGGAACGCCAGTACCGCGTGTCGCAACGTGTCCTGGCCGGCGTCGGGCGCCTGCCAACCCGTCAGGGTGTCGACCGCCGAACCATGCAAGCTCACTTGCGCACCAGCAGGCCGTCGGTGGGGACGGGATCGCGCGGTCCGGACTGTTCGTCTGGATAGCCGATGGCGATGGCCCCCAGCGGTTCCCAGTCCGCAGGCAGCGAAAGCTCGTCGCGAACAAGGTCCCCGGCGAAGATGGTCGATCCGATCCAGCAGCTGCCGACCCCGCGCACCGCAAGGGCAACAAGGAGGGCCTGCACGGCGGCACCGACCGCGACGGTGAACATCGTGTGCTCGGCCGCGGTCCGTCTTTGGTCCGGATAGTCATGCGCGCCGTCGGGAACCATGAACGGGATGACCAGTTCGGGTGCGCCGTAGAGGATCTGACCGCGGCCCACCCGGCGCTCGACCGCTTCTGGGCGTTTGCCGTCGCCGGCAAGATCCGCCCGCCACTGGTCCTTCATCCGGTCCAGCAGGCGCAGCCGGGCCTGCGTGTCCTGCATCCAGACGAACCGCACCGGCCGGGTATGGTGCGGCGCGGGCGCGGTCAGCGCCTCGGCGACGGCGGCTTCGACGAGTTCGGGCGCCACTGGTTCCTCGCTGAACCGCCGCACCGACCGGCGCAGCAGCTGGGCCTGGCGGCGGCCGAGCGCGATGGACTCCTCGGTGCCCAGCCAGAACAGGTCCTCCTCTCCTGGCCGCAGCAACGTGCGCGCGTTGGATCCGTCCTCCCTGAGAGTCAGTCCGCGCACCACAGCGACTGGAATGTCGGTCAACTTGCCCTTCACCAGATCGGCCGCCGCGGCGATCTCGTCGGCAACGGCGATCTCGGTGACGATCAGCTCGTTGCCGTGCCGGTCCTGCGATCCGGCGTAGCCGTGCAGCACGGTAAGTCCGGCGGCGCCGATCGCAAAGTCGGTCTGACCGTTGCGCCAGGCCCGGCCCATGGTGTCGGTGACGACAACGCCCACGCTGACCCCGAGCCGCTCGCGAAGCCCATCCCGCAGCGCCGCCGCACTGGCATCGGGGTCGACCGGGAGCAGCGCGAGCTCCGCCGCGTCGACGTTGGAGCCGTCAACACCGGCGGCGGCCTGCACAAGGCCTAGTGCATTCTCGGTGATGAGAGTCCGGCCCCTGCGCGCAAGCACCCGGACGGCTTCGACATCGATCAGTTTTCGCCGCAACGTATCCCGCTCTTCAGGGTCAGCGGGTGCATCGACGATTCGGCCCTCGCATTTCGACACCACCTTGCTGGTGACCACAACTATGTCGTTGTCCCGCAGCCATGGTGCAGCCTCGGCGATGGCGGTGGCGAGATCATCACCCGGCCGGAACTCGGGCAGTCCAGGAACCGGGAGCATCTCGACAGCGGCGGCGGCGCCATGGTCGCCGCCATTGGGCTGAGTCGAGCCGTTCATTTTCGGTTCTCCGGCTTCACCCCGGCCAGATCCATTCCGGCGCGGACCATTTCGGCAGTCGTCGCCGGATCTGTCATCAACAGCGGCACGGATCGCACCTCTACGCCGTCGATCTCGGCGTGATCGCCTTCGTGCACCAGCCAGCCGTCGAGGATGCCGACGCCGGACCGGGCGCCGTAATAACCGCCGACGGCTCCCGACGTGCTCTCCACGCCGATCACCGACAGGCATTCGTCGGCCATGCCGCGCACCGGCTTTCCTGCGACAATGGGGGAGTATCCGATCACCCGCGCCGGCGTCGAACGCAGTGCGCCGCGGATTCCGGGTACGGCGAGGATCGCGCCGATGCTCACCACCGGGTTCGATGGGGCCAGCAGAACCACATCGGCGTCCTCGATCGCCTCCGTAACACCGGGGCCAGCCGTCGCCTTGTCGGCGCCGACGAATGCGAAACTGTGCGTCCGAACCTGGGCTCGGTAACGAACCCACCACTCCTGGAAGTGGATCGCGCGCTTCTCGCTGTCATCCGGATCGGTGATGACAACATGTGTTTCGGTTCGGTCGTCGCTGGCAGGTAAGAGCCGCGCGCCGGGGGACCACCGTTGGCAGAGCGCCTCGGTCACCTCGGACAGTGGGTAGCCGGCGCGCAGCATTTGACTGCGGACGAGATGGGTGGCCAGATCCCGGTCGCCGAGGCCGAACCAATCGGGTTGCACTCCATACGCGGCGAGTTCCTCTTTGGCATGCCAAGTTTCGTTGCGATGTCCCCAGCCGCGCTCGGGGTCGATACCGCCGCCCAGGGTGTACATGCAGGTGTCGAGATCCGGGCAGATGCGCACGCCGTACATCCACGCATCGTCGCCGACATTGACGATCGCGGTCAGATCGTTATCCGACTGTGTCCCATCGCCGAATTGGCCGAGCCCCAGGAGGTGTTGCACGCCCAGTAGGAAACGGGCGCCGCCGACGCCGCCGACCAGAACGGTGACCTTCACACCCACGGAGACTAGGCCTTCTACCCGCAGCGGGTTCAGCCGCCCGGAGGGTTCCAAAGGAAGCGACACCAGTCACGAACGAGACACGCCGAGCCGTCGACGCGCCGAATTCCTGTCACGGAATGGTATGAATTTCTGTTCCAACGCTTGACCCCGGCAGCTAACACGTGTGTAATCACACCAGTGTCATTTCCTGGTTGGACGGCCGGTTCCGGTGGCGCAGACCGAGATTCGATCATTTGTTCGAATTGGGATGGCCGCAGATCACAATAGTGGGGCTTCAGTCAGGGATCCACGAAACCAGGTGAGGAGGCGGAACATGGCTTATGAGCACGTCGATTTCGATCGGTCGGACCGGTTGGAGAACCGGGCACTTGGCTCAGTAGGCATTGCACCGCACACCCATACCGGACCGACAGCGATTGGGAATACCAGACGTCCTCAATTGAGTTTGGTGCCCGAACGAATTGAAGTTGCGCCGGCAACCATCGACCCGGCCGTTGATGATCAATGGCAAGAGCGCGCATTGTGCGCTCAAACCGACCCCGAGGCGTTCTTCCCCGAGAAGGGCGGCTCGACCCGCGAAGCCAAGCGGATTTGCATGGGTTGCGAGGTGCGCGACAGGTGCCTCGAGTACGCCTTGGCCCATGACGAGCGCTTCGGAATCTGGGGCGGACTCTCCGAGCGGGAGCGCCGTCGCCTCAAGCGCGGGATCATCTAGGCCCGCTGGTTCAATCGTCGTCGATCGTCGGATCGATGACCGAGGGCTCGACGCCCAAATACGTGGCCACCTGAGCCACCAAGACCTCATGCAGCAGCTCGGCGAGTTCGAGTGTGTCCTTCGCCCGCCGCTCGATTGGCTTGCGGAACAACACAATTCGTGGCCGTGTGGCATTACCGCGGACATCGACGCCCGCCGGGATCAGCCGCGCCAGCGCGATTGGACCGTCGGCCACCACCTCCGGCGGCCACTGGACGCTCTCTGGGTCCTTCGGCGAGATGCGCGGAATCTCGTCGACGGCCACGTCCAACGTCGACACCCGATCCTGCCAGCGCCGTTCGATTGGTTCGTAGGCCTCGAGCACCGCCATGTCGAACCGCTCGGCCCGGCTTCGCCAGCCCGGCACGGTCGGGGGGAGCAGCGGACCGCGTATGTCGCGGCCGCGGCGTGCTCCCCGACGCCATTCTTCGACCACGGAAGAAGATCGTAACGGTTGCAGATCGGGCTCCCCATGGCTGCGCGTGTCCGGCGGTGTGCGGCGTTCCCGCACGATAGCCTCTCGCTGTGAACGTTCCCCGTCGCTGCTGCAGGCCCGGGTGTCCCCACTATGCGGTCGCGACGCTGACCTTCGTGTACTCCGACTCGACGGCCGTCGTGGGCCCGCTGGCCACGGTTTCCGAGCCGCATTCGTGGGACCTCTGCGTGGCGCACGCGGGACGGATCACCGCACCGCGGGGCTGGGAGCTGGTTCGCCACGCCGGTCCGCTGCCGTCGCATCCAGACGAGGACGACCTGGTTGCGCTGGCGGATGCGGTGCGGGAGAGGCGCGACGGCACACAGCTCAACGGAATGGTGGCCGGCTTTTCGGACCCGGTCACCGGCGCGTACGGCGGTGCGCTAATGGCGCCACCGGCCGGTCGGCCCGAGTCGAACGGACGCAGGCGCGGCCACCTACGGGTGTTGCCCGATCCCTCCGACTAGCCGTACGCCGAGGGCCTTGCGTCGCTGCGGGCGTAACGCCATGGCGGGGTTTCCCAGGATTGCCCGCCATCCCGTTACATTCGCCAAGCTCAACGCGCAACTACTGTGCCGGCGGCCCGACTAGCCGTACGCCGAGGGCCTTGCGTCACTGCGGCCCAGCCCACACGACGTCGTTCCGGAGGTCGTCGTCGTGCCTGTGGTGGACGAATGCGGTGGCAGAGTGCCCGACGTTTATGCTGGCGGCCAAAGAGCCATCTTCCTCAGGAGCCCCATGTCCCGGCCCGCCGCGGCTGTGCACCGCGTGATCAAGGCGTATGACGTGCGGGGCCTCGTTGGTGAGGAGCTCGACGAGCAGTTCGTCGCGGAGATCGGCGGCGCGTTCGCCCGGTTGGTGCGCGGGCGGTCGCAGGTGGCGATCGGACACGACATGCGGTCGAGTTCGCCTGCGCTGGCGGCTGCCTTCGCCGAGGGGGTCGTGGCGCAGGGTGTCGATGTGATCCGAATCGGCTTGGCATCAACGGATCAGCTGTACTTCGCGTCGGGGCTGCTCGAGTGTCCGGGCGCGATGTTCACCGCAAGCCACAACCCGGCCGCCTACAACGGGATCAAGCTGTGCCGCGCCGGCGCCAAGCCCGTCGGTAAGGACACCGGGCTGACCGCGATCAGCGAGGACATCATCGCGGGTGTGCCCGCCTACGACGGCCCGCCCGGCAGGATCTCCGACCGCGAGGTGCTGGCCGCCTACGGCCAGTACCTGCGATCGCTGGTCGACCTGACCGCCGTGCGCCCGCTGCGCGTCGCCGTCGATGCGGGCAACGGCATGGCCGGGCACACCACGCCTGAGGTGCTCGGTCCTATCTCCGCAATCACGCTGCTGCCGCTGTACTTCGAACTCGACGGCACCTTCCCGAACCACGAGGCCAATCCGCTGGACCCCGCGAATCTCGTCGATCTGCAGGCTCACGTGGTCGAAACGGGCGCCGACATCGGGCTGGCCTTCGACGGCGACGCCGACCGGTGTTTCGTCGTCGACGAGAAGGGGCACCCGGTATCTCCCTCGGCAGTGACCGCGCTGGTCGCTGCGCGGGAACTCAACAGGGAGATCGGCGCAACGGTGATCCACAACCTGATCACCTCACGCGCGGTGCCGGAACTGGTCGCCGAGCGCGGTGGCACCCCGGTGCGGTCCCGCGTCGGGCACTCCTACATCAAGGCGCTGATGGCCGATACCGGAGCGATCTTCGGCGGCGAACACTCCGCGCACTACTACTTCCGCGACTTCTGGGGCGCCGACTCGGGGATGCTGGCGGCGCTGTACGTGCTGGCCGCACTCGGCGAGCAGCAGCGCCCGCTGTCGGATTTGATGGCCGACTACCGGCGCTACGAGGCCTCCGGCGAGATCAACTTCACCGTCACCGACGCCCCGGCGTGCGTGGACGCCGTGCTGCAGTCGTTCGGCACCCGCATCCATTCCATCGACCATCTCGACGGCGTGACCGTCGACCTGGGTGACGGCAGCTGGTTCAACCTAAGGATGTCCAACACCGAGCCGTTGCTGCGGCTCAACGTCGAGGCCCGGACCACCGAACAGGTCGACGAAATCGTCGGACAGGTCTCCGAACATGTTCAAGCCCAGACCTCCTCGGACACCGAGGTTGCGACGTGAACGCCATGGACGCCGGCGTCGACCTCGAGGACGTGGAAGGCCTGCTTGCCGCCGACCGGGATGGTTTGCTGCGGGCGGCCTCGATGGCCGGCGCGCAGGTGCGCGCCACTGCGGCGGCACTTAATGAGGGAGAGCTGGACGCGCTGAGGTCCGACGAGCCGCCGCGCACGGTGATCTGGGTGGCGGGCCGGGCAAACGCCGAGACGGCGGGGTCGATGCTCGCCGCGGCGCTGGGTGGCACGGTGGCCGCACCGATCGTCGTCGCGTCCGACGCGCCACCGTGGATCGGCGCGCTGGACGTTCTCGTCGTCGCGGGCGACGATTGCGGCGATCCCGCTCTGGTGTCGGCCGCCGCAACGGCGGTACGCCGCGGCGCACGCGTCGTCGTGGTCGCGCCGTACGAGGGGCCGCTGCGCGACGCCACCGCCGGGCGGTCCGTCGCGCTGGCGCCGCGATTGCAGGTGCTCGACGATTTCAGCCTGTCCCGCTACCTGGCCGCCGGTCTGGCCACGCTGCAGGTGGTTGATCCCGCGCTTCGGGTCGACCTCGCGGCCCTTGCCGACGAACTGGACGCCGAGGCATTCCGCAACAGCGCGGCCCGTGAGCTGTTCACCAATCCCGCCAAGACGCTGGCCGAACGGATGTCGGGTCGCGACGTCGTGCTGGCCGGTGACAACGCGGCGACGCTGGCGCTGGCGCGCCACGGCGGGGCCATGATGCTGCGGGTCGCTCACCAGGCGGTGGCCGCGGTGGGCCTCGCGGATGCGCTCGTCGCACTGCGCGGCGGAATGGGCGGCCGATCCGGCGGGGAGGAATCGTCGATATTCCACGACGAGCAGATCGACGGCCCGCTGCCACGGCGTGTGCGGACCTTCGTGCTGAGCACCGACGCCGAGCGGCCCGTGGTGGTGGCGCGGATCAGCGGACTCCACGACGTCGACGTGATCAACGCGGAGGACGTGCCGGACCCATCCGACGCGCCTGGGGCCGCGGCGCCGGCGAACGGCCGTCCCGAACAACAACTGGCGATGTTGGCCGTCCGCTTGGAGATGACGGCCGTGTACCTGCGACTGGTTCGAGGTTAGGCGAGTGCACCTGCTACGCGGCGCGGTGCGGACCTATGCATGGGGTTCGCGGACCGCGATTGCCGATTTTACCGGACGGCCAAGTCCCACAGCGCATCCCGAGGCGGAGCTATGGTTCGGGGCCCATCCGGGCGATCCGGCATGGCTGGAGACCGACGAGGGTGAGCGATCGCTCCTTGACACGCTGCGCGATGATCCCGAGGGCCAGCTGGGCGCTGCCGTGCGCGCTCGCTTCGGCGACACACTCCCGTTCCTGTTCAAGGTGCTGGCCGCAGACGAACCGCTGTCGCTGCAGGCACATCCCAGCGCCGAGCAAGCGATCGAGGGCTTCGCCCGCGAAAACGCGCTCGGCATACCAGTATCGGCGCCGAACCGCAACTACCGTGACCCCAGCCACAAGCCCGAATTGCTGGTTGCGCTAGGACAATTCGAGGCACTCGCCGGGTTCCGGCCGGCGGCACAAAGCGTCGAGCTGATGCGTGCGCTCGCCGTGACCGATCTCGACCCGTACATCAACCTGCTCTCCGATCAGTCCGACGCCGACGGTCTGCGGGCGCTGTTCACCACGTGGATCACCGCTCCACAGCCGGATCTCGACGCGCTGGTGCCCACGGTGATCGAGGGCGCGATCCACTACGTGCGGTCCGGAAAGAAGAAGTTCGCGCCCGAGGCCAAGACGGTGCTCGAACTCGGAGAGCGGTATCCGGGCGACGCCGGGGTGCTCGCCTCGCTCCTCCTCAACCGGATCAGCCTCGACCAGGGCGACGGCATCTATCTGCCCGCCGGCAACCTGCACGCGTACCTGCACGGCATGGGCGTAGAGGTGATGGCCAACTCCGACAACGTGCTGCGCGGCGGGTTGACCCCCAAGCACGTCGATGTGCCCGAGCTGCTGCGGGTGCTCGACTTCAACCCGGCCACCGAGGACGTCATTTGTCCCCGAATCACAAGGGATGGAATGGAACTCGTCTACCAAACGCCGGCGCCCGAGTTTGCGGTGTCGGTGCTGTGCATGGAGGCCGAACTGCTGGGCCACGAGGTTGACGCGCCCACCCGGCACGACGGGCCGCAGATCCTGCTGTGCACAGAAGGGTCGACGGTGGTGCACGCGAAGTCCACTGCATTGACACTCGAACGCGGATCGGCCGCATGGGTGGCGGCCGACGACGGCCCGATCCGGCTGGTCGCGCAGCATCCGACGAAGTTGTTCCGCGCCACCGTGGGTATTTGAGGAAGGGACCGGGGTGTCGACAGCGGGTACTACCAGGGCGATCCTGGCAGCGCTGCTGGCGAACGCCGGCATCGCCGTCGCGAAGTTCATCGGGTACTTGATCACGGGCAGCTCGTCGATGCTCGCCGAGTCGGTGCACTCGGTGGCCGACACGTCGAACCAGGGCCTGTTGCTGTTCGGCCAGCGCCAGGCCCGCAAGGAGGCCGACCCGCTGCACCAGTTCGGGTATGGCCGCAGCCGCTACTTCTACTCGTTCGTGGTGGCGCTGGTGTTGTTCACCCTGGGCTCGGTGTTCGCGCTGTACGAGGGCTATCACAAGATCCGCCACCCCGAGGAGTTGACGTCGCCGGTGGTGGCGATCGTGATCCTGGTGGCCGCAAT
>DATARY010000225.1:0-2331 GCA_036263935.1 Mycobacterium sp.
CCAATTGTCGAGGTTCGCGGCCAGGTGATTTAAGAAGATCACCGGTACACCGCTGGTGAGACCCAGATCCCGGTAGACGAATCGAGTTCCGCCGACGGACACAGATTTCGTCGGCGCATCCGCGTACGACGCGCCACCCACGCGAGCGCTTACCGCGTGCCGATTACCCGGCGGAACGTGCTGGGTGGATCGTTGGTCTGGCATGATTTACTCCTGTGTATACCGATTGGTGTACTTTCAGCTCTGACGGTAACACGCGGCGCACCGATTTGTAAACTGATCGGTGTACTCTCTAGCTATGGCGTCACTCACCGAGACACAGGAACCAACGCGTCGCGGGGGCCGTGGCGCGCGTCAGCGCATCCTTGACACCGCCACCGATCTCTTCTACCGCGAGGGCATCAACGCAACCGGTGTCGAGCGTCTCGCCAGCGAAGCCTCGGTATCCAAACGGACCCTATACCAGCACTTTCCGAGCAAGACCGCCGTGGTGAAGGAATATCTGCGCAGGATCCAGCAGGGCGTCGGTGACCCCATCCGACCCGGACCGGACGCCGCCAAACACACACCCCGCGCGCGCATCCTCGCGCTGTTCAACAGTCCTCCTCCGGGCGGCCCGATGCGGGGCTGCCCCTTCCATAACGCCGCTGTCGAGGCCGCTCCAGCCATGCCCGAAGTCCACGACATCGTCAATGAACACAAGCGCAACTACATCAACGGCCTGACCGGGCTGGCCCGACAGGCCGGCGCCGCCAACCCCACACTGCTGGGCAACCAACTCGCCGTGCTCTACGAAGGCGCAGCAGCACTGGCCACCTCCCTCGACGACCCCGCTCCCTGGGCACACGCCCGCAAGGCA
Organism: Mycobacterium sp.; assembly: GCA_036263935.1. Taxonomy (GTDB): domain Bacteria; phylum Actinomycetota; class Actinomycetes; order Mycobacteriales; family Mycobacteriaceae; genus Mycobacterium. The sequence goes on from DATARY010000225.1 coordinate 860, forward strand.
GCCAAGACACTCATCGACCAAGCGGTGCTCCAGTGATGCCGGCAACCCGTCGGTCCTCGAAGTTCACAGACCCTGCAGGAATACCAACAGCGCTATGCGGTTGGACCATGCCGGTCATCACCGGCGGCGGCGATCTCGTCGTGGAGCCGGACGGTGCCGATCGATGAGTTCGTTGAGGTGATGGGACACCTGCTCAAGCGGCTTGGTCGACCGCGCCGCGCGGGAGACAATGACGGCTCCTTCGACCGCGGCGACGATCGTCGTCGATAGTGACTGGGCCGCAGCGCGATCGATGCCGTCGGCCTTCAGCCTGTCCGCGAGCAGCTGAGCCCACTCGGCGAATACGTCGGCGGCGGTGCGGGCGGCTTCGGGGGCCTCGTCGCGACTGGTTGCCGCTGCCACGATCGGGCAACCGCCTTCGAAATCCGTGTCAACCAAGACGTCGCTCCACAGGCGAGTGAATGCCCCGATCGGATCCGGTTGCTCGATATAGCCGCTCAACGTGGTCGTCATCTCGTCGCCCGCTGACCGCGTTGCCGCGGCAACCAGTTCGGCCTTACCGCCAGGAAAGTTGAGATAGATCGACCGCCGTGTCACGCCGCTGGTGGTCAGGATCTCCGCAATACCGGTGCCGGCTACTCCGTGTCGCTGCATCAGGGTGGCCGTGGCTGAAGTGAGGCGCTCACGTACCCGCATGCCTTGCAATATACCATTCGGTCTACTATCGTTCTGCCGAGTAGATCGAACGGTATACCGCTGATCTCCACCCTCTGAAAGGGACGACTGTGTCTTCCTCGGCCTCCAACGATTTCGCCTGGCTGCCGGCGACTGACCAACTGGCGGCACTGAACGCCAAGGACGTGTCCAGCGCCGAATTGGTCGAGCTGTATCTATCCCGCATCGACGAGCACAACCCCTCGCTCAACGCGATCGTCACCATCGACGCGGACGCCGCGCGACGCGCTGCCGAGCAGGCTGATGCCGCCCGCTCGCGGGGTGAAGAGCTCGGTCCGTTGCACGGACTGCCGATCACCGTCAAGGACAGCTACGAGACGGCCGGCATGCGCACCGTGTGCGGTCGACCCGACCTGGCCGACTATCTGCCGACGCAGGACGCGGAGGCCGTCGCCCGGCTGCGTCGTGCCGGGGCCATCATCGTCGGCAAGACCAACATGCCGACCGGTAATGCGGATGTGCAGGCCAGCAACCCGGTGTTCGGCCGGACAAACAACCCATGGGACCGTTCGCGCACCTCTGGTGGCTCAGCCGGTGGCGGCGCCGCCGCGACGGCTGCCGGGCTGGCGAGCTTTGACTTCGGGTCCGAAATCGGTGGCTCCACCCGGATTCCGGCCCACTTCTGTGGTCTCTATGGCCACAAATCGACCTGGCAGTCCGTTCCGCTGGTCGGTCACATCCCCAGCGCGCCGGGAAACCCTGGCCGCTGGGGACAAAGCGATATGGCCTGCGCGGGA
>DATARY010000246.1:0-5714 GCA_036263935.1 Mycobacterium sp.
CTCGACGTTGCGCTCGAACGCGTTCGCGGTACCGAAGAGATCGGCGATCACCGAGTGGTCGATCACCAGGTCTGCCGGGGCCAGCGGATTCACCTTGTCGGGATCACCGCCGAGGTCGCCGACCGCCTCCCGCATGGTGGCCAAGTCGACGATGCAGGGCACACCAGTGAAGTCCTGCATGATCACCCGGGCAGGCGTGAACTGGATTTCCACGCTCGGGTCGGCCGAGGGATCCCACTTCGCGATGGCCTCGATGTGGTCCTTGGTGATGTTGGCGCCGTCCTCGGTGCGCAGCAGATTCTCCGCGAGCACCTTGAGGCTGTAGGGAAGTTTTTCGGTGCCGGGTACCGCGTCCAAGCGGTAGATCTCGTAGCTGTTGTCCCCGACCTTCAGGGTGCCGCGGGCCCCAAACGAATTGACCGAATCTTTGCTGCTCACATCAACTCCCGGCTAGTCATCGCCGCGACGGGCTGTGTCGGCGGCGCTCCTGATTCTAACAGTACGCTTGTCCTGCAAAACAACGCAGGAGTGATTTCAGTGTTGTCCCCGAGCGCGCGTGCTGCCACCCGCATACCCACCGATCGGCTACCGTGCGACCTGTGACCGGACCGCACGTGATCCCGTTCCTGCCGGCGTACATCCCACCCGATGTCGATATGAATCAGGTGAAGGCGGATGTGGCCCGCGATGGAGTCAGCGTCCCGCCCGCGGACGCGGCCGACGTGCCCGCGCTGCGCCAGGTGGTCGAGCAGGGCCGCAAGGAGGGTATCGACCTCAAGATCGTCGTCATCGAGAAAAGCCCGCCCATCGACACGCCACTGCGCGATATCGCCACCGAGGTCGGTACCGCCAACCCGGGTTCCACCGTGCTGGCCATCAGCCCGACCTGGGCGGGCACCTACAGTCCGACGTTCAACCGAGTCACTCTCGAAGCGGGTCAGGATGTGGCCAAGACCGGCGATCCCGTGCAGTCGTCGAAGAATTTCCTCAGCGAGCTGACAACGCCCCACTTTCCGTGGACCGCATTCACGATTGTGCTCGTGCTGGGGGTGGTGGCGGCCGCCGTCGCAACCCGCATGCTGCACGTTCGTGGCAAACGCACGGCCACTTCGCAGCCCGCGACCGACACGGCCGATTGAACCGATAACCCGCGTCGGCAAATTCGAACATCACCGTCCGGTAACACTAGTTTCAATTACAGACCTGTAATTTGTGACTAAAGTTTCTTTAGCGTCAGATGTGACGTACGGTGCAATCAGTGGCTGTTGTTGCAGTTGTTCTTTTTGTGACTTCTGTGCAATCGCGCCCACCAATTGTGTCGGCACGTTCGCGTTGAGCCATAGGAGACTTGAGTCGAATGAGACGCACCCCTGGCGCCTCGGCTTCGCGGCTGTGCGGGCGGGTCTGCGCGACTGCCTTGACCCTCGGCATGCTCGTTGCCACACCAGGATTGGCCGTGGCCCAGCCGGGCAGCCCGGACACCCTGGCCGAGCTGGTCGCCGCCGTTGCGAACACGAACCAAAAGCTTCAGGACCTCGGGGCCGCTGTCCAGACCGAGCAGGAAAGCGTCAACAAGGCGATCGTCGACGTCCAGATCGCGCGTGACAACGCCACCGCCGCCCAACAAGAAGTGGACACCAGCCGGAGGCGGGTTGACGAGGCCAACGCCGCCATCGCCGACGCTCAAAAACGCTTCGACAGCTTCGCATCCGCGACGTATGTGAACGGCCCGTCCGATTCCTATCTGACGGCGACGGACCCCGCCGACATCGTCAAGACCGCGGCTGCCGGTCAGACGCTGTCGATCAGCGCGCAACAGGTGATCGACAATCTGATGCGGGCCCGCACCGAGCAGGTGAACAAGGAGTCCACCGCGCGGCTGGCCAAGCAGAACGCCGACCGGGCCGTCACCGACGCCGAAACCAGCCAGCGAGACGCGGTTTCGGCGTTGACCCACGCCCAGCAGACGTTCGGCTCCCAGCACGCCGAGCTGGACCGGTTGATTGCCGAGCGCGCCGACGCCCAGGCGAAGCTCGACCAGGCCCGCAACTGGTCGGCACCCGCGGGTGCCCGGCCGGCCGCAGCGCCTGCGCCCGCGCCCGCGCCGAGCGCCAACGCCTCGGCAAACTGGGACCGCGCGCCCGACCGGCCTACCGGAAATTGGGACGCCGCCTGGGATCCCACGCTGCCTGCCGTCCCGAGCGCGTTCGTCGGCGGTGACCCCATCGCGATCATCAACTCGGTGCTGGGCATCGCCTCGACCTCCACGCAGGTGACCCAGCAGATGGGCCACACTTTCCTGCAAAAGCTCGGCCTGGTTCCAACACCGAGCGGCTATACCAACGGCGCAATTCCTCGGGTCTACGGCAGGCAGGCCTCCGAGTACGTCATCCGCCGCGCCATGTCGCAGATGGGTGTGCCGTACTCCTGGGGTGGCGGCACCGCGGCCGGACCTAGCCACGGCATCGACGACGGGGCGGGCACCGTCGGGTTCGACTGCTCGGGGCTGATTCTGTACGCGTTCGCCGGTGTGGGCATCAAGCTCGACCACTATTCGGGCTCGCAGTACAACGAGGGCCGCAAGATCCCGTCGTCGCAGATGCGTCGCGGTGACGTGATCTTCTACGGGCCGGGCGGCAGCCAGCACGTGACGCTCTACCTGGGCGACGGGCAGATGCTTGAGGCGCCTTACACCGGGTCTTCCGTCAAAGTCTCGCCCGTGCGCACCAGCGGCATGACACCGTACGTCGTCCGCTACATCGAATACTGATTGCGGGGACTGTTTTGCGGCACAGGCTAATCCGCTGCTTACAGCTGTTGGTACTGCTGATCGCTGCGGTCGCACTGTCGCTGGGGGCCGCGCTGTCGACGAGCTCGATCGCCCTCGCCGATCCCACCGACGGCCAGTGGGATCCGACGCTGCCCAAGCTGATCAGCGCAGGGGCGCCGGGTGACCCGCTCTCGGTCGCCAACGCGTCGATCGCGGCCACCACCCAGGCCACCCAGGTCACCATGGATCTGGGTCGAAAGTTCCTGAGCAGCTTGGGACTTGCTCCCGCTCCGGCCGCAGGCGTTGCGCCCGGTCGGGTGCGCGGTCCGCAAGCCATCGAGTACGTGATTCGGCGTGGCGGCTCACAGATGGGTGTGCCGTACTCGTGGGGCGGCGGCAAGCCGTCCGGTCCGACCACCGGCATCGAAGACGGTGCCAACACGGTCGGTTTCGACTGTTCGGGGCTCACCCAATACTCGTTCGCCGGGGTCGGCGTGCTGATCCCGAAGTACTCCGGCGACCAGTACAACACCGGCCGCAAGGTGCCGGTGTCGCAGGCCAAACGCGGCGATCTGCTGTTTTGGGGGCCCGACGGCAGCCAGCACGTCGCGCTCTACCTGGGCGGCGGCAAGATGCTGGAGGCCTCCGGCAGCGCGGGCAAAGTCACCGTCAGCCCGGTCCGGACCGCAGGCATGCAGCCGTATGCGGCGCGGATCATCGAATCCTGAGCCAGGCCTGAGAGCACAGCGGGCAACGTCGACGGATTCCTGAGTGCCTGGAATAGTTGACGACAAGCGTGCGGCCGAACCCGGCCCGGCGGGGCACAACCAGCAGTTATAGAACCATAGAAAGCGTGGGAGGAACGTTCATGACGTCACCGAGTGGGCCGCAGGGCGCCGGAGGGTTTTCCGGACAGGGCTCCCCGCAGGGTTATCCTCCCGGTTCCCACGCAGCACCGCCCAACAACGGCGGGCTTCAGCAGGAGGTCCACACCCTCGAGCGGGCCATCTTCGAGGTCAAGCGGATCATCGTCGGCCAGGACCAGCTGGTCGAGCGGATGCTGGTCGGCCTGCTCGCCAAGGGCCATGTGCTGCTTGAAGGCGTGCCCGGTGTCGCCAAGACGCTGGCCGTCGAGACGTTCGCCAAGGTGGTCGGCGGCACGTTCGCGCGTATCCAGTTCACCCCGGACCTGGTGCCCACCGACATCGTCGGCACCCGCATCTACCGGCAGGGCAAGGAGGAGTTCGACATCGAGCTGGGCCCGGTGGTTGTCAACTTCCTGCTCGCCGACGAGATCAACCGCGCGCCGGCCAAGGTGCAGTCAGCGCTGCTCGAGGTCATGGCCGAACGCAAGATCTCCATCGGCGGCAAGACGTTCCCACTGCCCGCCCCGTTTCTGGTCATGGCCACCCAGAACCCGATCGAGCAGGAGGGCGTGTATGCGCTGCCAGAGGCCCAGCGCGACCGCTTCCTGTTCAAGCTCAACATCGACTACCCGACACCGGAGGAAGAGCGCGAGATCGTCTACCGGATGGGCGTCAAGCCACCCGAGCCGAAGCAAGTCCTGGGCCCCGGTGACCTGGTGCGGCTGCAAGATGTGGCCTCCAATAACTTCGTACACCATGCGCTGGTCGACTACGTCGTGCGCGTCGTCACCGCGACCAGGCATCCCGACAGGTTCGGCATGCCCGACGCCAAGGCGTGGATCGCCTACGGCGCCTCGCCGCGCGCCTCGCTCGGCATCATCGCGGCGGCCCGTGCCCTGGCGCTGGTGCGCGGGCGTGACTACGTGGTCCCGCAGGACGTCGTCGAGGTCATTCCGGATGTACTGCGACACCGGCTGGTCCTGACCTATGACGCGCTGGCCGACGAGATCTCGTCGGAGACCGTGATCAACCGGATCCTGCAGACCGTCGCCCTGCCGCAGGTGAATGCGATTCCGCAGCAAGGACATTCGGTGTCGCCCGTAGTGCCTGCCGCAACGGCCGCGGCCAGCGGTCGGTGACAGCGCTGTAGTGACTACGTCCAGACGCACCGTTGACCTGCCATCACTGAAGCGCGGGGAGATCCGTGATCCCGCACTGACGGCCGCGCTGCGCAAGCTGGAGCTGACGGTACGCCGCAAGCTCGACGGTGTGCTGCACGGAGACCACCTGGGGCTGCTGCCGGGGCCGGGCTCTGAGCCGGGGGAGTCGCGGCTTTATCAGCCCGGCGACGACGTGCGCCGGATGGACTGGTCGGTGACCGCCCGCACCACCCATCCGCACGTCCGGCAGATGATTGCCGACCGCGAGCTGGAGACCTGGCTGGTGGTCGACATGTCGGCCAGCCTGGACTTCGGCACCACCGGTTGCGAGAAGCGTGACCTCGCGGTGGCCGCCGCGGCTTCGATCGCGTTCCTCAACAGCGGCGGCGGTAACCGTCTCGGCGCGATCATCGCCAATGGCGACACCATGCGGCGGGTGCCGGCATTGAGCGGCCGGGTGCACGAGCAGGAGCTGTTGCGGGCGATCGCCACCAGCCCGAGCGCGCCGCTGGGAGTCCGCGGCGACCTGGCCGCCGCCATCGACGCGCTGCGCCGCCCCGAGCGCCGTCGCGGCATGGCGGTGATCATCAGCGACTTCCTCGGGCCGATCAACTGGATGCGTCCGCTGCGGGCCATCGCAGGACGGCACGAAGTGCTGGGTATCGAGGTCATCGACCCGCGCGACGTGGAGCTGCCCGCCGTCGGCGATGTGATCCTGCAGGACCCCGAGTCCGGCGTCACCCGCGAATTCACCATCGACGAGCAGCTGCGCGGCGACTTCGAGAAGGCGGCGGCTGCGCACCGCGCCGAGGTGGCGAGGACCCTGCGGCGCTGTGATGCACCCCTGCTGACTTTGCGCACCGACCGGGACTGGATCGCCGACGTGGTCCGGTTCGTCGCCAACCGCCGACGCGGAGC
>DATARY010000054.1:0-10745 GCA_036263935.1 Mycobacterium sp.
TCGTCGATCCGATTCCACCCGGCTAGAACACGTTCTAGTCTTGGAGGCCATGGGATTCCTGAAGCAGGACGCGCCCGTCGTCGACTATGAGGAATGGAGCACGGGCACCCGCGCCGAGAAGATCGTCCCGATGGCCCGGCACTGGGCGGAGGTCGGTTTCGGAACGCCGGGCGTGCTGCACCTCTTCTATGTCGTCAAGATCCTGCTGTACGTCCTCGCGGCCTGGCTGATCGCGCTGACCACGAAGGGCATCGACGGGTTCACCAACGTCGCATCCTGGTACGTCGAGCCGATCGTGTTCGAGAAGGTCGTGCTGTACACGATGCTGTTCGAGGTGATCGGCCTCGGATGTGGATTCGGCCCGTTGAACAACCGGTTCTTCCCGCCGCTGGGCTCGATCCTGTACTGGTTGCGGCCCAACACCATTCGACTGCCACCGTGGCCGAATCGGGTGCCATTGACCACGGGGACGGCTCGCACGCCTGTGGACGTTGCGCTATACGGGGCGTTGCTCGTGATGCTTCTCGTCACGCTGTTCTCCGATGGCACCGGGCCGATCCCGGCATTGGGCACTAGCGTTGGCGTGCTGCCGATGTGGCAGATCTGGACGATCCTCGGTTTGCTCGCGGCGCTCGGCCTGCGCGACAAGGTGATCTTCCTGGCCGCACGCGGCGAGGTGTACGCGACGCTGACCGTGACCTTCCTGTTCACCGGGGTTGATATGATCATCGGTGCGAAGCTGGTGTGCCTGGTGATCTGGCTCGGCGCGGCGACGTCGAAGCTCAACAAGCACTTCCCGTTCGTCATCTCGACGATGATGAGCAACAACCCGGTGTTCCGGCCGCGGTTCATCAAGCGCAAGTTCTTCGAGCACTTCCCCGACGACCTGCGGCCCGGGCGGCTGTCGCGGGCGCTCGCCCACTTGAGCACGGCGGTCGAGGGGCTCGTCCCGCTGGTGTTGTTCTTCTCCCACGGCGGCTGGCCGACGGCGATCGCCGCGTTCGTGATGCTGTGCTTCCACTTCGGCATCCTGTCCTCGATACCGATGGGGGTGCCGCTGGAGTGGAACGTGTTCATGATGTTCTCTGTGTTGGCGCTGTTCGTCGGGCACGCCGGGGTGGGGCTGGGTGAACTGCAGAGCCCGCTGCCGATCGTGTTGTTGGTCGTGGTGGTGGGCACGGTGATTTTCGGAAACCTGTTCCCGCGCAAGGTGTCCTTCCTCCCTGGCATGCGGTACTACGCCGGTAACTGGGACACGACGCTGTGGTGCTGCAAGCCATCGGCCGCAGCGAAGATCGAGCAGGGCATCGTCTCGATCGCGAGCATGCCGCAGGCCCAGATGGAGCGCTATTACGGAAGCCCGGAGACGGCGCAGATGTACCTCTATATGGGATATGCGTTCCGCGCCTTCAACACCCACGGCCGTGCGATGTTCACCCTGGCGCACCGAGCGATTGCCGGGCGAAACGAAGACGACTATGTCCTGACCGACGGCGAGCGGATCTGCAGCACCGCGATCGGCTGGAACTTCGGTGATGGCCACATGCACAACGAGCAGTTGATCGAGGCCCTGCAGGAGCGATGCCATTTCGAGCCGGGCGAGGTACGCGTTGTGTTGATAGACGCGCAACCGATCCATCGGCAGACCCAGCAGTATCGGCTGGTTGACGCCGCCACCGGCGAATTCGAAAGCGGCTATGTCAAAGTCGCCGACATGGTGACGCGGCAACCATGGGACGACGATGTCCCTGTGCACGTGTATGACAGAAGCCATGTGGGCGCATGACGCAGAGCCGGTCGCGGTGTGGACCGACTACGAGAACAACCTGCTGATGAGCGACCTCGGCAGTGTGGACACCACCTGCTTCGCGCGAATATGCGGCGGTCACTGTCCCGGCCGGGATCAATGCGTCGTGCTGGATCGGGCACCCGGTCCGCGGCTGCTGCTCGGCAGCGAGCTGATGTCCGAGATTGACGACGAGAAGGGGATCTATCTCGACACCCACGCCAAACGGGTTGGCGCGGATGTTATTTCGATCACGGTCGACCATGTCGGCCCCGAAGGTTGTCCAGGCAACTGGCGGTACCGGCTGCTGCCGATGCGCTGGAGGAACCACGGGCACGACGTGAGCACGAACACGAGGCTTGCGGTCTGGCCGGATTAGGGCGTCAACCCATGACGTCGCGGATCTTGACGGCCGCCAGCCCCTTCAACAACAGTTCGCGCGACGTGTCGAGGTGTTTGCGCCAGTGTGCCTCGGTTGCCGCGCCGTCGCCGGAGCGCAACAGCTGCATCAACCGCCGGTAGGACCGCATCAGCTTCTCGTAGTCCGCCTTGGACACTGGGCGACGTTCGTTGAAGACGAATGCGGTGTGCCGCACCGTGATCTCGTGCAGCATGCCGGCGATGATCGCGAGCGTCGCGTTGCCCGACAGCTCGACCAGCCGCCGGTGGAAATCGCCCGTCGTTTCGGCGAGACGACCTGACTGCCAACCGGCGGGAATGTCGTCGGCGAGCATGTTCTCCAGCTCGTCGAGCGCCTCAGGGGTGCCCGTCTCGGCCAGCAGTCGCGCCGCCATCGGCTCGATGCTCGACCGCGCCGTCATCACGTCGGCGATGGTTGCGCCCGACAACTCGAGCAGCAGGCCGGCGGGGCGGGCGACGATCTCCGGGCCTGGCACCCGCACGCGCGCCCCGGTGCGCGAGCCGCGACGCACCTCGACGAGGCGTTCAGACTCCAGCACCCGCACGGCCTCGCGCAGCGTCGGCCGGCTCACACCGAAGTGGGCCATCAGCTCGGCTTCGTTGGGCAGGAAGTCGCCGTCCTTGAGTTGCCCGTCCACCACCATGCGGCGCAGGGTGCCCGCGACGAGCTCGGCCGTCTTGGGTGACCGGACCGCTGCACTCACGTTGACGGCGTCCGCACCGATCATCGGCGCCAGCGGTGTGCTCTTGGTCACAACATCTCCCGATCCGAACGATTTACCGGCCGTTCGGCCAGCTGTTCAACTCAGTAAACCATGTGGATCGGTCCGGGATGCGCCGATCGTGGCCGGTGATGAGGGTGACAGCCTACCAACCAGTAGGTTGACCTAGTAAACTTTGTTCCTCTACGTTCGGGATTACAAAACCACCTCAGAGGAGAAGTGTCATGGCTGAAGCCGTCATTGTCGAGGCCGTGCGGTCGCCGGTTGGCAAGCGCAACGGTGGGCTGTCGGGTGTCCATCCCGGCGAACTGTCCGCTCAGGTGCTCAACGGCCTGGCGGAGCGCGCAGGCATCGATCCGGAGGTCGTCGACGACGTCATCTGGGGTTGTGTCATGCAGGCCGGCGAGCAGGCGCTGGATATCGCCCGCACCGCGGTCCTGGCCGCGGGTTGGCCCGAGAGCGTGACGGGTGTGACGGTCGACCGGCAGTGCGGATCCAGCCAGCAGTCGATTCACTTCGCGGCGGCCGGCGTTGTGGCCGGCCACTACGACGTGGTTGTCGCCGGTGGTGTCGAGTCGATGTCGCGCACGCCGATGGGCGCCTCGCTGGCCAACGGCGGCCACCCCTACCCCGAAGCATTCCGCAACCGCTACAGCCAGACCCCGAACCAGGGCATCGGCGCCGAGATGATCGCCTCGCAGTGGGGCTTCGACCGAACCGCTCTCGATGAGTTCTCGCTCGGCTCCCACGAGAAGGCGGCGGCCGCACAGGATTCCGGCGCATTCGACGATCAGATAGCGGCCATCAAGGACCAGGACGGCAACCCGGTGCTCAAGGACGAGGGCATCCGCCGCGGCACCACCATCGAGAAGATGGGCGAGCTGAAGCCGGCGTTCAAGGAGGACGGCGTGATCCACGCCGGGAACTCGTCGCAGATCTCCGACGGCTCGGCCGCACTGCTGTTCATGTCGGCCGAGAAGGCGAAGTCGTTGGGCCTCAAGCCGATCGCCAAGGTGCACACCGCGACGCTCGCCGGCGCTGATCCGGTCATCATGCTGACCGCTCCGATCCCGGCCACGCAGAAAGCACTGAAGAAGTCCGGCATCAGACTCGAGGAGATCGGCGTGTTCGAGGTCAACGAGGCCTTTGCCCCTGTGCCGCTGGCATGGCTGAAGGACATCGGCGCCGACGAGAAGAAGCTCAATCCGAACGGTGGAGCGATCGCGCTCGGTCACCCCCTCGGCGGCTCCGGCGCCCGCATCATGACGACGATGCTGTACCACATGCGCGACAAGGGAATTCGCTACGGCCTGCAGACCATGTGCGAGGGCGGCGGCCAGGCCAACGCCACCATTCTCGAGCTGGTGTGACCGCTAACGTGACGGCCCCCGCCGCTCTGACCGAGCGGCGGGGCAACGTCCTGATCATCACGCTGAACCGCCCGGAGGCGCGGAACGCCGTCAACAGCGCGGTGAGCACCGCGGTGGGCGATGCGCTGCAGGAGGCCCAGGACGACCCTGAGGTCCGCGCGGTAGTGATCACCGGTGCCGGTGAGTCCTTCTGCGCTGGGGCCGATCTCAAGGCCATCTCGCGGCGGGAGAACCTCTTCCACCCCGATCACGGTGAATGGGGTTTCGCCGGCTACGTGCACCACTACATCGACAAGCCGACCATCGCAGCCGTCAACGGCACGGCGCTGGGCGGCGGCACCGAGCTTGCGCTCGCGAGTGACCTTGTGGTCGCCGAGGAACGCGCGACGTTCGGGCTGCCCGAGGTCAAGCGGGGGCTCATCGCCGCCGCCGGGGGTGTGTTCCGCATCGTTGACCACTTACCGCGCAAGGTCGCGATGGAGCTGATCTTCACAGGGGAGCCGATGAGCTCGGCCGACGCGTTGAAGTGGGGCCTGATCAATCAGGTGGTCTCCCACGGCACCGCCGTCGATGCGGCGCTGGCGCTGGCCGAGCGGATCACCGTGAATGCGCCGCTGGCGGTGTGGGCCAGCAAGCGCGTGGCCAACGGCGTCGACGACGGCGTGATCACGGGTGACGAACCAGGCTGGTCCAGGACCATGCGCGAGATCGGAACGCTGATCAGGTCCGAGGACGCCAAGGAAGGACCGCTGGCGTTCGCCGAGAAGCGTCAGCCTGTTTGGAAAGCGCGTTGACAAGCGCGTGCGCGAGGAGCAGACAACCCTGATGAAACGACTGATATTCGAGCCCGAGCACGAACAGCTGCGGGAAACCGCGCGGCAGTTCCTCGAAAAGGAATGTGCGCCGTACGCGGAGAAGTGGGAGAGCGAGCGCCTCGTCGACCGCGAATCATATGTTGCCGCAGGTAAATACGGCCTCATCGGATTTAACATGCCCGAGGAATACGGTGGCGGCGGCGCGGACGATTTCCGGTTCAACGCAGTCATCGTCGAGGAGTTCGCGAAATTCGGCCCCGCCACCCCGGGCCTGAGCCTGCAGAACGACATCGTTGGGCCCTATTTCGCATCGCTGGCCACCGACGAGCAGAAGGAACGCTGGCTGCCGGGCTACATCACCGGCGAACTCATCGGCGCGATCGCGATGAGCGAGCCCGGCGCGGGCAGCGACCTGGCCGGCATCAAGACCTCAGCGGTCCGCGACGGCGACGATTGGATTATCAACGGCTCCAAGACATTCATCTCCGCGGGCATCAACAGCGACCTGGTGATCGTCGTCGCCCGTACCGACCCGGAGGCGGGCCACAAGGGCTTCTCGCTGTTGGTCGTTGAACGCGGCATGGAGGGATTCACCCGCGGTCGCAAGCTCGACAAGATGGGCCTGCACGCGGCCGACACCGCCGAGCTGAACTTCGAAAACGTCCGCGTCCCCGCCAACAACCTGCTCGGTGAAGAGGGTCGCGGCTTCTACCAGCTGATGCACAACCTGCCGTCCGAGCGGCTGTCCATCGCGATCGCCGCGGTCGCCGGTGCCCGCGAAACCTGGCGCGAGACATTGCAATACGTCAAGGACCGCAAGGCGTTCGGCCAGCCGATCGGTAGCTTCCAGCACAACCGATTCCTGATGGCCGAGATGGACACCGAACTCGAGATCGCCGAGCAGTACATCGACCGCTGCCTGCGCGCTGCCGTCGACAAGGAACTGACCGCGGTCCAGGCATCCAAAGCCAAGTGGTGGTGCACTGAGCTGGGCAAGCGTGTCGTCGACAACTGCGTGCAGCTGCACGGCGGATACGGCTACATGAACGAGTACAAGGTCGCCCGCGACTACGTCGACGTGCGAATCCAGACGATCTTCGGCGGCACGACCGAGATCATGAAGGAGATCATCGGCCGCGACCTCGGGCTGTAACGAGTCTGCGTCGAGATCGACGCTTTGCAGACGTCTACTCGCACTTTCTCTGCAATAGGTGGATCACTCCGTCAGCCGGCCGGGGGAGGCGGCGCGGGTGTCGGGCTGGCCGTCGACAACGTGGTCGTTGTGCTGGTCGTCCCACTCGTCGAACTGCCCCGCGGCGCGATCGGTGCAGGACCGTTCGCCGGATCGAGCACCGTGTCGATGATGTAGATCCGTGCGTTGCTGGCCTGTAAGCCGCCGCACACCACCTTGGCGGTGTCGTTGACCTTGATGTCGCCGCCCTTGCCGTCGACCTTGATCTCGGTGCCCTGCTGTGACGGCCGCTGGCCGTGAACGTCGTCGGGTCCGAGCAGGCCGAGGAACACGTGGTAGTAGTCGAGCTTGGCCAGCGCCGCGGGATCGGCCTTGAGCGCATCGAGCTGTCCCGGCGCCATTTGGGCGAACGCCGCGTTGCTCGGGGCGAACACAACGTACGGGCCGTTGTCGAGCACCGAGACGATGTTGACGGCGGGATTGGCCTGTCCGGAGACCAACGAGTTGAACGTGGAGATGTCCGGGATGCTGCCGAGCACGGTGCTGATCGGCTGGCTCGCGAAGTTCTTCCAGTTGGGCAGCGCCGTCTTTAATGTGTCGCAGCCCGACCCCTGCGGATCGGGGATCGGCGCGACCGTCGTCGGCTCGGCTGGCGGATCGGCGTACGCGTTGATCGCAAGTGGTAGCGATGCGGCGATCGCGGCGATCCCCGCGGCAGCGCCCAACGCCTTGCTGGTTTGAGTCTTCACATTCGGCTCCTCAGCTCGTCGACCCGCATGGCATGTTAAGGGCAGCCATATGTCGAGGGCAAAATCGCAGAGCGCCTATATGCCCGATGCAGGCGCGCTGACCTGCGCGTTTCGCACGTTCAGGCAAAGCATTGCGGCGACGAAACAGAGGCCGGATGCCAGGTAGAACGCCATGTCGTAATTGCCCTGCAGGTCGCGTAGCCGACCGGCCCCGGCGGCGGCGATGGCGGCGCCGAGTTGGTGTGACGCGAACACCCAGCCGAACACGACCGGCGAGCGCATGCCGAAGTAGTTGCGGCACAACACGATCGTCGGCGGCACGGTGGCCACCCAGTCCAGGCCATAGAAGACGACGAACACCCACGTGCTCGGTCCTGCGTGCGGGGACAGCAGCGACGGCAACAGCATCAGCGAGATGCCGCGGCCGAAGTAGTAGACGACCAGCAGCGGCCGTGGGTCGATGCGGTCGGTGAGCCAGCCGGAGAACACCGTGCCCGCGACGTCGAGGATGCCGATGGTGGCCAGCAGCCCCGCCGCGACAGTACTGGGCATGCCGTGGTCGTTGGCGGCCGGAATGAAGTGTGTGCCGATCAGCCCGTTGGTGGTCATGCCGCAGATCGCGAAGCTGGCTGCCAGCAACCAGAACGCCGGAACGCGCCCGCCCAGCAGCAGTCCATCGAACGCGGCGCGGAAACTAGACGCCGGAACCGCTGCCGGTTCGGCCGCCTCCGTCGCGCCGTAGGCCGTTAAGCCCTTGTCCCGCGGGTAGTTCCGGATGAACACGAGCACGAGCGGCACCACGCTCAGCGCCGCCGCCGCAACGACCAGCGAAGCCAAGCGCCAGCCCTGACGGGTGGTGACCTCGGCCACGATCGGCAGGAAGATCAGCTGACCGGTCGCGCTTGCCGCCGTCAGCACACCGGTAACGAGGCCGCGACGTGCTTCGAACCATCGGGTCGCAACGATGGCGACGAAGCCCATCGAGATCGAGCCGGTGCCGACGCCGACCAGCACGCCCCACAGCAACACCAGTTGCCAGCTGGCGGTCATCGTCACGCTCAGCGCCGATCCCGCCGCGATCAACATCAACGCCACTGACAGCACGGGGCGCACGCCGAATCGATCCATCAACGCCGCGGCGAACGGCGCGGTCAGGCCGAACAGCGTCATGTTGACCGACATGGCCAGCCCGACCACGCCATGTGACCAGCCGAATTCGTGGTGCAGCGGGTTCATCATCACCCCGGGCACCGACCGGAAACCTGCCGCGCCCAGGATCGCGACGAAGCTGACGGCCGCGACCACCCAGGCCCAGTGAATCCGGGCCGTGGGCGTGCCGCTCTGAGCGGCGGTGAGCGTCACCAGATCACTCTCGCGGAGAGGCTGTGCCGCGACCAGTGGCATGAATGACACTAGTCGTCAAAGACATGCCAGAATAGCGGCATGCATCGCGTCGCCGTCCTGCTGCTGGCTCCCGTTGTGGGCTTCGACGCGGCGATCGCGCCGACGTTGTTCTCCAGCGCCACCGACGCCGACGGCAACCCGCTCTACGACGTGGTGACCTGTGGGCTGGCGGCCGGACCGGTCGCGGCGACCACGGGCTTCGACCTGTTGCCCGGCACGGGGCCGGAGGCGCTGGCCACCGCCGACACGGTGGTGATACCCGGCACGCGCTACCCGCCGGCCCGCGTCGACGGGGTGCTGGCACCCGATGCTGCTGCGGCGCTGGCGCTGATCCGGCCGGGCACCCGGCTGGTGTCGATCTGCACCGGCGCGTTCGTGCTGGCCGCCGCCGGCCTTCTCGATGGACGGCCGGCGACCACGCACTGGAAGTTCGCCAACGCGATTCGCCAGTTATACCCCGAAGTGCTGCTGGACGAGAACGTGCTCTTCGTCGACGACGGCGACGTGCTCACGTCGGCGGGTCTCGCGGCGGGAATCGACTTGTGCCTGCACATCATTCGCTCGGATCACGGTGCGAAGGTGGCCAACGCGGTTGCCAGGTACTGCGTGGTGCCGCCGTGGCGTGAGGGCGGCCAGGCGCAGTTTATCGATCGGCAGGTGCCAGCGCCGGATCACTTCTCGACCGCCGCGACCCGCGGATGGGCGCTGGCGCACCTCGACGAGGAGTTGACGGTGCAGCGGCTGGCGCGGCACGCCAAGATGAGTGCCCGCACGTTCAACCGGCGATTCCGCGAGGAGACGGGTCAGGCGCCCGGGGCCTGGATCCGCAGTCGTCGCGTCGACCGCGCCCGCGAGCTGTTGGAGTCGCGGGACCTGCCGGTCGATGAGGTCGCCCGGCTGTCGGGCCTCGGGTCCAGTGGCAACCTGCGACACCACTTGCGCCGCGGTTTCGGTATGTCGCCGTCAAGCTATCGCAAGGTGTACCAAGGCGTTTGAGTCGCGCCTCTAATGTTGCGGCACAACTTTCCCGGGATCAGAAAGGCTCGTTCGGTCCGCCTTCGGTCGGGTTGTCCTGGTCATCGGTCCCGGACGAGGTGTGGGCAAGGTCGTGTCCCTCGCCCACCCGTACGCAGCCGGCGGTGCAGTCTTGCATCACGATGGCGTCAGAGCCGCCCTGCACAATTCTCCACCGCCAGGCCGTCTGGATGATGGTCTGGTCGGCGAGCATGGTGTCGCGGTCACCGACGGTGCAGTGCAGCGTCCGGCTGGCGCTGTCGCAGGTCTCGTGAAGCAACTCGCGCTCTGAGAGCTCCAGCGGGTTGCGAATCAACCGGACACCGAAGCGATCGATCTTGTCGTGGGCCTGTAGCCGGTCGGCAATGCCGGCCAGGACTGCCTCGTCCTCATCGCTCAGCGGCGAGGTGTCACCGAAGTCGTCCGGCTGGGCGAACTCCATACCCACGACACCGACGCCACCGCTCATAGAATCGTCGAATCGGATGGCGGTGGTGCTCAGCCCCTGTTCGGGAAACGCCGACCGCATGACGGGGGCGGTTTCGGTCTTTCGCGGCGCACGGATGGCGCGTTCCACAAAGACCTCTCCTGAGTCAGGCTCGAAATGCTTGTGCAGCAACCAGATACCGAAGCGCTGCAACCCGTCGGTGGAGACGAGATATTGGCCCAGCTCTTCCAGGCAGGCGCGGTCGTCCTCGCGCAACTCCCCAACGTCGGTGGCATCCATATCGGGCAACGCCTGGTAATCCTCAACGCCGTGATCCCGCATCGTCAGCATCGCTCATCTCCTTAATGGTGTTATTGGTGAAGCGAACTCCAAGCAGCGGTGGATAAGCCCGGATGCTAGCAGCGGGAACCGCCCTGAACGTCAGGTTTGACGAGAACGAAACGGTTCGCGTGCCAGGGTGGGTTAACCGTTCACCGCAGGTTGGGATGATGTCTATCGACCGCGGCGGGGTGCTCGCGCGCTCGGCCATCGCTCCGTGTTATGCGGGCTTGTCGAATTGCAGATGGTACAGCTGGGCGTAGACGCCGTCGAGTTGTAGCAGCTCCTCGTGGGTCCCGTCTTCTGCCACCACGCCGTCCTTGATGACGATGATCTTGTGTGCATCGCGCAGGGTGCTTAGTCGATGGGCGATAGTGATGACCGTGCGGCCGGCCATCAGCCGCTCTAGGGCCTCGATCACCAGGTGCTCGGACTCGGCGTCCAAGGCCGCCGTTGGCTCGTCGAGAATCAGAATGGGGTTGTCGCGGATCAGCGCTCGAGCAATCC
>DATARY010000087.1:0-12261 GCA_036263935.1 Mycobacterium sp.
GTCCACCCCGGCGCCGACCTGGGCCTGAAGGAACGCGATGGTCAGATCCGTCAGCGCCGTCATCAGCGCGTGCCAGGTGGCGGGTTCGCCCAGCATCATGGCCTTGGTGTGCTCGTGCCGGCGGCTCGGACCGCCCTCGACCAGGTAGGACGCGAGTGTGAACGGGGCGCCGGCGAAGCCGATCAGCGGAACATCGCCGAGCTCGGACACCAGTAGCCTGACGGCCGTTGCAACGGGTGCAACCTGTTGCGGGTCAAGCGGTTTCAACGATTTGACGTCAGCGGTGCTGCGCACCGGATGTTCGATGACCGGCCCGACGTCGGGCACGATGTCCAGGTCGATGCCCGACGCCCGCAGCGGCACCACGATGTCGGAGAACAGGATGGCGGCGTCCACGCCGTGCCTGCGCACCGGCTGCAGCGTGATCTCGCAAACCAGCTCCGGCTCGAGGCAGGCCGCCAGCATGCTGTGCCCGGCGCGCAGCGCCCTGTACTCGGGCAGCGAACGTCCGGCCTGGCGCATGAACCACACCGGCACGCGGTGGGGTTTGCGGCCGCCGGCCGCGGCCAAATAGGGCGACTCGGGCAGCTCGCGGCGGGTATTCATCGGCTCTTATGCTGCCATGCGGTGTCGATGCGGCGCGCCTGCGGACAGGCCTTGCCAGATGGGCTAGCGTCAAACGGCGTGACCACCGCCGAACCGGATCAGTTCCGCGAAGCGGTGGCGGCGATGAACGCCACCACCGTGCGACCGGAGATCGAGCTCGGCCCGATCCGGCCGCCGCAGCGGCTGGCGCCCTACAGCTACGCACTGGGCGCCGAGGTAAGGCACCCCGAGGCGGCCATCGTGCCCGAGCGCTCCGAGGGCGATGCGTTCGGCCGGCTGATCCTGCTGCACGACCCCGACGGCGCCGAGGCCTGGGACGGCACGATGCGGTTGGTGGCCTACATCCAGGCCGACCTGGACTCCAGCGAGGCGGTGGACCCGCTGCTGCCCGAGGTGGCGTGGAGCTGGCTCGCCGACGCCCTTGAATCGCGGGCCGAGCACGTCACCGCGCTCGGCGGCACGGTCACCGCGACCACATCGGTGCGTTATGGCGACATCTCCGGGCCTCCGCGCGCCCATCAGCTGGAGCTGCGGGCGTCGTGGACGGCCACCACGCTGGAGCTGGGCCCACACGTGCAAGCGTTCTGCGAGGTGCTCGAGCATGCGGCCGGGTTGCCCCCGGACGGGGTCACCGACCTGAGCTCCCGCACCCGCGCCTGACGATGGCCGAACCCGAGGAGTCCGGCCCGGAGGAGCCGGAGGAGCCGGAGGCCACACCGCTGCTGGCGCCCCGCGATGGGGTTCCCGAGCTGTCGGTAAGTTCCAGCGAAATCGCAAGGGCCGCAGAGCTTTTAGCGCGCGGCGATGGACCATTCGCGGTCGACGCGGAACGCGCGTCGGGGTTCCGCTATTCGAATCGCGCCTACCTGGTGCAGATCCGGCGCGCGGGGGCGGGCACGGTGTTGATCGACCCGGTCAACCACGGCGGTGACCAGGTGACGACACTCGCGCCGGTCGCCGAGGTGCTGGCCGCCGACGAGTGGGTGCTGCACGCGGCCGATCAGGATCTGCCGTGCCTGGCCGAGATCGGCATCCGGCCAACGAGGCTGTATGACACCGAGTTGGCCGGCCGCCTGGCGGGCTATGACCGGGTCAACCTTGCCGCGATGGTGCAACGGCTGTTGGGATTGCAACTGACGAAGGGCCACGGCGCGGCGGATTGGTCGAAGCGGCCGTTGCCACACGCCTGGCTGAACTACGCCGCGCTGGATGTCGAGGTGCTGCTCGATCTGCGCGACGCGATCGCCGCCGTGCTCGAGGAGCAAGGCAAGACCGATTGGGCCGCACAGGAATTCGAGTACCTGCGGACGTTCGAAGCCGCGCCGACGCGTCGGGACCGCTGGCGTCGCACGTCGGGCATCCACAAGGTGCGAAACCCGCGGGCGCTGGCCGCGGTGCGCGAACTGTGGACCACGCGGGACGAGATCGCGCGACGACGTGACATCGCACCGGGCCGCATCCTGCCCGACGTCGCGATCGTCAACGCCGCCACCGTCGACCCCGACACCGTCGAAAAGCTCACCGCGCTGCCGGTGTTCGGCGGGCCCAAACAGCGGCGCAACGCCAAGACGTGGCTGGACGCGCTGGCCCGCGCCCGCGGCACAGACGACCCGCCGCTGCCGCAGGAGCCGTCGAACGGGCCGCCGCCGGCATCGCGGTGGGCGCGCCGCAAACCCGAGGCGGCGACTCGGCTCGAGGCGGCCCGTTCCGGTCTCGCCGAACTGTCACAACGGGTTTCGGTGCCGACGGAGAACCTCATCGCCCCCGAGGTGGTGCGCCGGCTGTGCTGGGATTGGCAGCCCGTCGGTGACGTCGCGGCGAGGGTGGAAGAATTCCTGCGCGACGCACAAGTGCGGCCGTGGCAGCGCTCTCTGACTGTCCCTGTGCTGACCGCCGCGCTGACTACCGCTGCGCAGTGACGCGCTCGATGTGGGCCAGGAAGTGGGCCAGCACCGCGTCGGGCGCCTCGATCTGCGGCCAGTGCCCGATGTTGTCGTCGAGCATCACGACGTCCGGATTCGGGATGATCTCCAGGTAGCGCTGCGCCATGTGCCTGCCCGAGTTGGGGTCGGCCGGCCCGTCGATCAACCGCATCGGGATGTCGGTCTGCCGCATCGCGCGCACCCATCGATTGCGATGGGCGTAGCGGTCGTTGACGAACCTGCCGACCTTGTGGGTCACCCGCTTGCCGCCGTTGTAGTCGAGGATCTCGTGGAAAAGGTCCAGCATCCGTCGCGACGGCTTGGTGTCGGGTCCGAACAGCTCGTTGAGCGTCGGATCGATAAGCCGACGGGACAGCGGGCTGCCCTGTAGTGGACTCACAATGTCCCCCAACGGTGTTCGCGACAGGGCCTTCTGGAGCAATCGCGGGGTGTAGGTCTCGTTGAACAGCCCACCGTTGAGCCACGTGATCGATTCGATCCGCAGCGGCCCGTAGGCCTGCTGGGAGAACTCGTGGCGTGCCAGCATTTCCTGGCCGACGGAGTCACCAAGATCGTGGGCCAGAATGTGCGCTGACGCCACGTCGAGGTGAGCCAGCAGCGCCTCGTGCATGTCGGCGTGGTCGTGCACGGTGTACTCATAGACGACGGGTTTATCGGAGAACCCCATGCCAAGCATGTCGGGTGCGATCACGGTGAAGCGCTCGGTCAGCCTGTCCCACAACGGCGCCCAGTCCCATGTGTTGAACGGATAGCCGTGAATGAGCAGCAGATGGGGCCCGTGGCCCTCGGTCCGATAGAAGATGTCGAAGCCCAGATAGTCGAAGGTCTGGCCGGCGGCCTTCCAGCGCTCGAGTTCAGCGTCCATGTGGTGAGGCTAACCGGGCGCCCTGAACCGGCGGTGCAGCAGCTGCCTCGGAACGCCGAGTGCCCGGCCGATCTGGCCCCATGAGAGCCCGGCCGTGCGGGCGGCTCGCACCGCGTCCGCGTACCGGGCCTGGGCGCGGGCGACATCATCGCGCACGAAAGCGAGCTCGCGCAGGCTCGAGCCGCTGAAGAAGTCGCTGACGACGGGATCGGGCATGTCGTCGATCGGCTCACACTCATCGCACTCGAACTCCTCGGCGACGCGACGGCGGATGGCCTCGAGCTCAGGATCGGTCGCCCACCAGGGCGTGCGATTTTCCTCCATTCGGAGCTCCCCGCTTCTGAATGGCGTCATCAATTGATGACGCTGTTTAGAAGCGTGCAGTACCAGTCTGACAACGCCGCCGCGCGTCAGTCGAGCCGCTGGCTGACCTCGGACTCCACGACCGGCGTGCCGAGCGCGGCGACCCAGCCGGTGATCTGGCGGGCGATGTTCTGGTCGGTCAGCCCGACTGCGGTGAGCACCTCGCCGCGCGAGGCCTGCGCGACGAACTCCTGCGGCAGGCCGACGTCACGGCAGGGCACGTCGATCTCGGCGCGACGCAGGGCCGCCGACACCGCGGAGCCGACACCGCCGCTCACGCCGTTGTCCTCGATGGTGACAACCAGCTTGTGGGCACGGGCCAGCTCCCCGATCGCTGCGGGCACCGGCAGCACCCAACGCGCATCGACCACCGTCACACCGATGCCCTGGTTGCGCAGCCGCTCGCCCACCGCCAACGCCATCGCCGCGAACGGGCCGACCGCCACCAACAGCACGTCCTCGGACAAACGCTCCGACGGCACCGCAAGCACGTCGACGCCGCCACACCGCTTGAGTGCCGGAATGTCTTCGCCCACATCGCCTTTCGGAAAGCGAATGGCTGTGGGCCCGTCGTCGACGTCCAGCGCTTCGCCGAGTTCCTCACGCAGCCGGGCGCCGTCGCGCGGAGCGGCGACCCGCATGCCCGGCACGATGCTCAGCATCGACAGGTCCCACATCCCGTTGTGGCTGGCGCCGTCGGGACCGGTCACGCCGGACCGATCCAACACCATTGTCACGGGCAGCTTGTGCAGCGCGACGTCCATCATGATCTGGTCGAAGGCGCGGTTCAGAAACGTCGAATAGATCGCCACCACGGGGTGCATGCCGCCCATCGCCAGGCCCGCGGCCGACGTCATCGCGTGTTGCTCGGCGATGCCGACGTCAAAGAATCGATCCGGGAACCGGCGGCGGAATGCGCTCAGCCCGGTCGGGCCCGGCATGGCCGCGGTGATCGCCACGACGTCACGGCGCCTTGCGGCGTGCGAGATCAACGCCTCCGAGAACGCCGACGTCCATCCGGGTCCGGGTACCGACGTCGCGAGCCCGGTCTCGGGATCGATGACCCCACAGGAGTGCATCTGATCGTCCTCGTCGTTCTCGGCAGGCGCATATCCCATGCCCTTGCGGGTGACGACGTGAACGATCACCGGAGCGTTGAAGCCCCGCGCGTTGCGCAGCGCGGACTCCACGGCGTGTTCGTCGTGGCCGTCGATCGGTCCGACGTACTTGAGTCCGAGGTCGGTAAACATCACCTGCGGCGACAACGCGTCCTTGATGCCCGCCTTGATGCTGTGCATGGCCTGGTAGCACAGCTCGCCCACCAGCGGCACACCGCGCAGCGCTTTGCGCCCCTCCTCGAGCACCTTCTCGTAGCCCGGCTGCAGCCTCAGACCGGCCAGGTGCTCGGCGAACCCACCGATGGTCGGCGCATAGCTGCGGCCGTTGTCGTTGACCACGATCACAACGGGCCTGCTCGCCGCGGCGATGTTGTTCAGCGCCTCCCAGCACATGCCTCCGGTGAGCGCGCCGTCGCCGACCACGGCCACCACGTGCCGGTTGCGGTGCCCGGCCAGCTCGATCGCCTTGGCCAACCCGTCGGCGTAGGACAACGCCGAGCTGGCATGGCTGGACTCCACCCAGTCGTGCTCGCTCTCCCGGCGCGACGGATAGCCCGACAGGCCGTCCCTCTTGCGCAGGGTGTCGAAGTCGTGGCAGCGGCCGGTCAGCATCTTGTGCACGTAGGCCTGGTGGCCCGTGTCGAAGATGATCGGGTCGTGCGGTGAATCGAACACCCGGTGCAGCGCGAGTGTGAGCTCAACCACGCCGAGGTTGGGGCCGAGGTGTCCGCCTGTCGCAGCAACCTTGTGGATCAGGAATTCCCGGATTTCCCGTGCCAGATCGCTCAATTGCGACTGGGACAGGTGCTGCAGATCAGCTGGACCGCGGATCTGATCGAGCATTTGGTTAGTGTACGCACGCGGGCGGCCGTCAGTGCGATCGAGACTCGTAGATGTCGGGCACTCCGTCGTGGTCGGCGTCGGCCGTCTCGAGCAAATGAATGCGGCGATAAGCGGCGTTTCTGCTCAACAACACCAGCGACGCCAGCACGCCCGCGATGACCGATCCGCCCAGCACACCGATCTTCACGTCGGCATTCGTTAGCGTTCCGTAACCGAACGCCAACTCGCCGAGCAGCAGAGAGACGGTGAACCCGATGCCGGCCAGCAGGGCAACGCCGAGCACGTCACGCCAGGCCAGATCCTCGTCGAGGCTGGCGCCGGTGAACTTCGCCAACAGGAAGGCGGTGCCGAGCACCCCCAGCGGCTTGCCGATCACCAGGCCCGCGATGACCCCGGTCGTGACCGGGTGGGTCAACGAGGTACCGAAGCCGGACCAGCCGCCCACCGTCACACCCGCGGCGAAGAACGCGAACACCGGTACCGCGAAGCCCGCCGAGACCGGCCGCAGGGTGTGCTCGAACCCCTCCGCCGACGCGTGCCTGCCCAGCACGGGAACGGTGAATCCGAGCACCACTCCCGCGACGGTGGCGTGCACCCCGCTCGCGTGTACCAGCGCCCACGTCGCCACCGCCAGCGGCACCAGGAGCCACCAGTGGTTCAGCCCGCGCTGAACCGCCAGCGCGAATAGCCCGCCGGGGACCAACGCCAGCGCGAGCGGCCCCAGCGACAGGTGATCGGTGTAGAAGACGGCGATGACGGTGATCGCGAGCAGATCGTCGACGACGGCCAGCGTCAGCAGAAAGGTGCGGAGCGCGGTGGGCAGATGAGTCGACAGGACAGCGAGCACAGCAAGCGCGAACGCGATATCGGTGGCGATCGGTACCGCCCAGCCGCCGGCGTTCTCCGGATGCCCCCCGGCGAGGTTCACCCCGATGAAGATGACGGCAGGCACGATCATGCCGCCGACCGCTGCCGCAATCGGCAATGCGGCGCGGCGCGGATCGCGAAGATCGCCGGCGACGAACTCGCGCTTGAGCTCCAGCCCGACGACGAAGAAGAAGATCGCCAGCAGGCCGTCGGCCGCCCACTCCGCATCGCTGAGGTGCAGGTGCAGTGATTCCGGACCGATCGCGAACTCGCAGATCTTCCGGTAGGCGTGCGCCCAGGGCGAGTTCGCCCAGACCAGCGCGGCCCCCGCCGCGACCAACAGCAGCGCGCCCCCGACGGTTTCTTTGCGCAGGATCTCAGAGAACCGCTGTGCCTCCGACCACGAGCCCCGGGTCAACAGGCGAGTCGGCATCGACCCGATAGTAAATCCGGTTGCCACAAATGGCCCATTACGGCATGTTTACGCGTGGAGCGCCGGGAAGTCTGGTCGGCAGTCGCACCGCCGGTGACGGCTTGAAAGACGACCGTTGGAGTTCTCAGATGGCGCCGCGCCAAGGAATCGTAAGGATACCCACGCATGCCCGCGATGGCGACGTAGCGTTGCGGCGTGCGGGCCGAACAGATCGCCGAGGAGTTTCCGGTCGTCGCGCTGGATTCCAACGCGCTCGATGCGGTGCGCCTGTTCGCAACACGTCGGCTGCCCGGACTCGTGGTGACCGACGCCGCGGGCACGCCGGTGACGATTTTGCCTGCATCACAAGTCGTTCGCCTGCTCGTGCCCCCATACGTTCGGGACGACCCCTCGCTAGCCGGCGTGCTGAGCGAATCGATGGCCGACCGGATCGCCGACAAGCTGGGCGGACGGTCGGTCGAGGCGGTGCTCCCCAAGCCGCCGCCGGCCATGGCGACGGTGAAGTCGGACGACACCCTGGTGGAAGTGGCTGCGATCATGGCCCGCGATCGCTCACCGCTGGTTGCGGTGATGAGCGGCGAGGGGCTCGTCGGCGTCATCACCGCCGCGCGGCTGCTCGAGGTGGCCCTCGGGTCGCACTGAGCGCGGTGGGCATGGTGGGCTAACCCATGGCGATCATCGCGATAGGTGTATTCGTCGTCGCCTACGCCCTGATCGCGACCGAGCGCATCCACAAGGTCAAGGTCGCACTCGGCGGCGCGGCGGCAGTGTTGGCGCTGGGGATCGTCGGTTCCGATGACGTGTTCTACTCGCATGGGACCGGAATCGACTGGGACGTCATCTTTCTGCTGCTGGGCACGATGATCATCGTCGGCGTTCTCCGCCAAACCGGTGGCTTCGAGTACACGGCGATATGGGCGGCCAAGCGTGCCGGCGGTTCCCCGCTGCGGGTGATGATTCTCTTGGCCCTCATCACCGCGGTGGCGTCGGCGATCCTGCCCAACGTGACGATCGTGTTGCTGATGGCGCCGGTGACGCTGCTGGTGTGCGATCGCCTCGACATCAATCCGGTTCCATTCCTGATCGCCGAAGTGCTCGCCTGCAACATCGGTGGTGTGTCGACGTTGATCGGCGATCCCCCGAACATCATTATCGGCAGCCGAGCGCACTTGTCGTTCAACGATTTTCTGATCCACCTGGCGCCGGTCGCGATCATCGCGTTGGCCGCCTTCGTGTCCGTCCTGCCGCTGCTGTTCCGTGGGACGTTCGGCGTGCATGCCGATCGGGTCGCCGAAGTCATGTCACTCAACGAACGCGAGGCGATCCGAGACCCCCGGCTGCTGGCCAAGTCCGCTGTCGTGATGGTCGGGGTGTTCGTCGCACTGGTCGCAAGTTCGGCGATCCACGTCGCGCCATCCATCGTGGCACTCATCGGCGCCGGAGTGTTGGTGACGATTTCGGGCGTGGAAAGCATCCACTACCTCGCCAGCGTCGAATGGGAGACACTCTTGTTCTTCGCGGGCTTGTTCGTCCTGGTCGGATCCCTGGTTAAAACTGGGGTGATCGCCGACATGGCGCGGCTGGCGGGCGACGTCACCGGCGGAGACCCGCTACTCGCGACGATGTTGATTCTCGTTGTCTCGGCGGTGCTTTCGGGCCTGATCGACAACATTCCGTACGTCGCGACGATGACGCCCGTCGTTGCCGGCCTCGCGTCGACCATTCACAATCCCATCCACGTCCAGGCCCTGTGGTGGGCGCTGGCGATTGGCTCCGGCTTCGGCGGAAACATGACGGCGGTCGGCGCAAGTGCCAACGTGGTGATGGTTGGCATCGCCGGCCGCGAGGGCTTTCCGATCGGATTCTGGGAGTTCACCCGTACGGGTGCGGCCGTTACGGCATTGACCATCGCGGTGTCCGCCCCATATCTGTGGTTGCGCTACTTCGTTTTCAGCTGAAGGAGCTGGTATGTCAGTTGCGCTGTCGATTCTCACATCGGGTATTCCGGCAGCATCAAGTTGTCGGTCAGGCTGCGGGCAACGAACATGTCCGCCACCCACGGCAGTGAGTTCATCGTCCGCATCATCAGGTTGCGAAACGCGATACCGAGGCGGGACTTCGTCGCGAAGACAGACACGAAGCTGCGGGCACCTGTCTGTTTGTCGTCGACGAATGATCGCAGCCGTTCCTCGTACGCATCAAACGCTCGACGATAATCGCCATCGGCACATACGAGTTCACCCGCGAGCACATAGGCTTCGGTCATTGCGAGGCCGGTGCCCTCACCGGCGAGGAGCGACACACAGGCTGCGGCGTCGCCAACGAGTGCCGTTCTTCCCCGCGACCAGCGATCCAACCTCACCTGGCTGACGACGTCCATGTACAGATCGTTGACCTCATCGAGCGCGGCCAGCATTGCCGGGCATTCCCACCTGTCGTTGCTGAACACGCTGCACAACAACGACTTTCGACCGGAGATATCGTCGGGAACGTCGAGACGATCCGACCGAAACACCAGGAGGATCAACGTCCGGTCATCACGCAATGAGAACCTTCCGACGCTCCGTCCCGGCATGCTGTGGGTCACATACAGCAGTTCATCACGCGGCCGATAGGCGTCGACCACATAGGCTGCGACCATGCAGCCCAGATAGTATTCGGCTTTCAATTCGGCTCCGAATGTCAGGCGACGCACGTTGGAGTGCAGGCCATCCGCGCCGATCACGAGATCGAAGTCGCGAGTGGTCCCTTCGGCGAAACTCAGACTCACACCATCTGCGTGTTCATTGATCGCGGTGATGCTGTCACCGAAAACGGTTTCGACGTCGTGCTCGATAGCTGCGTAGATCGCTGCAGCCAGATCGCCGCGCGGCAGGCTGGTATATCGGCCGTGAGTCGCGCGCGTGAACGCGTCGACATCGAGACTCGCTTTGATGTTTCCGTCGCAGCCGACTGATCGAATCGATTGCACCTGGTATCCCAATTCGCGGATGACTGGCTCTAGACCCATTCGTTGAGCGACCTGGTAACCGAGTCCCCAGAAATCGATGACATAGCCTCCGGTGCGCAGTTGGGGCGCCGTCTCGATCAGCGTCGGCTGGTGGCCGGCACGGCACAGCCAATACGCGAGAGTGGGGCCGGCTACGCCGGCGCCGCTGATGGCGATTCTCATGTCCGATCAGCTCCCACCGTCGGAATCGTCTATCGCGACGAAGCTCAAGCAGATAATAGCACTATGCAATAGTTGTATAGTGCTATTGATTCGAGGCACCGAACGGCCCGGCGCTGCGTCAGAAGGCCGGGTCGTCTACGTCGTTGTGCGCGGCAGGTTCGCCGCCCGCGGTCGTGAACGCATTGAGGGCGCGGATCAGTCCCCGACGCTCCCGCGCCGGCATGTTGTCAACCACGCGGGCGATCTCCGCGCGCCTGCGCGCAGTGACATTGCGAACGAGCTTGCGTCCGCGCGTAGTAAGCTCGACTATGAGTTCGCGCCTTGAATTCGGGTGTTGTTGGCGGTCGATCAAACCCGCGGTGACGAGCCGATCGACCATCCGGCCCGTGGTTGACGGCTGAACGCCAAGCAGACCTGCGAGCGTAGCCAGATTCACCGCACCGCGCGAAGAGAGGATCACAAGAGTGCGGAACTGCGGGATGGTGATCGTTTCGTCGATGTCGGCGATTGAACGTGCCGAAAGTGCCACCAGGAGCCGGGAGGCCGTTAGCAACGCGTCGACGATCGCGTCCACAGAGTCGTCGACCGCGTTCTTGTCAAGGGCAGTCACGGGTGCCTCCATCCCTCGCGAAACGCCGTCATCCCGGTGCGGCCCCGGGGATTCGCTACGCATTAGCAACTATTGCACAGTGCTAGCATGTCTCCCGTGTGCCCGAACCGGCTGCTTCTGACGAGGTTAGCGACCGTTGTCTCGGTGTTGCCAGCGTCGCAGAGTTCACACCCCGAAAACTGATCCTCGTGCACCATCTGATCGGGCAGCAGTCGTTGACCGCGGGCTGGCTACCAGCGTTCGTCCAAGTCGTCACGCTCATCGGCGTCGTGGCGGCGGTCGGGTGGCGCACCCGGCGGTGGCGCACGGTGTGGCTACCGACCGCAGCGCTACTCGGCGGGGCCGTGGCCGTGGCGTTCGATGCCTATATCGGCTCGATCGGAGTTGCCGGCGACCCTGTGCCACCTCGACTGCTGAGTTGGGTCGCGCTGACCGGCTTCACCGCCGTGATCGCCGCGACGGGCTGGCGCGGTGCTCTGTGGTGGCGGCGTGGCCTGGCAATTAGTTCGATACCGGCGTGCATGTTGTGCGCGGCCCTTGTGGTCAATCAATGGGTCGGCTACTTCCCCACCGTGCATGCCGCGTGGAATCAGCTGACAACGGGCCCGCTTCCCGACCAGACCGACCGGGTGACCGTGACCGCGATGCAGCTCACCGGCGCCCGCCCCGGTCGAGGCGTGGTCGTGCCGGTCACGATCAGCGCCACGGCATCGCACTTCCGGCATCGCGACGAGTTGGTCTACCTGCCGCCGGCGTGGTTCGCCGCCAATCCACCACCTCGGTTGCCGGTGGTGATGATGATCGGCGCCCAACTCAACACGCCTGCCGACTGGCTGCGCGCAGGCAGCGCAGTGCAGCGCATCGACGACTTCGCGACCGCGCATGGCGGCAATGCGCCGGTGTTCGTATTTGTCGACGCCACTGGGACATTCGACAACGACACGGAATGCGTCAACGGAATTCGCGGAAACGCCTCGTTCCATCTCACCAGAGACGTCGTGCCATACATGATCTCCGACTTCAATGTCAGTAAGGACCGGAACAACTGGGGAATCCTAGGTTGGTCAATGGGCGGCACGTGCGCCGTTGATCTCGCGGTGCGACGTCCGGAGTTGTTCAGCGCCTTCGTCGACATCGGCGGCGACGCGGGCCCAAATTCAGGAACCAAGGCACAGACCATCGCTCGATTGTTCGGCGGCGACGCCACCGCTTGGGCGGCATTCGACCCGATCACCGTGATCAGCCGTCATGGCCGGTACGCCGGGGTATCGGGAGTTTTTGAAGTGGCTTCCCCAAGAGGCGCGGGCGGGATCGATATCTCGAACCCCGAAGGCCAGGATCGCGCCGCCGAGGGTTTGTGCGCAACGGGCTTTGAACACGGCATCGACTGCGCGGTGCTGTACCTGCCCGGGCGTCACGACTGGCCATTCGCCGCCCAGGC
>DATARY010000094.1:0-3743 GCA_036263935.1 Mycobacterium sp.
AGGTGGGAGGTTGATAGCACCGCAGGCGCTGCTAGCCCGGATCTTGGAGCTGGTCCCGCAGCCTGTGTGGGTTGTCGATCACCCGGGCCGCATCGCGTTCGCGAATCCGGCCGCGTGTAACGCCCTGGGCTACGGCGATCCTGCGGAGCTGCGCGGCAAACCCAGCCACCAAACCGTCCACTACAAGCGACCGGACGGCACACCGTACCCGGAGGCGGAGTGCCCAATGCTGCGGCCGCGGCGAACCGGGGAAACGGTGCACAGCGAGGACGAGTGGTTCATCCGCCGCGACGGGTCAATGTTCCCGATCGCCTGGTGGTCGGCCCCGATCGACATGCCGGGCGGCCGAGGCGCGGTGTTGGCATTCACCGACATCACCGAGCGTCTCGCGTCGGAACAGGCGCTACGGGAGCGCGACGCAGCCGAAATCCGCGCCGACGAGTCGGAGGCGGCCCAACGGCGAATCCTCGAGATCGCCGACAGGCTGAGGCTGCTGGCCGAGCAGCAGGCGGCCTTGCGCCGAGTCGCGATGCTCGTCGCCCGCGGGGTTGAACCGGCGGAGATATTCGCCGCGGTGACCGACGAACTGCGCGGATGTCTGCATGCGCAGACCGCCGGATTGTGGTGCTTTGAGACAGGCGGCGAGTTGAAGCTCCTCGCGGCGGCCGCCGAGCCGGCGTTGCTGGCGAAGTGGCCGGTGGGCACGCGCACGCCGGTCGAGGGCGACAACCTGGCATCGGTGGTGTTACGCACTGGCCAGCCCGCCCGCATGGACAACTACGAGAACGCCGCCGGTGCGATCGCTGCACGCGTGCGCGAGTTGGGCGTTCGCGCCGCGGTGGGGGTTCCGGTCATCGTCGATGGGCGGCTGTGGGGCCTGGCGGCAGTCGGCTCGGTAGGGCCTGGGCCGATGGCCACCGATACCGAGGCGCGCATCGGCGACTTCGCTGAGCTGGTCGCCACCGCGATCGCCGCCGCCTCTACCCGCGCCGACCTGATCGCCTCGCGTGCGCGCATCGTCACCGCCGGCGATGAGGCCCGCCGGCGTCTGGAACGCGATTTGCACGACGGGGCTCAGCAGCGGCTGGTCTCGCTGGGCCTCAAACTTCGCCTCGCCGAGCAATTGGCGCTGCCTGAACAACCGGCGCTAATGGGACACCTGTCCGAGGTCGTGTCCGGCTTGACCGGCGTCTTACACGATCTCCAGGAAATATCGCGGGGCATCCATCCAGCGATCCTCTCGGAGGGGGGATTGGGGCCGGCGCTGAAGACGCTGGCCCGGCGCTGTTCGGTCCCGGTCAATCTTGACGTTGCCGTTGAGCGCCGACCGCCCGACTCGGTCGAGGTGGCGGCTTACTACGTGGTGGCCGAAGCGTTAACAAACGCGGCCAAGTACGCCCACGCCTCCCAGGTGAACGTCTACGCAGAAACCAAGGACGCCGCCCTCTACCTGTCCATTCAAGACGACGGCATCGGCGGAGCCGATTCCCGCAAAGGGTCAGGCCTCATCGGGCTCAAGGACCGCGTCGAAGTGCTCGGCGGCCACATGAAGATAGTCAGCCCTCCAGGCAGCGGAACGTCGCTGCACATCACCATCCCGGTCGCCAGCTGATCGGGTGATTTAGCAGCTCCGCCTTCGCGCCAGCTGTTCGGTCGCCACGGTGAGCAGCTCGGCGGCCCGGCTCATTGAGCGTTCGCGGTCCGACTCCAAGTCACTGAGCGCGTAGACGCCGGCGAAGCCCGCGGCATGGGCCTCGGCCGGAGCCAGCGCCGACACGCCCACGACGGCGAATGTCGGGACGCCGTGGGCGTTAGCACGCCGACACACCCCGACCGCGGCCTTACCGCGCAACGACTGGTGATCCAGCGAGCCCTCGCCCGTCACGACGGCGCACGCACCTTGCAGATGCCTGTCCAGCTCGATGCGGTCGAGGATCACGTCGATGCCGGGCTGCATCCGCGCGCCCAACACCGCCAGCGCGGCGAAACCGACGCCACCCGCAGCGCCGGCCCCGGCGGCGGTTCGGTGGTCGGTTTTTGTCTCGCGCTCAACGACGTCGGCCCAGCGCCGAAGGGCGCGGTCGAGCTCGTGGACCTGCTCCGGGTTCGCGCCTTTTTGCGGCGCATATACCCGCGCCGCGCCTCGCGGACCGTAGAGCGGGTTGTCGACATCGACTGCGAGAGTGAATGTGGCACAAGCGATGTCGGGATGCATCGCGGCGAGGTCAAGATGTGCGGCGTTGCCGAGGGGGGTCCCGGAGAGATCGAGGCGCGCGCCGTTCCTATCGCGCACAGTTGCACCGAGTGCGGTAAGCATGCCAGCACCCCCGTCGGTGCTCGCGCTGCCCCCGACGCCGATGATGATGTCGCGGCATCCGTGGTCGAGCGCCTGCGCAACCACCGCCCCAAGGCCGTGACTGGAGGCCGTCATCGGAGCCGGCACGCCACCGGGAAGACGTTGCAGGCCACAGATTTCCGCCATCTCGACAATCGCGGTCTTGCCACTGCGAGCATACGCAGTTAGGACTACCTGGCCTGTCGGTCCTTTGGCATATACGGGGATACTCTCGAATCCGGCTGCGAGGGCGGTGCCGAGCGTTCCGTCCCCACCGTCGGCGACCGGACACTGCACCGTCGTCAATGTGGGGTCGCCGCGTTTGAGACCCAGAGCCATCGCGTGAGCCGCCTGCGCGGCCGTCAGTGAGCCCTTGAACTTGTCGGGCGCGATCACCACGTGGCCGCCCATCGCACCACCATCCATCTGAATCCCCCGTTATTCCGCATTACGGAATTTCTATTTCTATAACATGCGATAGTACACCCAGGGCGTCACCGTCGAACGCCCATACCCACTGGCAGGCGTTTTCGGGTAGGCCCTTGACAAGCGCGAGCAGTACGGGGTTGACTATTTTTTGTATAGCGATTTTATAATTCCGTATCACGGAATAGGAGCTCGGGATGTCCACACTGTACGGTGCACTCGCGATGTTGCCGCTCGGGTGGGCCACCGCCGGCTACGTCCTGGTGTCGCGCGCTCCGTCGGCAAGAGCACAGAAAGGAAAGCCGAGATGACGGCCACCTACACGGTCAACTGCTCGATACTGCTGACCGACCTACCACTGCTGGAACGGCCCGGCGCGGCCCGAAACGCGGGCTTCGAGGCGGTCGAGTTCTGGTGGCCGTTCGACTCCCCAACGCCGCCAGACGCCGACGTCACCGCCTTCATCCGGGCCATCCAGGATGCGGGTGTCCAGTTGACGGGCCTCAACTTCGCCGCCGGTGACATGCCCGCAGGCGATCGCGGGATACTGTCCGATCCCGCCCTGACGCAGGCGTTCCGCGACAACGTCGAGATCGCTGTCGGTATCGCCGAAACGCTCGGAACCCGCGCCTTCAACGCGCTCTATGGCAATCGCATCGACGACTACCCACCCGTGACACAGGATGACGTCGCCACCGAGAACCTCGCCTTCGCCGCGCGCGCGGCGGACCGCATCGGTGCGACCGTGCTGGTCGAACCCGTCAGCGGCGCACCACGGTATCCGCTCCTGACCGCCGCTGACGCCATCCGCGTGATCGACCGGGTGCACAACGAACACGGTGCGGCCAACTTGCGACTGCTCGCCGACTTCTACCACCTGCACGTCAACGGTGACGACATCGCCGCCGCGATAACCGATTACGCCAGCCGAATCGGCCACGTCCAGATCGCCGATGCGCCCGGTCGAGGTGAGCCGGGGACC
>DATARY010000041.1:0-3337 GCA_036263935.1 Mycobacterium sp.
AAGATCACGCTCGAAAAGGTCGACACGGACATCAGCGTTGTCGGCTTGAACAACACGGTGACGTACAAGGCCGGCGACCCGAAGGTCGACGACCTCGGCTCGGGGAACAAGATCACGAAGGGCTAAGAAGTCGCTTCGTTAAGACCGGCTCTTAAGTGCGCGCGCCATGGCGGCCCGCGCCAGCCGCGAAACGCGAAGCGCCTTCCAGTGATTCGGCCGCGACGCGGGAGATGCTGCCGAACTCGACATTCATCGCTTCTGCTTCGGACATCCCCCACTGGTTGAGCATCGACAGCCGGTCGGCGCGCATGCACTGCTGCGGTAGCTCGGCGAGTTCAGCGGCCAGTTCCTCTGCGCGTTGGCGCCCTTCGCCTTTGGGGACGACGCGGTTGGCCAGGCCCATCGCGTAGGCCTCGTTGGCGTCGACGCCGCGGCCGGTCAGGATCATGTCCATGGCGCGGCTGTGACCGACGATCCGCGGCAGCCGCACGGTGCCGCCGTCGATCAACGGCACCCCCCAGCGACGGCAGAACACGCCCATGATTGCGTCTTCCTCCACCACCCGCATGTCACACCACAGCGCCAGCTCGAGACCGCCCGCGACGGCGTACCCGCTGACGGCGGCGATCACCGGCTTGGACAGCACCATCCTGCTGGGTCCCATCGGGCCGGGGCCGGTGCGGTGCACTGGGTTGGCGTCCGGTGTGCCGAACGCCTTGAGATCGGCTCCCGCGCAGAAGGTTCCGTTGTCGCCCCATAGGACCGCGACCGATGCCGAGTCGTCCTTGTCGAACTCGTCGAACGCGGCGAACAGTTCCGCGGCCGCCGGTCCGTTGACGGCGTTGCGCGCCTCGGGCCGGTTCATGATCACTGTCGTCACCGCGCCGTCGCGCTCGACCCTCACCCCGCCGGTCATGTCGCCTCCATCAGTTCGACGTCGTCGCGCCGCGCGACCAGTTCGGCGGCGAAGTTCGCATAGGCCTCCCGCAGCGCGTCGCCCGGCCAGTGTTCGGGCAGCAGCTCATCGGGGAGCACCGGATCGGTGAGCAGGTGCCGCACGATGGCCGCCGCACACACGAACCCGCTGGGAACATCGGTGGCCGTTGTTATCTCGCCGAGCAGCTCCCGGCCCTCGCGCGCCCACCCGGACAGATCCCACAGCCGGGCGGCAAGGTCGCCGGGGTCGGCGTCGCGGGATCGAAACACTCGCACCCGGTCCAGGACATCGGCCGACAGCTCGACGTCGAGGTTGTCCGGCCGCAGCCACACGCCTTCACGCAACTCGGCGAATCGTGCGTCCCGCAAGGTGGTTCGCAACGCAGCCCGGTTTCGCGCATCGGTGCCGACACTCGTGATCACCAGGGTGGTCCACGTGCCATCCCAGCGACGCAGCCGCGGGTTGAGGGCGTCGTCCTGGCGGCGCTGCCGGGCCAGCAGCCGATCGGACAGCCGATAGCCGTCCTCGGAGCGAATCAGGTCGCGTGCGCTGACCATCCGCGTCAGCGCCACCCGCAACGTGGGTTCCCGGATGTCGAAATCGGCGGTGAGCCTGATGAGTTCGCTTGCGGTGGCCCAGGCCGGATGCGTGCCCAGCAGCACGCTCAGCACGACCGAGCGTGCCGTCATCCGTATCAGCGGTTGGCGCCTTGCGCGAAGAGCATTGGACTGAGCTGACATTCGTTATACGTCCGATGCCTTCCGGCCGTGATCGCCGAATGGTTCGTCACGGTGGCGGACGGCTTCGCGGAAGCCGTGTTCCCGTGCATCGGCGACGAACGCGTGGCCCTCGGGGGTGTGGCGCGCGATGCCGTCGAAGACGGTCGAGACCATGGCGCTGTTGGCCACACCCTGGTTGTACAGCGCGCTGTTCATCGCCAGCTTGACCATGATGAGCTGATTGACCGGCACGGCGGCGATGCGCTCCACCAGTCGCTCGGTGCGCTCGTCGAGGTCCTTGGGATCGGGCGCCTCGACGGCGAGTCCCCACTCGGCCGCCTGCGCGCCGGTGATGCAATCACCGGTCAGCAGAAGGCGTTTCGCGCGCTGATCGCCGAGTCGATGCGCCCACATCCCCGCGGCGGGCACACCCCACACCCGGGTGGGCGGATAACCGATCTTGGCGTCGGTGGCGGCGATCACCTGGTCGGCGTGCAGCGCGATGTCGGTGCCGCCGGCCACACAGTAGCCGTGAATCTTCACCACCGTCGGCTTGTCGGCGTGCAGCAGGCTGGAGAAGCCGCGGACGAACCGGCTCATCATCTGGTAGTCGATCATTGGGTCCCACGGCTGATCGGGCAGGTGGTTGATCGCCTGCGTCTTGCCGGACAGCACGGTGTCCTTGTATGGGCTGCCGCCGCCCGCGGACACCGAGCCCTCGGCGTACGCGCTGAGATCGAAACCCGCACAGAAGCCTTCGCCTCTGCCGGACACCAGGATGACGTGCACGTTGGGGTCGAGGTCGGCCCGTTCGACGAGCGCCGACAGCTCCAGCGGGGTGTCGGCGACGATCGCGTTGCCCTTTTCGGGGCGGTTGAAGGTGATTCGCGCAACCCGGTCGGTGACCTGATAGGTCATCGTTTTGAGGTTGTCGAAGTCGACGGGTCGGATCGCGTGTGTCACGCGCGATCCTCTCGCAGGCAAGTCATCCTTTGACCATCGCGCGTTCCAGGATCGGCGCCAGGTCCAGCCCGGCGGGCATGGTTCCGAACGCGCCGCCCCACTGGCCGCCCACGCGGGTGGCCAGGAACGCCTCTGCGACAGCGGGGTGGCCGTGGCGCACCAGCAGCGAGCCCTGTAGCGCCAGCGTGATGTCCTCGGCGATCTTGCGGGCACGGTACTGGATGGTCTCGAGGTCCCCCAAAGCCGGCCGCAGCGCCGCAACGTGGGTGTCCAACCGCTGATCCTGGCCTGCGGTCCTGGCCAGCTCGTCGAACAGCACCTCGACACACTCGGGCCGAGTTGCCATGGCGCGCAATGTATCCAGTGCGCTGACGTTGCCCGAGCCTTCCCAGATGCCCATCAACGGGGCCTCCCGGTACAACCGCGGCATGCCCGACTCCTCGACATAGCCATTGCCGCCAAGGCACTCCATCGCCTCGGCCGCGTGCGGGGTGGCGCGCTTGCAGACCCAGTACTTGCTGGCCGCCAACCCGATGCGACGCAGCAGTGTCTCACGCTCGTCGCCGCGAACCGCCTTGTCGGTGGCGCCGGCCATCCGCATCGCGACGATCGTGGCGGCCTCGGCCTCGACGGCAAGGTCGGCCAGCACGTTGCGCATCAGCGGCTGGTCAATCAGGTAGTCACCGAACGCCTTTCGGTGCTGGGCGTGGTGGATGGC
>DATARY010000043.1:0-15406 GCA_036263935.1 Mycobacterium sp.
CCCGTGTAGCCCGGCGGATTTGGCGTGTCGACCCACAGGTCGACGCCGAGTTCCGCGCCGGGCACGCAGTCGTACAACGACAGGTCGGTGACACCCGACTCGAGCAGCACGTCCTCGCACAACAGGGCGTTGCCGGTGTACTCGCGGGCGGACTTGTTGAGGACCACGTACGCGGCATCGGCGTACACGTCGGGCTTGCGTGCTCTGCCCATCGCCTCCTCGCCGCCGAGAAGGTTCTGCACGGCCGCGGTCGCCACCAGGGTGCGCGGCCACAGCGTGTTCGAGGCGATGCCGTCGTCGCGCAGCTCTTCGGCCAAGGCCAAGGCGCACAACGACATTCCGTACTTCGCCATCATGTATGCGGCGGGTGTCAGCCACTTGGGCTCCAACCGGACCGGCGGCGACAGCGTCAGGATGTGGGGGTTCTCACGGCCCACCATGTGCGGTATGCACGCCTGGCACACCGCGTACGTGCCCCGCACCTGGATGCCGTTCATCAGGTCGAACCGCTTGAGCGGAACCTCGGTGATCGAGCCCAGGTTGATCGCCGACGCGTTGTTCACGCAGATGTCGATGCCGCCTAACTGTTCGACGGTCTGGGCGACAGCGGATGCGACCGAATCACCGTCGCGGATGTCCCCGACGATGGGCAACGCCTGCCCGCCGGCGTCCTCGAGCTCCTTGGCCGCCGTGTACACCGTGCCGGGCAGCTTGGGATGCGGCTCGGCCGTCTTGGCGATCAGCGCGATGTTGGCGCCGTCGGCGGCGGCGCGCTTGGCGATCGCCAACCCGATGCCGCGACTGGCGCCGGAGATAAACATGGTCTTGCCTTTGAGGGACATGGCTCACACCCTATGACGCGCGAATGTCGGCGGTCACCGCGTTGGTCAGCCGGATCAGATCCTGCGGATGCACCGCGACGTCCCAGCCGCGTTTGCCTGCGCTGCACAGCACTCGATCCCAATGCACGGCCGAGGCATCGACCACGGTGGGTAGCGGCTTGCGCTGGCCGAACGGGGAAATGCCGCCGATGACGTAGCCGGTCGACCGCTCGGCCGCGGCCCGCTCGGCCATCGCGGCCCTGGAAACACCGAGCGCCGCCGCGGCGGCCTTCAGCGAAAGCGTCGCCGGTACCGGCAGCACCGCGACAGCCAGTCCCTTCGGCAGCGCGATTACGAGTGTCTTGTACACCTGCTCGGGCTGCACGCCTTCGACCGCCGCGAGCTCCTCGACGGCCTCTTCGCCGAACGATGCGCTGCGCGGGTCGTGCCGATACTGGCACACTTCGTGGGGAACCTCGGCGGCCAGAAGGGCCATGATCGCCGGGGTTGCTGCTCGGGGCACCCGGGCCAGCGTAGTGCGGGAACAAGCTGACCGGGTCGCGCTGTTATTGACGGCAGTGGTGGCCGCCGGCAGAGGCGGCTGCCAGGGATGTCGGTCTCAACCTTTAGGATCAAAGGAGGGGTGCGAGGTGCCAACACTGGCCATGGAACGTCCGGTGGATTTGCCGGGCCTGTTTGGCGGCGCCGCTACAGAAGGGACGGTGTTCCCCACGATGACCGACATCGACGGGTCGGTGCCTGATACGGCGCCAGAGACGTCGGCGCCCGATAAACCGGAAGAGACAGACGCCGAGCTGACCGCGCGCTTCGAGCGCGACGCGATTCCGCTGCTCGACCAGCTCTACGGTGGCGCGCTGCGAATGACGCGTAACCCGGCCGACGCCGAAGACCTGCTCCAGGAAACGATGGTGAAGGCGTACGCCGGTTTCCGCTCGTTCCGCGAGGGCACCAATCTCAAGGCGTGGCTGTACCGGATCCTGACCAACACGTACATCAACAGCTACCGCAAGAAGCAGCGTCAGCCGTCGGAATATCCGACCGAGGAGATCACCGACTGGCAGCTGGCGGCGAATGCCGAGCACTCGTCGACCGGGCTGCGCTCGGCGGAGGTCGAAGCGTTGGAGGGGCTTCCGGACAGCGAGATCAAGGAAGCGTTGCAGGCACTGCCGGAGGAATTCCGGATGGCGGTGTACTACGCCGACGTCGAGGGCTTCCCGTACAAGGAGATTGCCGAAATCATGGACACGCCGATTGGCACCGTCATGTCCCGGTTGCACCGGGGCAGACGCCAGCTTCGCGAACTGCTTGGTGATGTGGCCCGGGAACGCGGATTCATTCGAGGCCGCCAGCTCGATACCCCCGAGGAGGTCTCGTCATGAGCGACGAAGAGCGCTGGACGCCGCCGGTCGGTGCCGTAGACCCCCAACATCCTGAGTGCGCAGCGGTGATCGCCGAGGTATGGACGCTGCTCGACGGCGAGTGCACGGCTGAGACCCGCGACAAGCTGCGCCATCACCTCGAAGTGTGCCCCTCGTGCCTGCGCTATTACGGCGTCGAAGAGCGGGTCAAGCGGTTGATCGCCAGCAAGTGCAGCGGTGAAAAAGCGCCCGATGGCCTGCGCGAGCGGCTGCGTTTCGAGATCAGCCGCACCACGATCATCCGCCGCGGCTAGCGCACCGCTTTCGAACCAGCGTTCGGCCGCTTGCCGTGGTTCGCCTTCGAGTGCTTGCGGTCACGTTTCTTACGGCCACGCTTGGCCATGGTGTTCCTCCGTTTAGGTCAGGGATTCATTCAGCCCGCAGCTGGCGGGCGTATCTAGACCATCTTCTCATGGCCGGGCGACACGGCCGCGCGGCCGGTGGTGTGGTTCGATAGAGCGGCAGATGCCGAAAGTGGGGTGAAAATGGCCGAGGATGTTCGCGCCGAGATCGTGGCCAGTGTGCTCGAGGTCGTGGTTAACGAGGGCGATCAGATCGGCGAGGGTGACACCCTGGTGCTGCTGGAGTCGATGAAGATGGAAATCCCGGTGTTGGCCGAGGTGGCGGGCACCGTCAGCAAGGTGAGTGTGTGCGTCGGCGATGTCATCCAGGCCGGCGACCTGATCGCCGTGATCAGCTAGCGGCCGGCCAATAGGCCCGCCGCCGGAGTAATACCCGATGTCCACCCTCGGTGACCTGCTCGCCGAGCACACCATGCTGCCCGGCAACGCCGTGGACCACCTGCACGCCGTGGTAGGCGAGTGGCAGCTACTGGCTGACCTGTCGTTCGCCGACTACCTGATGTGGGTGCGCCGCGACGACGGCGTTCAGGTGTGCGTGGCGCAGGTCCGACCGAACACGGCGCCGACCGTTTTGCTGGCCGACGCCGTTGGCACCGTCCACAAAGCCGACGAGATGCCGTTGGTGACCGACGCCTTCAACTCGGGCACGATCGGCAGACAAAGCCCAGCGGGACAGCAGGATTCACTCGGTCTCAACGTGGAGGCTGTTCCTGTGCGCTACAAGAACGAAGTGGTCGCGGTGCTGACACACCAGACCGCGCTTGCCGCCCGCGCGGCGAGCCCGCTGGAGACCGCCTATCTCGACTGCGCCGGCGATCTGCTGCTCATGCTGTCCGAAGGCACCTTCCCCAATGTCGGCGACCTGGCGATGTCCCGCTCCAGCCCGCGGGTGGGTGACGGTTTCATCCGGCTCGACGAGGGCGGGGCCGTGGTGTTCGCCAGCCCAAACGCGATCTCGGCCTACCACCGCATGGGGCTGACCTCCGAACTGGAGGGACACAACCTGGTCAGCGTGACCCGCCCGCTGATCGGCGACCCGTTCGAGGCGCAGGAACTGGCCAGCCACGTCCGCGACTCACTGGCCGGGGGCTCCAGCATGCGCATGGAAGTCGATGCCGGCGGCGCAGCCGTGTTGCTGCGCACGCTGCCATTGGTGGTGCACGGCAGGGCAGTTGGCGCAGCAGTGCTGATTCGCGATGTCACAGAAGTGAAGCGCCGCGACCGCGCCCTGCTGTCCAAGGACGCGACGATCCGCGAGATCCACCACCGGGTCAAGAACAACCTGCAGACCGTCGCTGCGCTGCTGCGACTGCAGGCCCGGCGCACCAACAACGCCGAGGGCCGCGAAGCGCTGATCGAATCGGTGCGACGGGTGTCTTCCATCGCGCTGGTGCACGACGCGCTGTCGATGTCGGTGGACGAAGAGGTCAATCTCGACGAGGTGGTGGACCGGATCCTGCCGATCATGAACGACGTGGCCACCGTCGATACCCCCATCCGGATCAACCGCGTCGGGGACCTTGGTGTGCTGGACGCGGACCGGGCCACCGCGCTGATCATGGTGATCACCGAGTTGGTGCAGAACGCGATCGAGCACGCCTTCGGCCCCACCAGACAGCACGGCTGCGTGACGATCCGCGCGGAACGGTCGGCGCGTTGGCTCGACGTGGTCGTCCATGACGACGGCCGTGGGCTGCCGGACGGGTTCAGCCTGGAGAAGTCCGACCGGCTGGGCCTGCAGATCGTGCGGACGCTGGTGTCGGCGGAGCTGGACGGCTCGCTGGGCATGCACGACGTTCCGTCGGGTGGCACCGACGTGGTGCTGCGGGTCCCGATCGGCAGGCGGGCACGGCTCGCGCAGTAGCGCGCGAAAATAGCGTTCTCCAAATGCAATTCACAGAAATTGCATTTGCACACAGTTACGGCCCCGACAATTGTCGGGGCCGCAGCCGTTTTGATCGCGGGGTTCGGGTTAGACCCCGCTGCGGGCCTTGGTCCGAGCGTTGCGCCGCTTGAGCGCACGCCGCTCGTCTTCACTCATTCCGCCCCACACGCCGGCGTCCTGGCCCGAATCCAATGCCCAGGTCAGGCACTCCGTGGTCACTGGACAGCGGTTACAGACGAGCTTCGCGTCAGCGATCTGTGCAAGCGCTGGTCCACTGTTTCCCACCGGGAAAAACAGCTCCGGATCCTCATCGCGACAGACCGCCTTGTGGCGCCAATCCATAGATCTAACTCCTTACTGTGTGCGCAGCAGAGCGCACGAGCTTTTTGTTCGGCTGTTAACGCGTGCACACGAAATGTTTCAGCACTGTTGCATCCAAGTTTTTCACAGGCTGAACAGATGTCAATAGAACTGAGTTAACACGTGGGCAATCTCACTAACGGGGTCAGTTTCGCAACCCTAAACCTGTTTGTACTACACTTAGGCCACCTGCGCCCTATTTCGGCAGAAGAAATGCTATTAATGCAGGTCAGAAGGGCTCTTTGCGGGTGGAGCGACCACGCCCAGCGCATCAGGAACCGCCTCGAACGTCATCACGGTGCGCGGACCCAGGTAGTCACCGTCGATCTGGCAGGCGACCGGCGCATCGCTCGTCACCCTCAGCCACGGCAGATCGTCATCACAGATCAGGTGCTTGGCCGCGATGCGTCGCTTGCCGGACAACATCTGCCTCACCAGCCCCAGGTTGGCCCAGACGTTCATGCTCGTGGTCGCGAACACGCCCAGACCCGTCTCGAACGTCGTGGTGCGGTTTGTCCACACGGGCCTGCTGTTCGCGTAGGTCCACGGGCTCGAGTTCGACACGAACGCGCAATGCACACCGGAGATGGGTTCGCGGTCGGGCAGGTGCAGGGTGAGGGTTGGTTCCTTGCGGGCGCTGGCGAGCACTTCCCGGATCGCGACACGGATGTAGCGCGATGCCGTCACCTTGCGGCCCTTCTCGCGCTGCGCCTCGACGGCCGCGACCACGTCGCCGTCCACACCCATCCCCGCCGTGAACACACACCAGCGTTCGCCGCAGTCCACCAGCCCGATGCGGCGCCAGGACCTGC
Source organism: Mycobacterium sp. (assembly GCA_036263935.1). Classification (GTDB taxonomy): domain Bacteria; phylum Actinomycetota; class Actinomycetes; order Mycobacteriales; family Mycobacteriaceae; genus Mycobacterium. The sequence continues at coordinate 5,680 of DATARY010000043.1, forward strand.
GGCGTCGATAGTCGGTAAGCAGGTCGATCAGTTGGTTCGTCGCCTCGATCGGATCCGGGCTGATGCCAAGCGCACGGGCGAACACGTTGGCCGACCCGCCGGGAACCACCCCGACGGCCGGCGCTGGCCCGGTCCTGCCCGTCTGGCCGAGAATCCCGTTGACCACCTCGTTCACCGTGCCGTCGCCGCCGTGCACGATCACAACGTCGATGCCCTCGCGAGCGGCGTCGCGGCCGATCTCGATGGCATGGCCGCGGTGATCGGTGTGGGCAACGGTCAGCTTGACCCGGCTCTCCAGCGCGTGTGCCAGCAGATCGCGGCCCGCCGGGGTCGTCGACGTCGCGTTCGGGTTCACGATCAGCACAGCGCGCACGAGATCCGAGCGTAGCGGTGAGGCTTTAGGCTCGACGTCGTGATCGTTCCCTCGCCGACCACCGTTCGTCAGGCGGCCATCGTCGTGTCGCTGCAGGGCGCCTCGCTGGTCGTCGTCGCGGCGGTGTTGGTCGCGCGTCACCTCACCGGCGTCCAAGACCAGCCCTGGCTCAGCGGGTACGGCACCGCCGGCTGGTTCGCGATCATGGGCTCGGCGGTCCTCGCCGCTGGCTGGGCATTGTGGACCGGGCGGAGGTGGGGCCGCGGCATCGCGGTCTTCGCGCAGCTCCTGCTGTTACCGGTGGCCTGGTACATGGCCGTCGGCTCCCACCAGTGGCTATACGGCATACCCGTCGCCCTGGTTGCGCTGGCGACGCTGGCGCTGCTGTTCAGCCCGTCTGCACTGCAGTGGTTGGGCGCTCAGGATTCTCGGGATTCGGCCAACGCCGACAACTCCGGGCCCGACACCCGATAGGTGATCCACTGGGTTTGCGGTCTGCCGCCGACGGCATCGTAGAGCGCGATCGCATCGGTGTTCCAGTCCAGCACGGCCCACGACAGCCGGCTGTATCCGCCGGCGACGCATTCGCGGGCCAGGGTTGCCAACATCTTTCGGGCCAACCCGCGGCGGCGGAACTTCGGGCGCACATAGAGGTCCTCCAGATAGATGCCCGCCACACCGTCCCAGGTGGAGAAGTTGCGGAACCACAGCGCGCCCGCGGCGGCCTGCCCATCCACCTCCGCAATGTGGCCCTGCACCATCGGACGGTCACCGAAAAGCGCTTCCCGAACCTGACTTTCGGTCACAGTGCAGTCGCGCGCTGCACGCTCGAACTCGGCCAGCTCGTGAATCATCGCGGTCAGCTCCGCCTCATCACCCGGCCGGGCGGGCCGGATGGTCTCGATCACGCCTCAACCCCGAGTGCCGACAGGATCGTGTTGAATTTCGTTGTGGTTTCTGCGACCTCGTCGTCGGGATCGGACTCGGCGACGATCCCGCCGCCCGAATGCGCTTCGGCCGAGCGGCGATCGGCCGACAGCTGGGCGCACCGGATCGACACCACCCATCTGCCGTCGCCGCGCTGGTCACACCAGCCGACGGCGCCGGCGTAGAAGCCGCGGTCGCCCTCGAGCTCGTTGATCAGCCCCGCAGCGGCGATGGCAGGCACGCCGCCCACCGCCGGGGTTGGATGCAGCACCACCGCCAAATCCAGTGCAGTGATGGACTTTTCACGCAATCGTCCGTTGATCGGGGTGTGCAGATGCCACACGGCGTCGGTCTTGCGCAGCTTTGGTTCGGGCGCGACCGTGAGTTCGGCGCACAGCGGGTCCAGCGCTTCACGAATCGCGTCGACCACCAGCTGGTGCTCGTGGCGGTCCTTGGCCGAGTTCGCCAGTGCCGCGCCGCTGGCCTCGTCGGCGTCCGGGTCGGGCAGCCGCGGCGCCGAGCCGGCGAACGGCTCGCAGGCCACCCGTTCACCGTGGCGGACCACCAGCAGCTCAGGGCTCGCGCCCACAAGCACGGTCCCGGAATGCCCACCGCCGGCCGCGGTCAGGTCCGCGAGATAAGCGTTGGCGGTGGCGTCGGAGGTGAGCAGGCGGTGCACGATGGTGCGCGCATCCAGTGGGCCGTCCGCGACCAACCGCAACGCCCGGGCCAGCACCACCTTGTGCAGCCCGCTTGCGGGGTCTCGAAGGCGTTGCAAGGCGGCCTCGATCCGGCAGCGGTGTTCGCCCGGATCCGGCAGTGTCTCCGCGATCCGCACCGGGGGGAGCTGGCGCAACGGCCACACCGGCAACGCGTCGAGGAACTGCACCGCCTGCGGCCGGATCAGCGCCGCCGGCTTGGACACGTCAAAGGGTAACGCGCCCAAGATGATTGGTGCACTATGTGAGGCAAGCGCCGCCCGCGCGTCGGCCAGCCGCGGAAACGCGGTGTGAACACCGTCGGCGACCACCGCACCGCCGCCGGAGGCGAGCACAAAGGACGGTTCGCGCGTCACGCCGGCTTGCACGGGTGGGGAAAGCCCGTGAGTCCAAGCGCGCTGATTTGGCGCACCCCGTGTTCGAAACCGCATACCGCGATCGACCCCGCCACCATCGAGAAGCGGATTCCCTCGCTCAGCGGAAGTTCGACCCAGCGGGTGATGACCGCGCGCGAGAAGTGGCCGTGCCCGACGAACAACACATCACGCGACGCCATGTGTTCCAGGGCCAGCGCCACGGCGCGGTCGGCGCGGTCGCTGACCTGTTGCACGCTCTCCCCGCCTTCGCTGCCGTGCGTCCAGATCAGCCAGTCCGGCACTTTCTCGCGGATCTGGCGGGTGGTCAGGCCCTCGTATGCGCCGTAATCCCATTCCGCCAGAAGGGGAGACACCTCGTCGACCGTCAATCCGGCCAGCTCGGCGGTGACCAGCGCGCGTTTCCGGGGACTGCTGATGACGAGCGGGTCGTCTGGTTGCAGTTCTGCGAGTGCCTCGGCGGTCAACTTCGCCTGCTCGACGCCGGTCTCGGTGAGATCGAGTTCGGTGCGGCCGGTGTGCTGTCCGGTGCGCGACCACTCGGTTTCACCGTGACGGAGCAGTAGCAGCCGATGTTGCTCGATACTCATCGCACCGATTCTGCCGCACGCCGCTTCGCGCTGTGCGTGCGCGTGCCAGGATGAACACCGTGACGCGGGTACTTGCGGTCGCCAATCAAAAGGGTGGGGTCGCCAAGACGACGACGGTTGCGTCGTTGGGTGCGGCGATGGAGGAGAACGGCCGACGGGTGCTGCTCGTCGATCTGGATCCACAAGGGTGTTTGACGTTCTCGCTGGGCCAGGATCCCGACAAGCTGGCGGTGTCCATCCACGAGGTGCTGCTCGGCGAGGTTGAGCCGGACGCCGCTTTGGTGGACACCTCGGAGGGGATGACACTGCTGCCGGCCAACATCGACCTGGCCGGCGCCGAGGCGATGTTGTTGATGAGGGCAGGCCGTGAGTACGCGCTCAAACGCGCGCTGGCCAAGCTGGGCGGCGGCTATGACGTCGTTATCATCGACTGCCCGCCGTCGCTCGGCGTGCTCACCCTCAACGGCCTGACCGCCGCCGACGACGTGATCGTGCCGCTGCAGTGTGAAATGCTGGCGCACCGAGGCGTCGGCCAGTTCCTGCGGACGATCACCGACGTGCAGCAGATCACCAACGCCGACCTGAACCTGCTGGGCGCGCTTCCGACGCTGTACGACGCGCGCACCACGCACAGCCGCGACGTGCTGCTCGACGTGGCCGATCGCTACGACCTGCCGGTGCTCGCACCGCCGATCCCGCGCACCGTGCGGTTCGCGGAGGCCAGCGCGTCGGGGGCGTCGGTGCTGGCAGGTCGGAAGAACAAGGGCGCGCACGCCTACCGCGAGCTGGCCGGCGCACTGCTCAAGCACTGGAAGAACGGCGTAGAGATGGCGACCTTCACGCCCGACCTCTAACGGCCGGGATTATCCAAGCGCGACGACCTGGTCGCCGCGCTGCTCGAGGAGCATCGAACCCGCGACCGCGGGCACCACCGCATCCGAACTCGGTGCCCGTCCCCCTACGCTTCGCGTTGGAGGTGCCCCCGCCAGCGTTATGTGTCGCTCACCTGCGCCATTGGCGGGATCGAAGACGTCGTAACCCCCGGTGACGGGAACGAGCAGCCGGCCGGCCATGACGACTGCGGGCCCGAGCGGACTGTTCGTGCCCGCCGCGGCGACAGTGTACTTGTAGCGAAGACCGTTGGCGGAGAACACCATCAGGCTGTCACCGGTCCACCACGTGACGAGGTCACCCGTCCGCGACGTGGTGGCATTCGCCGATGGCGGCTTGTCCAACAGCGTGCTGGCGATCGTCACGCCGGTTTCGTCGACGGTGTTGACCGTCGGCTTCGGAGTCGGTACGTACACGGCCGTGAAGGTGTCCGAGACCGCGATCACCCGGGCGCCGGAGTCGTCGGTGACGCCGGGAAGCTGTACGTACTTCGTGTTGGGCGTGTCTTCTTCATCGGCCGGCCGTAGCAGCGTCAGCCGCAGGTCGTTCTGTTTCGGGCACGCTTCGAGCACCGAAACGGCCACCGAGCTGGCCGCCGCGGAAACCAGCCGGCATAGCGGTGACGCGGGAGTGCCCGGCTTGATTCGGGCGTCGAGCGAGCCGTAGGACAGCATCCGGACCATGTCCGAGCGCCACAGCTCCAGTCGGCTGTCACCCGCCGACAGCACGGTGGTGCCGTCGGAGGACAGGGTGACCTCCGGGTCGGCGTATGCGGTGCGGCTGGGGCCGCGCATCCCGGTGGCGGCGTCGATCGTGCTGACCTGTCCGCAGCCGCGCTCATCGGGATACACCGCAACGGCGTCGTTGTAGACCCAGGTGACCCCGCACAGGTCGAGATCGCGGGCGTAGGTCCACAGCACGTTGCCGGTCGCGGGGTCGCGGCCGGCGACTTCGTGGCCGTCTCCGGTCACCACGCTGCCGGCCACTTCCAGCGGCATCGTCGTCTTGGGGCTGCGGGCCGTCCAGAGCTGGCGCAGCGCGTCCGGCACGACCTTCGCCGGCGCCAGGTGGGGCACCGGCGCCGCGGCCGGCCGGCTGATTGTCGCGCGGGCGTCGCTGGTCCACCAGATCAGCACCGCGGCCAGCGCGATAACCGCCACGATCGCCACGGCCGCCACCACGTCTGCCCTGGTGCGGCGTTCGGGTTTCACCATCGGATGGCGGGAACCTCGCCTAACTGGCGCTGGCAGGCGCGGCCTTGCGCGGGCGACGGCGCCGACGGCGGCCAGAGGCGCGCGTCGATTCGGTGTCGGCACTCGCATCGCCGTCGGAGGCGGGCGCAGCTTGTTCGGCCGCAGCGGGGTGGCCGGTGACCGGCTTGCCGCCGCGGGTGCGCCTGCGGGACCGGTTACTGGGCTTCGCGGGCTTGTCGCCGTCGCGGGCGGGTTTCTTGGCCTGCTGCTTGGCGGATCCGGTCGATCGGGCCGGGCCGACCGTGCCGCCGGCGTCGGTCGGGATGTCCAGCTCTTCGTACAGGTGCGGAGAGCTCGAATAGGTCTCGGCGGGGTCGGGGGAGCCCAGGCCCAGCGCCTTGTCGATCATCGTCCAGCGGGCGAGCTCGTCCCAGTCCACCAGCGTGACGGCGATGCCGGTGCGCCCGGCCCGTCCCGTGCGGCCGATTCGGTGCACATAGGTCTTATCGTCGTCGGGGGACTGGTAGTTGATGACGTGAGTGACGTCGTCGATGTCGATACCCCGAGCGGCGACGTCGGTGGCGACGAGCACGTCGATTTCACCGGTGCGGAACGCCTTCAGCGACTTCTCGCGGGCAGGCTGGCCGAGGTCGCCGTGCACGGCACCGACCTTGAAGCCGCGTTCGGCGAGCTCGTCGGAGACCTTCTGCGCGGTCCGCTTGGTGCGGGTGAAGATCATCGTCGCCCCGCGGCCGCGGGCCTGCAGCACGCGGCTGAGCAGTTCCACCTTGTCCAGCGCGTGGGCCCGGTAGGCGAACTGCTCGGTGAGGTCGTGCACGGCCGAGGAGTGCGGCGCCTCCGCCCGGATGTGCGTGGGCTGGTTCATGAACGTGCGGGCCAGCGTGATGATCGGATCGGGCATGGTCGCCGAGAACAGCATCGACTGCCGGTCGTCGGGGATCTGACGCAGAATCCGCTCGATATCGGGCAGGAAACCGAGGTCGAGCATCTCGTCGGCCTCGTCGAGCACCAGCATCGACAACCCGCCGAGCCGGAGGTGGCCCTGCTGGGCCAGGTCGAGCAGGCGGCCCGGGGTGCCGACGACGACGTCGACCCCCTTCTGCAGCGCCTCGATCTGCGGCTCGTAGGGCCGGCCGCCGTAGATCGACACGACGGTCAGCTTCCGCTCACCGGCCGTCAGGTACTTCGCGGCACCGGCGAGGTCGCCGGACACCTGCAGGCACAGCTCGCGGGTGGGGACCACCACAAGCGCGCGGGGGGTGCCGGACAGCGGACGTTCGGTGTCGGAGGTGATGCGCTGCAGCAGCGGCACGCCGAAGGCAAGGGTCTTGCCCATGCCCGTGCGGGCCTGGCCGATCAGGTCATCGCCCGCCAGCGCGAGCGGCAGCGTCAGCTCCTGGATAGCAAACGGATGTTCCTTGCCGTCCTCGCCCAGTGCACGCACTATTTCGTCGCGAACTCCGAGTTTGGCAAATGTTGGATGTAATGCAGTCATGCTTGGTAGAGGTAGCCTTTCAGTTGTCAATCCTCGCGGCGTCCACGCGCGCACGAGTTTGACGAAAAGCTCCACGGGGCCCAGCGCGGTTCGGCGGGCCAACTGCGTGCACGCACAATTCCCAGGAAGCGGCGTCCGGTCACTGGAAGTCACCGTCGTGCCGCTGCCTACGTACATGATAGCTGGTCGGGTTTGCCCGGCGACCGCGGCGGCCCGCCGGCGTCTAAGGTTGGGCCATGACCGCCATGAATCCGGCGCCGCCGGGTCCGTCCGAGCAGATGACCCCCTCGGAGACTTCAGGCGTGTCCGCCGGCCATTCGGGTGTCAACGAGCTTTTCGCGCTGCTGGCCTATGGCGAGGTGGCGGCGTTCTACCGGCTCACCGACGAGGCGCGGATGGCGCCCAACCTCCGCGGCCGGATCAACATGGCCAGCATGGCGGCCGCGGAGATGAACCACTACGAGGTACTCCGAGATGCCCTGGAGCGCAGGGGAGTCGACGTGGTGCCCACGATGACGAAGTACGCCTCGGCGCTGGAGAACTACCACCGGCTGACCACGCCCAGTACGTGGCTGGAAGCGCTCGTGAAGACCTACGTCGGTGATGCGCTGGCCGCCGACTTCTATCTGGAGATCGCCGACGCGATGCCTGCGGAGGTAGCCGATGTGGTGCGTGCGGTGTTGTCGGAGACCGGGCACTCACAGTTCGTCGTCTCCGAGGTTCAGGCCGCCGTGACGGCCAGCGAGAAACAGCGGCACCGGCTGGCCCTGTGGTCACGCCGGCTGCTCGGCGAAGCCATCACCCAGGCCCAGTACGTGCTCGCCGACCACGACGAGCTCGTCGATCTGGTGATGACCAGCGGTGAGGGCCTGACCCAGATGACGGAGTTCTTCGACCGGCTTCAGCGCACCCACAGCGCCCGCATCCACGAACTGGGGCTCGCCTGATCTGATGGTCGGTTCTGGCCTCGTCCCCTGCCCTTCGGGCGTGGGCCCACCGCTCATCGGCGCCGGCGGCGCCTGCGATGCTCACTCGGCCGCCACCTCCCCAGCTACTTCGTGCAGTTGGCGATCATCGTGTTGTTGTTCTGCTGTGCGATCACCGCGCCGCCGGCGTCGGTGATGCTGCAGTTGAGCTGACCGGCCACGCTGGTCACGGTGACCGAGCTGAGCGTGACTCCCGGGTCCAGCACGACCGTCTTGCTCCACGGCAACGCGACGTTCACGTCGGTCTGCAGCGCGCCCTGCGCGTCGGTGTAGATCACCGTCACCAGGTCGAGGAGATTGCGGGCGCCGGTCACCCGGTAGGTGATCGTGTTCGGTGCCGGCGCGGCTTCGGTCGGCGCCGCCGCGCGGGGCGGTGCGCTCGCGGTCGGTGTAACGGTCGTGACCGTTTCGCGAGGCAGCGGTGCGGGAGTCGGCGCCGACGGTGTCGTCGCGGCCGGCGCCCGCGAGGTGGTGACGGGCTGGCTGGTCTGCGGCGCTAACGAGCTCATCGCGGTCGACGACACCGAGCCGCTGTCGCCGCCGCCGAGGATGACCACGGTGCAGACCACCGCGACGAGCAGAATGGCGCCGGCCACCCCGGCGACCCACACCCACCGGCGATCGATCGGCTCGTAGTCGTACTCGTCGTCGTATTCGTAGTCGTAATCGGCGTACTCCGAGCGCCCGCCGTAGTCGTCCTCGAGATCCTCGCGATCGACATCGCCGACGCTTTCGCCGACTCCAGTGTGGATCCGTTCGGTCGGGGTCAGAGAATACGGTGAATGTGCTGTATAAGGCCTGTTCATCCAGCTATCCCGGTCGTTTCTTCCATTGCCGCGCTGATGCTATCGAGGCAAAAGTGACGGATGAGGTTGACGCGCCTGGGTTTCGGTCACGGTCCGGACTCGGTTCGGTCGAGGTTTCCCTGGGGGCGTCGACTAGCCTTCTCGTCGAACGCATTCGAGTCGAACGCATTCGAACGGAAAGGGTCCAAGCGTGGAGGTCAAGATCGGTATCACCGACAGCCCGCGCGAGCTGAACTTCAACAGCGCGCAGACACCCAGCGAGGTGGAGAATTTGATCACCGAGGCGCTGGGCAAAGACTCCGGCTTGCTTGCCCTCACCGACGAGAAGGGGCGGCGTTTCCTAGTTCAGACGAAAAAAATCGCCTACGTGGAAATCGGCGCCGCTGATGTACGCCGAGTCGGTTTCGGTGTCGGGGCGGGGTCCGCTAAGACCGGGTAAGGGGCACGTGGGACAGGCCGCCCCAGATGAACTGCACGGTGCCGCCGATCGCGTCTTCCTTGGAGATCGGCCGGTCGTTGTTGAGCCAATACCGCGCCGAGTCGACGCTGATGCTGACCACACCTACCGCGATCATCCTGGCCCGGTGCGGTTCCAGCCCGGAGTCGTGGCTGATCAGGTCGAACACCGCGTCGGTGCACGATTCCGTGGCCACCTTCACCTGCACGGCCACCTGGGGCTCGGTGACGTAGTCGTTCTCGAAGATCAGCCGGTAGCCCTGGCTGTCGTGGTCGATGAACTCGAAGAACGCCTGAACCGCGGCTCGCACCCGCTGACGGTTGTCGGTGGTAGTGCGCAGCGCCTGGCGTACGCCGGACACCAGATTGTCGACATGTCGCGCGAGCACCGCAAGGTACAGCTCCACCTTCGACGAAAAGTGTTGGTAGAGGACGGGTTTACTGACCCCGGCGCGGTCGGCGATCTCGTCCATGCCGGCGGCGTGGTATCCGCGGTCGACGAAAACCTCGCTGGCAGCGGCGAGTAGCTGCCCGCGGCGCTCGTCGCGGGGCAGCCTGTTGCCACGCCGATTCGGGCCGGAACCGACGCCCGGCTGCGCGCTTTTCCGCGCGGCGTTGGCGAGTTCGCTCATCAAGTCCTCTGATTCCGCTTCGTTTCGCACCGACACTACTACCGCCACCAATGCGTGCGTGCGAGGGCCGTGCGCGGTGGCGCGCCGCCAAGTGCAATTTCCCGCCGCTGTGCCATCCTGTTTCGGTGACCTACGACCCCGGGCGTCGCGGGACCGGTCGCGTTCCCGTGCTGCGTGACGAGTGGCGCGAGCCACTGCGCGCGCAGCGCGATCCGGTGGCCGAGGAAACCGGCCGGGTCAGGTCCAACCGCGAACAGCATCGCC
>DATARY010000056.1:0-5980 GCA_036263935.1 Mycobacterium sp.
GCCCGACAACGTGAGCCTGGACAAGGCGCGTCGGCTGCTCTGGCCGCTCAAACAGAAGTACGGCAAGCAGATCTCGTGGGCCGACCTCATCATCTTCGCGGGCAACTGTGCGTATGAATCCATGGGATTGAAGACATTCGGTTTCGGCTTCGGTCGCGAAGACATCTGGGAGCCAGAAGAAATCCTGTTCGGCGAAGAAGAGGAGTGGCTGGGCACCGACCGGCGCTATTCCGGTGAGCGGGACCTTGCGAACCCTTATGGCGCGACGACCATGGGTCTGATCTATGTGAACCCGGAGGGCCCCGAAGGCCAACCCGATCCGTTGGCTGCGGCCACGGACATTCGGGAAACTTTCCGTCGGATGGCGATGAACGACGAGGAGACGGCTGCGCTCATCGTCGGGGGCCACTCGGTCGGCAAGACCCACGGCGCGGGCCCCGGCGACCACGTCGGGCCCGAACCCGAGGGCTGCCCCCTGGAAATGCAGGGCCTGGGCTGGAAGAGCTCGTTTGGCACCGGCGTGGGCAAGGACGCGATCACCAGCGGCCTCGAGGTGGTCTGGACGCCAACCCCCACCAAGTGGAGCAACAGCTTCCTGGAGCTGCTGTACGCCCACGAGTGGGAGCTGACGAAGAGCCCAGGTGATGCCTGGCAGTTCGTCGCGAAGGACGCCGAGGCCATCATTCCCGACCCGTTCGGTGGTCCGCCGCGCAAACCGACGATGCTGGTGACCGACATCTCGATGCGGGTGGACCCAATCTACGGCGAGATCACTCGGCGCTGGCTGGACCACCCCGAGGAGTTGTCCGAGGCGTTTGTGAAGGCGTGGTACAAGCTGCTGCACCGCGACATGGGACCCGTCTCGCGCTATCTGGGCCCGTGGGTTGCCGAGCCGCAGCTGTGGCAGGACCCCGTCCCCGCGGTCGACCACGAGCTGATCACCGAGGAGGACGTCAAGGCCCTCAAGGCGAAGATCCTCGAGTCGGGTCTGTCGGTCTCCCAGCTGGTTTCGGCGGCGTGGGCGTCGGCGGCCAGCTTCCGCGGCACCGACCTGCGGGGCGGCGCCAACGGGGCACGGATTCGCCTTGCGCCGCAGAAGGATTGGGAGGTGAACAAGACCGCCGATCTGGACACGGTGCTGCCGGCGCTGGAGAAGATCCAGTCCGATTTCAACGGCTCTGCGTCCGGCGGCAAGAAGGTTTCGCTCGCCGACCTGATCGTGCTGGGCGGCTCCGCGGCCATCGAGAAGGCGGCAAAGGACGCCGGGCACAGCATCACGGTGCCGTTCACGCCGGGGCGCACCGACGCCTCGCAGGAGCAGACCGATGTGGAGGCGTTCGAATTGCTCGAACCGCGGGCCGACGGCTTCCGCAACTATCTGCGGGCCGGAGAGAAGACTCCGGCGGAGCACATGCTGGTGGACCGTGCCTACATGTTGAACCTGACCGCGCCCGAGATGACGGTTCTGGTTGGCGGCCTGCGGGCTCTGGGCAACGGCCAGACCAAACACGGGGTGTTCACCGATAGACCCGGCACGCTGACCAACGATTTCTTCGTGAACCTGCTCGACATGGGCACGCAGTGGTCGGTCTCGGAGTCGACGGAGAACGTCTACGAAGGTCGCGATCGTGCCACCGGTACGCCCAAGTGGACCGCCACCGGCGCCGACCTGGTCTTCGGTTCGAACTCGATACTGCGCTCGCTGGCCGAGGTCTACGCCACGAACGACGCGAAGGAGAAGTTCGTCAACGACTTCGTCGCGGCCTGGGTCAAGGTGATGAACAACGATCGGTTCGACCTAGCCTAGGTCACAACCAACTTCGACCTAGCCTGCAGCGCCCCGCGAGCCCACACAGCTCGCGGGGCGTCGTCGTATCCCGTCTTTTTCGACGTTGTTTGGGATCTGTTCTCCTCGGCGCCAGGCGGTGCCCGGCTCACCCGCACCGGCCGGCTTCTACGCTCGGGTGTCAGGGTGAGGTGCCGCTTTGTTGCGGTGGTTGGATCCTGATCACCTGGTGTCTGGCTCGTACGCTCGGTGCCGCCTTCGGGGTTGGCGTGCATGCGTTTTGTCGGCATCAGGTGTGAAGGACCGGCCGGCGTGACTTGATAGGAGCGTGGCATCGCCCCCGACTGAGATGTGTCCGCCGACCGGCCCAACCGTCACCTCACAGTGAAGGAGGCAACCACCATGGTTGTTGTTGGAGCCGATGTACACAAGCGCACCCACACGTTCGTTGCGGTCGATGAGGTCGGCCGCAAGCTGGCGGAGAAGGTCGTGGCGACGACCAGTAGAGGCCATGGCGAGGCGGTGATGTGGGCCCGGGAACGCTTCGGATCGCAGGTGGTGTGGGCGATCGAGGATTGCCGGCACCTGTCGGCGCGGTTGGAGCGCGACCTGCTCGCCGCGGGGCAGCAGGTGGTGCGGGTGCCGCCGAAGCTGATGGCGCAGACGCGCAAGTCTGCGCGCACCCGGGGTAAGTCCGATCCGATCGATGCGTTGGCCGTGGCGCGGGGATACTTGCGTGAGCCCGATCTGCCGGTCGCCTCGCATGACGAGGTGTCGCGGGAGTTGAAGTTGCTGGTGGATCGCCGCGAAGTCCTTGTGGCGCAACGGACTGCGACGATCAACCGTCTGTTGTGGCGGGTGCACGAACTCGATCCCGAACGCGCTCCCAAGGCCCGTTCGTTGGTCCTGGCCAAGCATCGTCGCATCCTTGGTGACTGGCTTCAGACCGTAGACGGATTGGTCGCCGAGCTCGCTCGTGACGAGCTGGCCGACATCACTCGGCTCACCGAGGCGATCAACGTGTTGGCCAAGCGCATCGGTGCGCGGGTCCGCCAGATCGCCCCAGTGCTGCTGGCATTGCCCGGATGCGGGGAGTTGACCGCGGCCAAACTGGTCGGTGAGGTCGCTGGAGTTACCCGGTTCAAGAGCGAGGCGGCCTTCGCCCGCCACGCCGGGGTCGCACCCATCCCGGTGTGGTCGGGCAACACCGCCGGCCGCGTCCGGCTGACTCGCTCAGGCAACCGTCAACTCAATGCCGCCCTGCACCGCATCGCCGTCACCCAGATCTGCCTCCAGGGGCTCGGTCAGACCTACTACCGACACCGCCAAGCCGCGGGCGACTCCAACACCGAAGCGCTGCGCTGCCTCAAACGCCGTCTAGCCAGCGTCGTCTTCCACCACCTACACACCGACCACCACAACCGACTCCAGCCTTGCCAAACGGCAGCGGCTTGACATAGGAGTAACGCATGGCCGATGCCGATTTCTCGCTGTTGGATGTCCCGCGCAAGACACCCGTCGGTGACGCGGACGCTTATCTGCACGCGGCGATCGCGTGGCACTTCGGCGAGGGCACCGGTTCGCCGTACTGGCTGCGCACGGCGAAGAACCTCGACTTCGATCCGCTGACGGACATCAAGACGTTCGACGATCTGGGATTGTTTCCCAACCTTGTCAACGAATTACGCGTCACACCGGTGGAGGACCTCATTCCCCGCGGTTACGGCTCGCCGGGTCCGATCCCCCTGATATTCGAGTCGGGCGGCACGACGGGAGCTCCGAAACGTACCGCTCAGCTGCCGGACTGGGTTGCGCAGGTTATCCAGTGGCAGGCCGAGGATTTCCGGACCGGCGGATTCGTGCCGGGTCGCGGTCTGTTGTGTCTGATGCCGAGCGGTCCGCACGGAGTCGGTTACTTCTCCCGCGCGGTTTGCGAACGACATGGTTCGATCTGCCACCAGGTCGACCTGGACCCTCGGTGGGTCAAGCAGTTAGCGGCCCGCGGTGCGGCCGGCGAAGTCTCGGCGTACGTCGAGCATGTCCTCACACAGGCCAGATTCATTCTGGAGAGCCAAGATATCGCGAATCTGCACACCACTCCGCCGCTCCTGGAAGCCATCGCCCGCGATGACCTGCTCGTGCGGCTGGTCGACGAGAAGGTGCGGTTCATGGTGGTCAGTGGCGCCCATGTCGACGCCGATACGTTCGATCTGTTTCGCGAGATCTTTCCGGCGGCCGCCGTCACCATGTTCTACGGCAGCACGATGATCCTCTCGCAGGCACAGACCCGCGTCCCGAGCGCCGAGTTCGATTCATACGTGTTCGATCCCCGCAGTCCCTACGTCGTGTTGCGGGTGGTCGACCCCGAAACCGGCGAGCAAGTGCCACATGGTGAGCGCGGCCAGGTCGTCATGAACCACATCAGCAAGGGCATGTTCATCCCGAATAACCTCGAACGAGACAGCGCCATCCGGATACCCGGGCCCGACGGTCAGGTCGGCGATTCCGTCAGCGAGGTGATGCCGGTGGCCACCTTCGAAGGCGACGTCGTCATCGAGGGGGTGTACTGATCGTGACGTCCATTGTTGGCGGGAAGACAAGCACGACAAACGATCTCGTCGAGCTGCCCGCACTCGGGCCGGCCGGTGAGTACCGCACCCGCAATCGTGAGCTCATCAGCGACACGACCGGTGTGCCGCTGGCCGAGCTCAGCCTCGTGCCGCCTCTCTTTGTTGCCCGCTCTATCGCCGCGCAGCGAAAGACGCGACCGATGCCCGAGGCCGCGCGCGAGCGTGCGCTGGCCAAAGCCGCCACCATATATAGGAACTCGGAGATCGCCGGCCTGGACTTCGACACCTACGTCCTGCTGGCCAGCCGGGTCTCCGGATTGCCGGTTGCGGTAGCACGTGCGGGTGCGCGCGATGTGGCCGACGGCGTCGCCGCGGCGTTCGATGCGATCCGGCCTGCACAACCGGTGGGTGCAACCCCGGACTGGCGTGAAGTGCCCTCCCCGGCGGGAGGCGCGGTGTGGGTGCGTCGCGGCGAGGTGTTCGCCGTGCATGCCTCCGGCAATGCGCCCGGCGTTCACGGCTCGTGGCCACAGGCGCTGGCATTGGGTTACCGCGTAGCGGTCCGTCCATCACGACGCGAGCCGTTCACCGCGTACCGACTCATTCATGCGTTGCGGCAGGCCGGCTTTCGCCCCGAGGACGCAACATACCTGCCCACCGACCACGCCGGCGCCAACAGCATCGTCGACGCCGCCGACCTGGCCATGGTCTACGGCGGTTCCGACGTTGTCGACAAGTACGCCAACGATCGGACGGTGTTCGTGAACGGCCCCGGCCGGACCAAGGTGCTCATCACCGCCGAACACGACTGGCGCGACTATCTCGACGTGATCGTCGATTCGATCGTCGGCCTCGGCGGCACCGCGTGCACAAACGCGACCGCTGTGCTCTACGAAGGAGATGCTGCCCCGCTCGCCGACGCGATCGCGGGCCGCCTGTCGGTCATCGAGCCGCTGCCCAACACCGATGACCGCGCGATCCTGCCCACTGCACCCATCGATGCCGCGCGAGCCGTTGCGAGCTATCTCGCGACCAAAGCCGTTGGGGCGCAGCCGGTGCTCGGCGCCGACCAGATCGTCGCCGACGTCGGCCAGGGGCAGGCCGCCCTGCGGCCCGCGGTGCACCTGCTGGCCGGCCCCGACGTCGGCAAACTCAACATCGAGCTGCCGTTCCCCTGTGTGTGGGTGTCGCCGTGGTCGCGTTCCGACGGGCTCGAACCGCTGCGACATTCACTGGTGCTCAACGCGATTACCGCCGACACCGACCTCATCGGCGAGTTGCTCGGCGAGCCGACGATCGCCAACGTCTACAGCGGACGTTTCCCCACATATCGGTCCGCACCCGAACTCCCCCACGACGGCTATCTGGCGGACTTTCTGATGCGCAACAAGGGTGTCCGCACCGACAAGGGTGTCCGCACCCACAAGGGTGTCCGCACCGAGCTCAGATCTGCCGCAGCAACTGCGCGTCGATGAGCGGGGCGATCTTCTCCGCCATCAGGGCGTGCCCGGCGTCGGTGGGGTGCACACCGTCGGCGCCGATCAGGCCGGGCCTGCCGACGAACCAGCCGGCGGCGATCGGATCGATGAACACCGCGCCCGCCACCCCGGCCTCATAGTTGAGG
>DATARY010000154.1:0-51716 GCA_036263935.1 Mycobacterium sp.
GCCAAGGCGCTGCGGGTGTCCGCGGAAGTGCTGTATGTCCGCGCCGGGATCCTGGAACCCAGCGATCCAAGCGAGGTCCGTGACGCCATCGTCACCGATACGGCGATCACCGAGCGGCAGAAGCAGGTGCTGCTCGACATCTACACATCGTTTTGCCAACAGAACGAAGCCGCAGGTGAGGAGCCGAAGACTGACTGATTGTTTTCACCTGACCAAGCGAACCGTCCGATAGAAGTTCATCACCGCTGATTGAAATCTCACCGAAAGGAACTGCACCATGGCGAAGAACAAGCCGGCTAAGAACCAGCCGACCGTTGATGACCTGAAGGCCCCCCTGCTCGCTGCGGTCGGCGCCGCCGACTTGGCCCTCGAGCGGGTCAACGAAATCGTGGCCACCCTGCGCGAGCGCGCCGGGGAGGCTCGGTCCGACGCCGAGGCGCGCGTCGAAGAGAGCCGTGCCCGCCTGACCAAGCTGCAGGAGGACCTGCCGACCCAGTTCGGCGACCTGCGCGAGCGGCTGACCTCCGAGGAGGTGCGCAAGTTCGCGGAGAGCTACGCGGATGCCGCGCAGAGCACGTACAACAGGCTGATCGAGCGTGGCGAGGCCGCGCTGGAGCGGCTGCGCAACGCCCCCGCGCTTGAAGAGGGCCGCGGGCGCGTCGAGAGCTATCGCGAGCTGACCGAGGAGGCGCTGGGCAACGTCGCGTCGCAGACCCGCGCGGTCGGCGAGCGCGCCGCCAAGCTGGTCGGTGTCGAACTACCGAAGAAAGCCCAGGCCAAGAAGGCTCCCAGCAAGAAGGCCCCGGCCAAGAAGTCGGTCGCCAAGAAGGTTCCGGCCAAGAAGTCGGCGGCCAAGAAGGTCACCCAGAAGTAACGTCGGCGCGTTGAGTCGTCCCTTGGGACGACTCAAAGTCGACCAGGGGTCGGTACCCGCATAGGCTTGTTGTCGTGAGCCACCTTGTGGGTACCGTCCTTACTATCCTGACGTTCGCCGTGTTGGGGACGACCGTCTACGCGTTCGTGCATGCGGCGCTGCAACGGCCCGACGCCTACACCGCCGCCGACAAGCTGACCAAGCCGGTCTGGCTGGTGATCCTCGGGGTCGGCTGCTTGCTGGCATTGGTGCTCGGCATTACCGGAACGGCGATCGCGGCAGTCGCGGCCGGCGTGTACCTCGTCGACGTGCGGCCCAAGATCCTGGAGATCCAAGGGAAGTCGCGATAGTCCCCGATGACTCGGCTGCGCTGCGTCATCGCCGCCGCGATGGCGGCCGTCACTGTGCCCCTCGGCCTCGCTCCGACAGCCTCCGCCGACATGGCGAGTCCGCCCTACATCGACCATGTCGAGTGGGCGAAGTGGGCCGATCTGAACAGCCTTCGCGTCTACCCGACCGAGTCGGGACGTAGTCAGGCCCGCCAGCTCGGCACCAATGCCCAGGCCGAGGAGGCGTGGACGGAGGTGCTGGCGTTTTCGCGCGACGCCGACACGCCCGGCATGAAGGCCCAGTTCCTGTGCCACTGGCACATCGCCGAATTCGCTCAGCCCGGAAAGATCAGCTGGAATCTCGAACCATGGCGACCCGAGGTCAGCGACGCGCAGATGCTGGCGGCGGGTTGTAATCCAGGCGGCATCCAAGAACCCTTCTGATGGGCCGGTTCAGCCGCGAGGAAGTGGCCGCGCTCGTCGACCATACGCTGCTCAAGCCGGAGGCCACCGAAGCCGACGTCAGAGCGCTGGTGTCGGAGGCAGAAGAACTCGAGGTGTACGCGGTGTGCGTGTCGCCATCGATGGTTCCCGCCGTCACGCGCTCGCGGCCGCTCGCTGTCGAGATCGCCGCGGTCGTGGGATTCCCGTCAGGCAAGCATGTTTCGGCGATCAAGGCCGAAGAAGCGCGGCTCGCCACCGCGGCAGGCGCGCGCGAGATCGACATGGTCATCGACGTGGGGGCCGCGCTGTCCGGTGATTTCGATGCCGTGCGCGCCGACATCGCCGCAGTCCGTTCGGCGATTTCTCAATCCGTCGTGCTCAAGGTGATCGTGGAGTCGGCCGCGTTACTGAGCCTGGGCGATGAGCAGACTCTGGTCCAGGCCTGCCGGGCAGCCGCGGACACCGACGCCGATTTCGTCAAGACCTCCACCGGATTTCACCCCTGCGGAGGCGCGTCCGTGCAGGCGGTCGAGCTGATGGTCGCCACCGTCGCTCCGCGGCACCTCGAGGTCAAGGCGAGCGGTGGGATCCGGACGGCGGCCGACGCCATCGCGATGCTCAACGCCGGCGCGACCCGGCTGGGGTTGTCGGGCACCCGCGCCGTGCTCGACGAGCTGGGTTGACAGGGACCCTAGACCCTAAAGGCCGGCGAAGCAGGGGTCGTCGTTGCTCTTCGGGATCGACGCGTTCTGAGTCGAGAACTGGCTCACCACACCGCTATCGGTGACCTGAACGCTGTCGGCGTGGATACCCAACGGGTAGTTCTTCGTCAGCGTCGAGGCGAACGCGTCGAGCGCCGGCTGAACGGTCTCTCGGGGCAACGTGAAGCCCAGGCCGGTCAGGCTGACGACCTGCAACCCGATGCCGTTGTCGACGACCGCGGGCTTCGCGACGATGGTGCCGAGCGCCCCATGCAACTCGATCGTGCCGTCGTTGGGATTGGTGGTCACGCCGGTGACGAATGACCCGACGATCGGAATCGCTCCCTGGATGGTCTGCTTGATCCCATCGGCCGACCAGGTGATGTTCGCGACCAAGGAACCGATCGAGCCGCTGGAATTGGCCGTGCCCTGGAGGCGCACGTCCTTGATGTTGAGGTTGACCTTCATGCCCTTGGCCTGCCGGACCTGGTTGCCCGCGGTCTCGACATTGATGTTCGTGTAGTGGCCGGTGATGTGCTGAATCAGGAATGGGGGCAACGCGCCGAACGACGCCGACGCCTGATCCTGCACCACACACTGGGCGACCCGTGCCACAACGGCGTCCGCGCGGTGGCGTGCGTAGAGCTCACCGGCGAGCAGACCGGCGAGAGCCAGCGCCACGACGATGACGACCACCAGAACAATCGACAGCGGGTCTTTGAAGAGGTTCTTGATCTTCACCGACGGCGACGAGCCCTCCTGTGGGGGTTTGGCGAAAGTCTGCGTGGGCGCGTCGAACGGCGATCCGGGACGCATGGGCGGCGGGCCGTGCGGCGGCGGTGGCTGCGGTGGGACGGGCGGCGCCTGGTTGGGCGGGCGACCCCAGGGATCGGTCACCCCAGCGATTGTGCCCTATCGTCGCGAGCGAACTGTGTGCGGTTGCGCAACACCGCGATGGTGTCGCGGGCTTTCTGTGCCGCATCGAGGTCGACGTCAGCGACGAGCAACTGCGGGTCGGCGCCGGCCGATGCGAGCACCTCACCGAGCGCCGAGGCCACCACGGTGCCGCCGACCCCGGTGGGCCCGACGGCGGCTATCTTGTCGCCCGGGTAGGCCTGATCGACGGCGGCGACCACAGCCGTCGTGTCGATGGCGCGGGCGCGGGCCAACAGGGTCCACTGCTCGAGCTTGCCGGGGCCGCTGCCCCACGACGCGTGCACGGTGATGAGTTGCGCTCCGCGCTGGGCCAATTCGATGTAGAGCTCGGGAAACCGGATGTCGTAACACAGGGTCAGCCCGACTCTCACCCCGTCGACAGTGATCACAACGGGTTCGTGCCCGGGTGCGACGGTCTTGGACTCGGCGAAGCCGAACGCGTCGTAGAGGTAGATCTTGTCGTAGTGGGCTTCGACGCCGGGGCCCGTCGCGATCAGCGTGTTGGTCACCCGTCCGTCGTCGGCCGGGACGAACATGCCCGCGACGACGACGATGCCCGCCCGCTCGGCGATCGCCCGCACCCCCGACGCCCACGCGCCGTCCAGAGGCTCGGCGATCGGCGCCAGCGGCACGCCGAACCGGCACATCGTCGCCTCGGGAAACAGCACGAGTTGCGCACCCGCGTCGGCGGCACGTTTCGTGTGCTCCTCGACGAGACCGAGGTTGGCCCCAGGTTCTGTGCCGCTGACGATCTGCGCGAGGGCAATCCGCATGCGGTCAGCCTAACGGCGCCACCACCGGCCACGGCACCGAGAGCACGCCGTCGCGCATCCGCCGACGCGGCGGCTCGACGGGCAATCCTTCGTCGCGCAGCAGGTCCAGCATCGCTCGCCAGCGGACCCGCGGACCGAACACGCCATGGCCCGCGACGCTGGCCCACGCGCGGTCGGCGGCTGTCAACAAGGCGTGGACGGGCTGGCCGGCGACGTTGTGGTGGATCAGCACCTTGGGCAGCCGCGCGGCGAGGTCCGAAGGGCGGTCGATCGCGAACGGGTCGCAGGCCAGCGTCAGGCTCACCGGCCCGTCGGCGTTCAGCAGCACCCAGCAGCACAGCCGGCCGAGCTCGTCGCAGGTGCCGTCGACGATCAGCCCGCCCGGCGCCAGCTGCCGCTGCATCACCGACCATGCCTCGGCCACTCGTTCGACCGGGTATTGGCGCAGCACGTTGAATGCGCGCACCAAAACCGGTGTCCGCCCGGCCAATTCGAAGCCGCCGAGCCCGAATTCGACGCCGTCGCGCGACGCCACAATGCGCTCGGGGTGGATCTCCAGGCCCACAACACGGACGTCGGCACGCACCACCCGCAGCCGCGCCGCCAGCTCCAGCGTCGTCACGGGCAGCGCGCCGTAGCCGAGATCGATCACCAGCGGGACGGCGGCGGCCTGCAACGCCGTGCGAACCCGTCGCGAATGCACCAGCCAGCGATCGCATCGGCGCAGCCGGTTGTGCCCGGTGGTGCCCCGGGTGATCGCCCCGACGGGGTTTGCCAAACTCGCGATGGTGTAATCCATGCGACCGCTCATGGAATTAACGGTAACCGGCAGGTTATGCGTTTTCGGTGATCCACACCGTGGTAAAACGCTGTTCCGCGACTAGCAATTCGACGAGCTGGCTGCCGATGAAGTTCTCGATCTTGCCGCCGACGAGGGGAATGTCGACCTGAACCGTGGCCTTGAACTCCAGCCGCGACCCGGCGCCGGAATTTGCCGGAGCGAGTGCCGCGGTGCCGATCAGGGTGGCGGGAGCGCCGGTGATCGAGCCCTTGACCGTGGCGGTGGCCTGGCCGTCGATCACCGGAGTCCACGTCTCTTCGCGCACGAAACTCAGGTCGCCGCGGTGGAACTGCGTGACAACGGCGGGCAGCCGGTCGACCCGCAGCGTCTGCGTCGTGACGACATCGATGGCGCCGTCCGCCTCGACATCCATCGAGTCCAGCGAGTAGTCGTCGGCCCCCGAGTCCGCCAACCGCACCAGCCAGTACTGTTCGTCGCGGTATGCCTGGTGGACCTGTTCGACGCTGCCCACGTATTCGGCGACGATGTCGAATGAACGCGGCATAGCTGGCCAGGCTACCGTTACCCGCCGTGGCCAGTTCGTCTGTGGGGGGTGCCGCCGTCACCGAGTCGGTGCCCTTGGCGCCGCTGACCACCTTTCGGATCGGACCCGTTGCGCGGCGCCTGATCACATGCGACACCACGCAGAAGGTGATCGACGTGATTCGCGCGCTCGGCGGCGATGACGCGCTGGTCCTCGCCGGCGGCTCCAATGTCGTGCTGTCCGACGACCTCGACGATCTCACCGTCGTCCTGCTCGCCAATACCGAGATCACCGTCGACGACAATGTCGTGCGCGCCGAGGCAGGCGCGATCTGGGACGACGTTGTCGTCACCTCGCTGGCACACGGGCTTGGCGGGCTGGAATGCCTGTCGGGCATCCCCGGCTCGGCAGGGGCAACGCCGGTGCAGAACGTCGGCGCGTACGGCGCCGAGGTCGCCGACACCATTCGCCGTGTGCGGCTGCTGGACCGACGAAGCGGCGAGGACCGGTGGGTTCCGCCGGATGCGCTCCAATTCGGTTACCGGACAAGCATTCTCAGGCATTCGCAGGCCGCGATTGTGCTGGAGGTGGAGTTCGCCCTCAACACCGACGGTCTCAGCGCGCCGCTGCGCTACGGCGAGCTGACCACCGCGCTGGGCGCGGCGCCCGCCGACCGCACCGACCCTGCACGCGTTCGGGAGGCCGTGCTGTCGCTGCGTTCGCGCAAGGGGATGGTGCTCGACGAGGCCGATCACGACACCTGGAGCGTCGGCTCGTTCTTCACCAACCCGGTTGTCACGCCCGCCGAGTTCGACATCGTGAGGAGCCGTGCGGGAGAAGGGGCGGGGGCCGTCCCCAATTACCCGGCGCCCGGCGGGGTGAAGCTGGCCGCCGGCTGGCTCGTGGAGCGCGCCGGCTTCGGCAAGGGCTACCCCGGCGACGGCGCGCCCGTCCGGCTGTCGACCAAGCATGCGCTCGCGCTCACCAACCGCGGCGGCGCCACAACCGCCGACGTGATCGCGCTGGCCAGGACGGTACGGGACGGTGTTAGAACGGCGTTCGGGATCGAACTCACACCCGAGCCGATTCTGATTGGAGCCGCGGTCTAGGTACCCTGGGTCCACGTGAGCCCCGCCAATCCGTCACCGTCGTTCAACCGACGCCGGGTCCTGACCGCCCTCGCGGTTGGAGTCGTCGCGCCGGGCGCGCTGGCAGCCTGCGGTAGCAAGATCAGCAAACCGGCCGGGCAGCTGGCCGCGCCTCCTGCCGCATCGCTGTCGTTTAAGCCCGCGAAGGACGCCGCCGACGTGACACCAACGGCGCGGGTCGGCGTCGAGGTGAAGGATGGCTGGTTTCAACGGGTCACCCTGACCAATCCCGAGGGCAAGGTCGTCGCGGGCGTCCTCAACCGCGACCGAACCTCGTTCAACACCACCGAACCGCTCGGCTACGGCGTCGAATACACATGGGGTGGCTCGGTCGTCGGCCACGATGGCAAGGCGATCCCGGTGGCGGGCAAATTCAGCACCATCAACCCCAAGGCTCAGGTCAACGGCCAGTTTCAGCTCGCCGACGGCCAGACGGTCGGTGTGGCGGCGCCGGTCATCATTCAGTTCGATGCGTCCATCTCCGACAAGGCCACCGTCGAGAAGGCGCTGAAGGTGACCACCGATCCTCCGGTCGAGGGCGGCTGGGCGTGGCTGCCCGACGAAGTCGGCGGTTCGCGGGTGCACTACCGCACCAAGGAGTACTACCCGGCAGGCACCAAGGTCAACGTCGATGCGAAGCTGTATGGCGTGCCGTTCGGCAATGGCGCCTTCGGTGCGCAGGACATCACGCTGAATTTCCTGATCGGCCGCCGCCAGGTGGTGAAGGCCGACGCCTCCTCGCACCGCATCCAGGTCATCACCGACGCCGGCGTGATCATGGATTTCCCGTGCAGCTACGGCGAGGCCGACAAGCCACGCAACATCACAAGAAGCGGCGTCCACGTGGTCAGCGAGAAGTACGCGGACTTCTACATGTCCAATCCCGCGGCCGGGTACAGCAACGTGCACGAGCGCTGGGCCGTGCGCATCTCCAACAACGGCGAGTTCATCCACGCCAACCCGGCCAGTTCCGGCGCACAGGGCAACACCAACGTCACCAACGGGTGCATCAACCTGTCGACCGGCGACGCCCAGCAGTACTTCGGCAGCGCGATCTACGGCGATCCCGTCGAGGTCACCGGCACGTCCATCCAGCTGTCCTACTCCGACGGGGACCTATGGGACTGGGCCGTTCCGTGGGACGAGTGGGTGGCGATGTCGGCGTTGTCCAAGCAGGCCCCGCGGAGCGAAATCCCCAGCACCGCGCCGGTCACGCCGTCGGATGCGCCTCAGCCCGTCAGCGGGCGACCCGGCGGTTAGCGGCGGTAGAACCTCGAGGCGCTCGCCTGGTCGCGCGGCCGGATCACGATCAGGTCCAGGTTGACGTGTGACGGTCGGGATGCGACGAACCCGATCACCTCGGCGACGTCCTCGGCGACCAGCGGAGTGACGCCCTCGTACACCTTGTCGGCGCGTTCCTGATCCCCGTCGAAGCGGCGCAGCGAGAAATCCGTCTTCACCATTCCCGGCGCGATTTCGGTGAGCCGCACCGGCTTTCCCAGCAGCTCCCCGCGCAGCGTGCGGTGCAGCGCGCCCTGGGCGTGTTTGGCGGAGGTGTAACCGGACCCGTTGTCGTAGGTCTCCATCGCGGCGATCGACGTGACCGTGACGATCAGGCCGTCGCCGGACTCGATCAGCTTGGGCAGCAGCGCGCGCGTCATCCGCAGGGTGCCGACTACGTTCGCTTCCCACATCCACCGCCAGTTCTCTATGTCGGCCTCGAGCACCGGCTCCAGGCCACGGGCCCCGCCGGCGTTGTTGGTCAGCACGTCGACCCGGTCCAGACCGTCGGCGAGCGCCTGAACCGCGTCGCCGTCGGTGACGTCGGTCACAACTGCGGTCCCGCCGATCTCCGCAGCCAGCGCCTTGATCGGGTCGGAGCGACGCGCCACGCAAACGACGTGAAAGCCCTGTGCAGCAAGGGTTCTCGCGGTCGCCGCGCCGATGCCGGCACTGGCGCCGGTGACCACCGCGACCCGCTCACGGGTTGGAGGTGTCGTCATCTGCCCAACTTTAGTTGGCGTGCTAAGTTCATCGTGTGTACCGGATTGGTCAGGCTTCCCGCGCTGCCGCGCGGCGTGCGTGTTGTTGTTGCGTACTTCGCCGCGCCTGACTGAACTCGGACACCTTCCCGTCCTGCTGAGTCGCCAGGTGTGGCCCGGACCCACCAGCCGACCTCACAAAGGACACCCCAGTGCGTACTTCCACCACCCGCCGTCTGGCCCGCCACCACATCGTCGCTCCGTCGCTGCGGGTCGCCGACGCGGCGGCCGCCTCGGTCTTCAGCGCCGCACGGTTGCGTGGCCCGATCGCGCGTGACGTGATCGCGCAGGTCACCCAGCTGAGCATTGCGACAGTGAACCGGCAGGTCACCGCCCTGCTTGACGCCGGGATCCTGCGCGAACGCGCCGACCTCACCGTGTCGGGGGCGATCGGTCGGCCGCGGGTGCCCGTCGAGGTCAACCACGAACCGTTCCTGACCGTGGGCATCCACATCGGTGCCCGCACCACCAGCATCGTTGCTGCCGACCTGTTCGGGCGGACGCTCGACGTGGTCGAAACCCCGACGCCGCGCGGCGCACAGGCGGCCGCGCTGGCATCGCTGGCGGGCAGCGCCCGCCGCTACCTGAGCCGCTGGCACCGACGCCGATCGCTGTGGGTGGGTGTGGCCGCAGGCGGCGTCGTCGACAGCATGACCGGATGCCTGGACCATCCACGGCTGGGCTGGAAGGACGCGCCCATCGGGCCCGTGCTGGCCGAGGCACTCGGCCTGCCCGTGTCGGTGGCCTCGCATGTCGATGCGATGGCGGGCGCCGAGCTTCTGCTCGGTGTGCGCAAACTCCCTACGCAATCATCGACCAGCCTGTACGTGTACGCCCGCGAGACGGTCGGCTATGCCCTGTCGATCGGTGGCCGGGTGCATTCGCCCGCCAGTGGGCCGGGCACGATAGCGGCCCTGCCCGCGCAGTCGGAGCTGCTGGGCGGCAGCGGACAGCTGGAGTCCACGGTCAGCGACGAGGCGGTGCTGATCGCGGCGCGCAAGGCGCGCATCATCGCGGCCGAGGGGCCGACCTCGACGATCGCGGCGGTGCTGCGGGCAGCCCGGCACGACAACGAGGAGGCCCGTGCCCTGCTGGCCGAACGGGCCCGGGTGCTGGGCGAGGCCGTGGCGCTGCTGCGCGACATGCTCAATCCCGACGATCTCGTGGTCGGCGGCCAGGCGTTCACCGAGTATCCCGAGGGAATGGCCCTCGTCGAGGCGGCCTTCGCCGAGCGGTCCGTCCTTCCGCACCGCGATATCCGGGTGACAGCCTTCGGCAACCGAGTGCAGGAGGCCGGTGCCGGCGTGGTGTCGCTGGGCGGCCTGTACGCGGACCCGATCGGGGCGATGCGCAGGGCCCAGGCCAACCGCTCAGCGGCCGTCGCCTGATTGGCCGTGTAGACATGTCTGTGTGCGCCTAGCCACGGATCCCGGACGCGTTGCTGTCCTGTCAGTGCACACCTCCCCGCTGGCCCAGCCGGGCACCGGCGACGCCGGCGGTATGAACGTCTACGTGCTGCAGTGCGCGCTGCAGATGGCGCGCCGCGGCGTCGAGGTGGAGATCTTCACCCGCGCGACGTCGTCGGCCGATCAGCCCGTCGTGAGGGTGGCGCCGGGTGTGCTGGTGCGCAATGTCGTCGCCGGGCCGTTCGAGGGCCTGAACAAGTACGATCTGCCGACACAGCTGTGCGCGTTCACCGCCGGAGTGCTGCGCGCGGAAGCCACCCACGAACCGGGCTATTACGACATCGTCCATTCGCACTACTGGCTGTCCGGGCAAGTCGGCTGGCTGGCCCGCGACCGGTGGGCGGTGCCACTCGTGCACACTGCGCACACCCTCGCGGCGGTCAAGAACGCCGCACTGGCCGACGGTGACTCCCCGGAGCCCCCGCTGCGCGCGGTGGGTGAACAGCAAGTGGTCGACGAGGCCGACCGATTGATCGTCAACACCCAACACGAAGCGCAGCAACTGATTTCGCTGCATCACGCCGACCCCGCACGCATCGACGTGGTGCACCCCGGTGTCGACCTGGAGATGTTCACACCGGGGAACAACGGCGCCGCCCGCGCGGCGCTGGGGCTGCGTGCCGACGAACAGGTGCTGGCCTTCGTCGGGCGCATCCAACCGCTCAAGGCCCCCGATGTGCTTCTGCGCGCCGCCACGAAGCTTCCGGGGGTCCGGGTGGTGATCGCGGGCGGCCCGTCCGGCAGCGGGCTGCACGCGCCCGATGGCCTGGTTCGGCTCGCGGATGAACTGGGCATAACCGATCGGGTGACGTTCCTGCCGCCGCAGTCGCGCGATCAACTGGTCATGCTCTACCGGGCGGCGGACCTAGTCGCGGTGCCGAGCTATTCGGAATCGTTCGGCCTCGTCGCCATCGAGGCACAGGCCTGCGGTACTCCGGTGGTCGCCGCCGCCGTTGGCGGATTGCCCGTCGCGGTGCGCGACGGCATCAGCGGGACGCTGGTCGACGGCCACGACGTCGACGACTGGGCGCAGGCGATCGGTGCGCTGTTGAAGCGAGGGCCGCAGACCATGAGCCGGGCCGCCGTCGAGCATGCCGCCACATTCTCCTGGGCGCACACCGTCGATGCGCTGCTGGCCAGCTACGGAACGGCCATTTCCGACTACCGCGCCCGTCAACATCGCCCCGACCTGACGGCCCGGCGCAACGGACGCCGCTTCTCGATGCGGCGGGGCGTTCGGGCGTGACCGTCCAGCAGATCATCGAGGACAGCTGCAAGGAGAACGGCCTCGTCTGCACTCGCCACGAGGGCGCCCACGGCGGGCTGCCGGGCATCATCGTCGAACTGCCGGGGGAGCGGCGGCTGACGACCAACACCATCCTGACCATCGGCGAGCACTCCGTCCGCGTCGAGGCATTCGTCTGCCGGCAACCCGACGAAAACCATGAGGGCGTCTATCGATTCCTGTTGAAGCGAAATCGCCGGCTGTACGGCGTCGCCTACACCCTCGACAACGTCGGCGACATCTATCTGGTCGGCCGGATGTCGTTGAACTCGGTCACCGCCGAGGAGGTCGACCGCGTGCTCGGTCAAGTACTCGAGGCCGTCGACTCGGACTTCAATACGTTGCTGGAGTTGGGTTTTCGGTCGTCCATCCAGAAGGAGTGGGAGTGGCGGGTGTCGCGCGGTGAATCGCTGAAAAACCTGCAAGCCTTCGCGCACCTGATCGACGAGGACGACGACTGAACCGCGGCATGAGAGGATTTCGCCATGCCTGATACCACGCTGATCCTGCTTCGCCACGGTGAGAGCGAATGGAACGCGCTGAACCTGTTCACCGGATGGGTCGACGTCGATCTCTCTGACAAGGGAAGGGCCGAGGCGGTCCGCGCCGGTGAGCTGATCGCCGCCGAAGACCGGCAGCCCGACGTGCTCTACACGTCGCTGCTGCGACGGGCGATCAACACCGCCAACCTCGCGCTTGACAAGGCCGACCGGCACTGGATCCCGGTGCGTCGCAACTGGCGGCTCAACGAACGCCACTACGGCGCGTTGCAGGGCCTGGACAAGACCGAGACCAAGGAGAAGTACGGCGAAGAACAGTTCATGGCGTGGCGGCGCAGCTACGACATCCCGCCACCGCCGATCGAGCCGGGCAGCATGTACAGCCAGGACGCCGACCCGCGCTACGCGGATATCGCCGGCGGCCCGCCGCTGACCGAATGCCTGAAGGACGTCGTCGAGCGCTTCGTGCCGTACTACACCGAGGCCATCGAGCCCGACCTGCGGGCAGGCAGGACGGTGCTGATCGCCGCGCACGGCAACTCGCTGCGCGCGCTCGTGAAGTACCTCGACGGCATGTCCGACGAGGCCATTGTCGGGCTCAACATCCCGACCGGCATCCCGCTGCGCTACGACCTCGACGAGAACCTGAAGCCGACCGTCATCGGCGGCACATACCTGGATCCCGAGGCCGCCGCGGCGGGCGCGGCGGCGGTTGCCGCGCAGGGGGCGAAATAGCCGTTCGGGCCGTGCCGAAGGGCAAACACTGGGTAAACGGCTACCGAACACCTGCGATTGAATATGTGACTTGTCCCGATTTGGCCGCACGCTGCTGGGATGACGTTCACCGGGTGCGTACGATTTTCGCGTGAGTGTGGTATCGGCGCTACTGCTCGGGGCAGTCGTGGCGTTGCTCGCTCTGGTGATCGGTGTCGGGCTGGGAGCCGGCCTCACACCGCGCATCCTCGAGCGCAGGCAACGCCTGGCCAGAGAGCAATCCGGCATCACCGTTTCGCAGATGCTCGAACACATCGTCTCGCAGTCACCGGTGGGCATCGTCGTGGTCGACACCTACCGTGACGTCGTTTATACCAACGACCGGGCCAGGGAGCTGGGCCTGGTGCGGGATTGGCTGCTCGACGACCGCGCCTGGCTGTCCGCCGAACGCACACTGAGGACGGGTGAGGACGGCGAGGTTGACCTGTCGCCGCGCAAACGCACCAACCCCGGACGATCAGGCTTGTCGGTGCGCGGCCATGTCAGGTTGCTGACCGAGGACGATCGCCGGTTCGCGGTCGTCTACGTCGATGACCAGTCCGAGCACGCGAGGATGGAAGCAACGCGGCGTGACTTCGTCGCCAACGTGAGCCACGAACTCAAGACCCCGGTGGGTGCGATGGGCGTGCTGGCCGAAGCGCTGCTCGCCTCGGCGGACGACGCCGAAACCGTGCGCCGCTTCGCTGAGAAGATGCTCGCGGAATCCAACCGGCTGGCCAACATGGTCGGCGAACTGATCGAGCTGTCGCGGTTGCAGGGCGCCGAGCGGCTGCCCGACCTGGAGGCCGTCGACGTCGACACCGTCGTGGCCGAGGCGCTGTCGCGATACAAGGTCGCCGCCGACAACGCCGACATCGCGATCACAACCGATGCACCGACGGGCTATCGCGTACACGGAGACCAGACGCTGCTGGTGACCGCGCTCGCCAACCTGGTTTCCAACGCAATTGCCTACTCGCCCAACGGATCTCCTGTTTCAGTCAGTCGGCGACGTAGAGCCGAGTACATTGAGATCGCGGTGACCGACCGCGGCATCGGCATCGCCCGTGCCGACCAGGAAAGGGTATTCGAGCGGTTCTTTCGCGTCGACAAAGCACGTTCCCGCGCCACCGGCGGCACGGGGTTGGGCTTGGCAATCGTCAAGCACGTCGCAGCAAACCACAACGGATCAATCCGGCTGTGGAGTCAGCCGGGAACGGGATCGACATTCACCCTGTCGATTCCGGCGTACCCCGATCACCTAGATGAATCGGACGAGCGAGAGGACTAGCAAGACCAATGACCAGTGTGTTGATCGTGGAGGACGAGGAGTCCTTGGCCGATCCCCTGGCCTTTCTCCTTCGTAAAGAGGGCTTCGAGGCCACCGTAGTGGCCGACGGGCCTTCGGCCTTGGCCGAATTCGAGCGGGCCGGTGCAGACATCGTGCTGCTGGACCTGATGCTGCCCGGGATGAGCGGAACCGACGTCTGTAAGCAATTACGTTCGCGCTCAAGCGTTCCCGTCATCATGGTGACGGCCCGCGACAGCGAGATCGACAAGGTCGTCGGGCTCGAGCTGGGCGCTGACGACTACGTCACCAAGCCGTACTCGGCCCGCGAGCTCATCGCTCGCATCCGAGCGGTGTTGCGCCGCGGCAGCGACAGTGAAGACACCGGGATCGGTGACGGTGTGCTCGAATCGGGGCCGGTGCGGATGGACGTCGAGCGGCACGTCGTCAGCGTCAACGGTGAGCAGATCACGTTGCCGCTCAAGGAGTTCGATCTGCTCGAGTACCTGATGCGCAACAGTGGCCGGGTGCTCACCCGTGGCCAGCTCATCGACCGGGTATGGGGCGCAGACTACGTCGGCGATACCAAGACCCTCGACGTGCACGTGAAGCGGCTGCGGTCGAAGATCGAGGCTGACCCGGCCAATCCGGTGCACCTGGTCACCGTGCGAGGCCTGGGCTACAAACTGGAGGGCTGACGGGTCAGCCTGTGCGGCCGCCCATGATCTCGAACACCTCAAAGGTGTTGACACCGGCCGTCACCGACGGGTCGCGCTCACCGATCGCGAGGACCTCCGCCCGGTCGGCGGCACGCAGCACGCCCATGCCCCAGACTCCTTCGGGGTCGGCGACCGGCCCGTAGACGACGACGCGGCCGGCCGCTAGAAGCTCCTGCCAGTACTCCATGTGCAGCGTCATCGCATCGCGCTCATCCGGCGACATCGTCTGGGCGAAGTCCGCCCGCGGCGGGACCAGCCGGAACAGGAAGAGTGACCCGCTCATTCGGCCGCGCGGGTTGCGGGATGCACAGCAATCAGCCCTAAACCGCTGCGCCGCTTGCACATCGCGGCCAGCTCTGCGTAGGCCTTCTCGCCGAGCAACTCGGTGAGCTCGGGCGCATACGACTCCCACACCTGCTTGGCGCCGACGTGCGCGGCTGGGTCGCCGGTGCAGTACCAGTGGAGGTCCGCGCCGCCCTCACCCCAGCCGCGCCGGTCGTATTCGGTGATTGTGGTCTTGAGGACCTCGGTGCCGTCCGGGCGCGTCACCCATTCCTGCGTGCGGCGAATCGGCAATTGCCAGCACACGTCCGGCTTCATCGTCAGCGGCTCGACGCCGAGCATCAACGCCTTGATATGCAGCGCGCAGCCGACCCCGCCGGAAAACCCGGGCCGGTTCAGAAAGATGCAGGCGCCCTTGTATTTCCGAGTGCGCAGGTTGGGCTTGCCGTCATACTCATCCATCTCGAGGTAGCCCTTCTTTCCGAGCCCCTTGTCGCGGAACTGCCAATCCTCGTCGGTCAGCTGCTTGACGGCATCGTCGAGTCGCGCGCGGTCGTCCTTGTCGGACAGGAACGCGCCGTGTGAGCAGCATCCGTCGTCAGGCCTGCCCTGCACGGTGCCCTGACACGCGGGCGTGCCGAACACACACGTCCATCGAGACAGCAGCCATGTCAGGTCCGCGGCGATCAGATGCTCGGCATTGTCTGGGTCATAGAACTCCACCCATTCGCGGGCGAAGTCCAATTCCACCTCACCTGGATGCGATGTGCTCACGGATTCCACGGTAAACCCAAAGGGCGGCTTGCGTACGATCGGGCGCGCCGGATGGGCCGGCAAACCGGTGCACCTCGTGGCGGGGAATCACGCCGACCCGGCGTTCCGAATCCAATGTGCAAGCAGGGCAGGACAATAAGCCGCAACGGTACCGCCACCCGATTGCGCGGCCAATCCGAACCATCCCCCGCAGGGACCACCCCGCAGGCGGTCCGGTTCCTCCCGGTGAGCGATGTTCCGCTCATCTCGCTGTCTAACCGGGCCCGCCCGGATAAGATTGGCCGCCAGCAACAGCCGGAGGCCCCAGCCGATGCATACTCCCGCAGCCCGTGTCTGGCTGATGCTTATCGGGTTCGCGCTCGCGGCCGCCGGCTTGATCGGATTTCCGCCCCCCGCCAAAACGCAACCGACGTGCCCCGCAGGCATAACCGCTGCCGTCCCCAACTGTCGCGACCAAGGCGTCACCGAATCCCCACCGCAGCCGTCCCAGGGACCAAGGCCCGTCAACCCCGAACCAACGCCTAATTGCTCACCCAGCATTGTGGCCGATTGGATCGTCGCATGCGGCGAGATGCTGCTGTTCAGGGAATCGACGGCTCGTCAACCCGGCGGGGCCACGGCGCGATCCGTTCACCGAATCCACACGTAGACCCATTAAGTTGGGGGAGTGCGATTGGGCGTGCTCGACGTGGGCAGCAACACCGTCCACCTGTTGGTGGTGGACGCGCGCCGCGGCGGGCACCCGACGCCGATGAGTTCCACCAAGTCCTCGCTGAGACTGGCGGAGACCATCGACAGCTCGGGCAAACTGACGCGCAAGGGTGCCGACAAGCTGATCGGGACCATCGACGAGTTCGCCAAGATCGCCGCCAGCTCCGGCTGCGCCGAGCTCATGGCGTTTGCCACATCCGCGGTGCGTGACGCCACCAACTCCGAGGAAGTGTTGGCCAGGGTGCTCGCCGAAACCGGGGTGGCGCTGCAGGTGCTCAGCGGAGTCGACGAGTCCCGGCTGACGTTTCTGGCGGTGCGCCGGTGGTACGGCTGGAGCGCCGGCCGGATCATCAACATCGACATCGGCGGCGGTTCGCTGGAGCTGTCCAACGGGGTCGATGAGGAACCCGAGGTGGCGCTCTCGCTGCCCCTTGGCGCGGGCCGACTGACCCGCGAATGGTTACCCGACGATCCGCCCGGCCGTCGCCGCGTGGCCATGCTGCGCGACTGGCTGGCCACCGAGATCGCCGATACCGGCGCCAAGGTGCTCGAGGCCGGAAACCCCGACCTGGCAGTGGCTACGTCCAAGACCTTCCGCTCGCTGGCCCGTCTTACCGGGGCCGCACCCTCCGGTGCGGGTCCGCGGGTGAAGCGGACCTTGACAGCAACCGGACTTAGGCAGCTCATAGCATTCATCTCTAGGATGACCGCGGCCGACCGTGCGGAGTTGGAAGGGGTGAGTGCCGAGCGGGCGCCACAGATCGTGGCCGGGGCTTTGGTTGCTGAGGCGAGTATGAAGGCTCTCGATATCGATACGGTGGATATCTGCCCGTGGGCATTGCGAGAAGGACTGATTCTGCGCAAACTCGACAGCGAAGCTGATGGCAACGGCTTCGCCGGCGGTGCCGGCAATCCGGCTGCCGCCGGCAAGCCGGTTTCAGTAGAGACGTCCGTGCGCGATGCTGGGGGTCGACAGCAGACGGCGCGTGAGCGCAGGCATCAAGCCCAGTAAGGCCCAGAGGCAACATAGGATGACAGGACCAGAAGATAGCCATGGCAACACGCGACCGATATCGGTTGCGGAATTGCTGGCGAGGAACGGCACGATCGGTGCCCCGCCGGTCGGCGGCCGGCGCCGTCGGCGCCGCGGCAACGCCGACTCCGTGACGGTCGCGGAGCTCACCGGCGAGATCCCGATCATCCCACAAGACCAGGTGGAGGCCCAGAACGCCACCGCTGACAGCGCCGTGGACGAACACGAGCCCGTCGAACCGGTGTCCGGCAACGGACGTGCCGAGCACAACGAGATCGAGCCCGAACCGCGGACAACGGTGGACGAGTTCGAGGACACCGACACCGACGCGCATGACTCGGTGCAAGGCGCGGGCGTCGACGACGGGGAGGTCGACGACGACTACGCCGACGCGGTCGCCGACTACGCCGCACATCTCGAGCAGCGCAACGCCGACCCCGACCCGGTCGACTTCTTCGCGCCGACCCATCGGCCGCGCTACCCCGCCGCGAAACGGCGCTTCCAGCAGCGCTCCGACGCCGAGCAGATGAGCCCCGATCCGGTCGGCGAGGATGACGACGACGACTTGATCGACTCGCCTGTCGACCTCGTCGAGCCGCTCGAGCACCACGACGCCGACGCCACGGCCGTGCTCGAAACCGAGGACGACGATGAGGTTCCGTCGTATCTGCGGTCAACGGCGGGCCCGTTGTTCGGCGGCCAAACCGTCGCCGACGACATCGCCCGCCGCGGCTTCCCAAGTCCTGAGGACTCTGACCTCCACGACGAATCCGACACCGCCGCACCATCGATGATGTCGTCGTTCTTGCGCGGAGCGGGGGTCGTTGGACAATGCATCATCGCGGTCGCCTTTGGCGCGGGTTTGTTCATCGCATTCGACCAGCTGTGGAAGTGGAACAACATCGTCGCCCTGGTGTTGTCGGTGCTCGTGATCCTGGGACTGGTGGTCGGCGTGCGGGTGGTGCGCAAGACCGAGGACATCGGCAGCACTTTGATCGCCGTGGCGGTCGGAGCGCTCGTTACGCTCGGGCCGTTGGCGCTGCTTCAATCCGGCTAGGCGTCGACCAAATACCGTGCGCCCCGCCATCAAGGTCGGTCTGTCGACGGCCTCGGTATACCCGCTGAGGACCGAGGCCGCCTTCGAGTACGCGGCCCGACTCGGCTACGACGGCGTCGAGCTGATGGTGTGGGCGGAAACGGTCAGCCAAGACATCGACGCCGTCGAGAAGCTGTCTGAGCGCTACCGCATGCCGGTGCTGTCGGTGCATGCGCCGTGTCTGCTGATCTCCCAACGGGTGTGGGGTGCCAACCCGATCCCGAAGCTGGAACGCAGCATGCGCGCCGCCGAACAGCTGGGCGCCCAAACGGTCGTCGTGCACCCGCCGTTCCGATGGCAGCGCCGCTACGCCGAAGGCTTCTCCCAACAGGTCGCCGACCTCGAGGCGTCCAGCGCCGTGATGGTCGCGGTGGAGAATATGTTCCCGTTTCGGGCCGACCGGTTCTTCGGCGCGGGGCAAACATCGATCGAGCGGATGCGCAAGCGCGGCGGCAAGCCGGGGCCCGGCATCTCGGCGTTCGCACCGTCGTATGACCCGCTCGACGGTGAGCACGCGCACTACACGCTGGATTTGTCGCACACCGCGACCGCGGGCACCGACGCGATCGACATGGCCCGAAGAATGGGCGACGGGCTGGTGCACCTGCACCTGTGCGACGGCAGCGGCGCGTCCGCCGACGAGCACCTGGTGCCGGGTCGTGGCACCCAGCCGGCGGTCGAGATCTGCGAGATGCTGGCGGGCGGCAGCTTTTCCGGCCATGTGATCCTCGAGGTGACCACGTCGGCCGCGCGGACTGCCAATGAACGCGAGGCGCTGCTGGCAGAGTCGCTGCAGTTCGCCCGCGAGCACCTGATGCGCTGACCCACGAACGACGCCACCACATGCCACGCCCACCGTGCAGCGCGTGCAATGCTTTCCCGCATGGCCAGAATCGCGATCATCGGCGGCGGCAGCATCGGCGAGGCACTCCTATCGGGGCTGCTGCGCGCCGGGCGTCAGGTCAAGGACCTGGTGGTCGCCGAGAAGAGCCCCGAACGCGCGAAGTATCTGTCCGAGACGTATTCGGTGTTGGTGACCACGGTCTCCGACGCGGTCGAAACCGCGACCTACGTGATCATCGCCGTGAAGCCCGCCGATGTGGCCGACGTGACCGGCGAAATCGCCGACGCGGCATCGAAGGCCGAGAGCGATTCTGCCGAACAGGTATTCGTGTCGGTTGTCGCGGGCGTGACCACCGAGTTCTACGAAAACAAGCTGCCTGCCGGATCGCTGGTGATCCGCGTCATGCCGAATGCCCCCGTCGTCGTCGGCGGGGGAGTCAGCGCGCTGGCGCCTGGCCGCTTCGCCACAACCGACCACCTGAAGGAGGTCTCGGCGATCTTCGACGCGGTCGGTGGTGTGCTCACCGTCCCGGAGTCGCAACTTGACGCTGTCACGGCGGTCTCGGGATCCGGGCCCGCGTACTTCTTCCTGATGGTCGAGGCGTTGGTGGACGCCGGCGTCGCCGCCGGATTGCCGCGTCCGGTGGCCACCGATCTGGTCGTGCAAACGATGGCAGGCTCGGCCGCGATGTTGCTGGAGCGCCTGGACGAGGCGCAGCCGGCGGGAGACGCCGCAATGGGCACCGCGATGGACACCACCGCC
The DNA here is from genome assembly GCA_036263935.1 of Mycobacterium sp. Taxonomy (GTDB): domain Bacteria; phylum Actinomycetota; class Actinomycetes; order Mycobacteriales; family Mycobacteriaceae; genus Mycobacterium. The sequence goes on from DATARY010000154.1 coordinate 20,086, forward strand.
GCGCAATTGCGCGCGACTGTTACCTCGCCGGGCGGAACCACCGCCGCTGGTCTGCGCGAACTCGAACGGGGCGGTTTGCGGGCGGCCGTCGCCAATGCTGTTGAAGCTGCAAAAAAGCGCTCTGAACAGCTGGGAATCACATCAGAGTAATTAATGTATTTGCAACGAATTACCCCACACCCGTCGCAGTAACCACATTGGCCACGCTATTCTCCTCGTGTAAGCACGGGTCGGGACCAGCGGTGGGGAAGCCGCTGGAACTGCCCGTGCCTGAAGGATTGGGTTGCGATGACGTCTATGAACGGGCCATCGGCGCGGGATTCGGCTAGTGGAAAGGCGGCGCGAGACGCCGGTGCAGGCGGTGCCGCTGACGGGCAACCGCCACGCGCTCAATTCCTCACAGTCGCCGAGGTGGCCAGCTTGATGAGGGTCAGCAAGATGACCGTATATCGCTTGGTGCACAACGGAGAGCTGCCCGCCGTCCGTGTTGGCCGTTCGTTCCGGGTGCATGCGAAGGCCGTCCACGACATGTTGGAGAGCTCGTACTTCGACGCGGGTTGATTCTCTTCGCGCTTTTCGTTCGCCCAGGCCGCCCAGGTAAGGTAGCCGGATCGAGTCAAACACGGCTCGGGAAACTTAGGTAGCGGAGTTTATGGGTTCTGTCATCAAGAAGCGGCGTAAACGCATGTCAAAGAAGAAGCACCGCAAGCTTCTTCGTCGCACTCGGGTGCAGCGCAGAAAACTCGGCAAGTAACTTCGATGCTCGGCCGCTAGGCTGACCGGATGGACTCTGAGGGTCGTTCGGCCGACGACACCGTCCACTACCCCAAGGTCGTACTGGTTACCGGGGCGTGCCGATTCCTGGGCGGATATCTGACCGCCCGGCTGGCGCAGAACCCGTTGATCAACCACGTCATCGCCGTCGACGCGATCGCGCCGAGCAAGGATCTGCTGCGCCGGATGGGCCGCGCCGAGTTCGTCCGCGCGGACATCAGGAACCCTTTTATCGCCAAGGTGATTCGAAACGGCGACGTCGACACCGTTGTGCACGCCGCTGCTGCGTCCTACGCCCCGCGCTCGGGCGGCCGGGCGGCCCTGAAGGAACTCAACGTGATGGGCGCGATCCAGCTGTTCGCGGCGTGCCAGAAGGCACCTACGGTGCGCCGCGTCGTGCTCAAGTCGACGTCGGAGGTGTACGGCTCGAGCTCGCGCGATCCGGTGCTGTTCACCGAGAGCAGCAGCCGCCGCAGGCCGCCGGGCGAGGGCTTCGCCCGCGACAGCATCGACATCGAGGGCTACGCGCGCGGTCTGGGCAGGCGCCGGCCCGATATCTCGGTCACCATCCTGCGGCTGGCCAACATGATCGGCCCGGCGATGGATACCGCGCTGTCGCGCTACCTGGCCGGGCCGGTGGTGCCGACGATCATCGGCCACGACGCCCGGCTGCAGCTGCTGCACGAGCAGGACGCGCTCGGCGCGCTGGAGCGCGCGACGATGGCCGGCAGGGCGGGCACGTTCAACATCGGTGCGCCCGGAATCATCATGATGAGCCAGGCCATCCGGCGGTCCGGCCGCGTGCCGCTTCCTGTGCCGCGGTCGGCGCTGTGGGCTGTGGATTCGCTGCGGCGCGCAACTCGCTACACTGAAGTCGATCGTGAGCAGCTTGACTACTTGAGCTACGGCCGGGTCATGGACACATCGCGAATGCGAAATGACTTAGGCTATAGCCCCAAGTGGACAACCGCGGAAGCCTTTGACGATTACGTCCGGGGTCGCGGATTAACTCCGATCATCGATCCGCGGTGGGTACGCTCAATGGAGAGTCGCGCGGTGTCGACCGCGCAGCGGTGGGGACGCTAGATCCAAATTTTACATCGGGTGGGGAGAAGGTAACGACGGTGGCGGGCGAGCCAAAAGCGAAAGTTATACCGCTGCACTCTAATTCGGGCCGTACCGCGGTCCAGCGGCGCGCCGCTGCTCAGCGCACCGACAGTTCGCGGCGACATCCCTCACTGCTCTCGGACCCCAGCAGCCGCGCATCTGCCGAGCAGATCGCCGCCGTCGTCCGCGAGATCGATCAGGCCCGCAGCGCCGTTACGGGCGCGCCGGCCATGGACAATGCGCCGACCGAACTGGCCAAGCGGATCGCCGCGGTCGGCGAGTTCGTCCGCAAACGGATGATGGGCGACTACACCGTCGACGAGTTCGGCTTCGACCCACACCTCAACGGGGCAATCTTCTTGCCTTTGCTGCGAGTGTTCTTCAAGTCGTGGTTCCGAGCTGAGGTGCGAGGGATTGAGAATCTGCCGGAGACCGGCGCGGCGTTGATCGTCGCCAACCACGCCGGGGTGCTGCCGTTCGACGGCCTTATGACGTCGGTGGCGGTCCACGACAAGCATCCGACGCACCGCGATCTGCGGCTGCTGGCCGCCGACATGGTGTTCGACATGCCGATGCTGGGCCAGGCCGCCCGCAAGGCCGGCCACACCATGGCGTGCACCCAGGACGCCCACCGGCTGCTGGCCGCGGGCGAGCTGACGGCCGTGTTCCCTGAGGGCTACAAGGGGCTGGGCAAGAACTTCAAGGACCGCTACAAGCTGCAGCGGTTCGGCCGCGGCGGTTTCGTAGCGGCCGCGCTGCGCACCAAGGCGCCCATCGTGCCCTGCTCGATCGTCGGCTCTGAGGAGATCTATCCGATGATCGCCGACGTCAAGCTGCTGGCCCGGCTGTTCGGTCTGCCGTACTTCCCGATCACGCCGCTGTTTCCGCTGGCTGGGCCGGCCGGGATGGTGCCGCTTCCGTCGAAGTGGTACATCGAGTTCGGCGAGCCGATCCAGACTTCCCACTACGACGAGTCGTCCGCCGACGATCCGATGATCACCTTCGAGCTGACCGATCAGGTTCGCGAGACCATTCAGCAGACGCTGTATCAGCTGCTGGCCAACCGGCGGAACACGTTCCTCGGCTGAGTCGCCGGAACCGGGCGTCAGCCCGCCCCAGAGCGTTGCCCAGCAATCATTTTCGCGATGGCCGCATCGCGGGCAGCGGCGATCTGCGCGCTCACTTCGTCGGCCTCATCGCGGGAGGCGGCCTCGCCGATCACCGTCACGACGCTGGTGATCACCGGCTTGCCGTCGGCATCGGTCACTTCGCCGCGGACCTCACTGACCACGGTTCCGTGCGATTCGATCACGGAGTCCAGGTAGGAGTCGAAGAAGAGTTTGTCACCGGCCAGGATCGGTCGATGGAAAGTCAACTTCTGATCTCGGTGCAGCACCCGTTCCAGGTTGATGGGCACGTCGAAGTGGTTGAAGATCTCCAGCTGCACACGCCGGCCGGCCACGGCCAGGAACGTCAGTGACGCGATCAGCGCGTCGTAGCCGCACTCCTTGGCCGCGGCCTCGCTGTAGTGCGCGGGGTGCTCGTCCTTGACTGCCCGCGCGAACTCGCGGATCTTCTCCCGGTCCACCTCGAAGTAGTCCGGGTACCGGTAATGGGTTCCGACGATGTTTGCTGCAATGCTCATGCTCCGGGGGAGCCTATCAGCGGCCCCTCAGCCGCCCTCGTGGCGGCGCGAAACAATCGCGGCCAATGCTCCCCCGACCGCGCCGAGTGCTAGCGCCGACGGCACTCCGATCCTGGCGGCCTTGCGCGCCGTCCGGAAATCGCGGATCTCCCAGCCGCGCTCGCGGGCAAGGTCACGCAGGTCTGCATCTGGGTTGATGGCGACGGCCGTGCCGACCAGTGACAGCATCGGGACATCGTTGAAGCTGTCCGAGTAGGCGGTGCAGCGCCGCAGGTTCAGGCCCTCACGAATGGCCAGCGACCGCACCGCGTGCGCCTTGCCGGTGCCGTGCAGGATGTCGCCGACCAAGCGGCCGGTGAACACCCCGTCGACCGATTCGGCGATGGTGCCAAGCGCACCGGTCAACCCCAGCCGCTCGGCGATCGTCGCGGCAAGCTCGTAGGGCGTCGCGGTGACCAGCCACACCTGCTGGCCGGCGTCCAGGTGCATCTGGGCCAGCGCACGAGTGCCGGGCCAGATCTTGTCGGCGATGATCTCGTCGTAGATCTCCTCGCCGAGTGCGACGAGTTCGGCGGTTGACCTGCCCTCGATGAACGCAAGGGCCTTGCGTTTACCGGCCGCGACGTCGTCGCTGTTCTCCCGGCCGACGAGTTGAAACTTGGCCTGCGCGTAAATGAACCGGCCCAAATCGCCGTAGGTGAAGTACCTGCGAGCGGCCAGCCCGCGCGCGAAGTGCACCAGCGACGACCCGTGCACCAGGGTGTTGTCGACGTCGAAGAACGCCGCTGCGGTCAAGTCGGGCGGGGGCTGCGGCGGGCTGACAATCTCGTCGTCGGTGAGTTCCCTGACGGCGGCCTCGGCGCTGGCTTCCCCGGCGAGCTCCAGTCCCCCCAGGGCGGCCTCGACGTCGGCTCCCCCGATTTCGGACACGAACCAACAGTAGGTCACCGGGTGCGGATACTTGTGTGGTGAACCGGCGGGTGGAGTTGTTGACGCGAGACGGCTGCACGATCTGTACGGGCGCGGCGACGCGGCTTGCGCGATTGGCCGGCGAACTGGGCTTCGAGCTGACCGTCACCGACGTCGACGCCGCCGCGGCGGCAGGGGATTCCACGTTGCGCGCGGAGTTCGGGGACCGGCTGCCCGTTGTGCTGTTGGACGGCCGCGAGCACAGTTACTGGGAGGTCGACGAGCCCAGGTTGCGCGCGGATCTGGCCAGCGGCTGACGGACTGAGCAAATTTGGTAGCCCAGCTGGTAAACGGCTACCGTGGATGAGGTGGTGATGAAGCCGTGAGCGTGCTGCTTTTCGGGGTTTCGCACCGCAGCGCGCCGGTGTCGGTACTGGAGCAGTTGAGCACCGACGAGCCCGATCAGGCCAAGATCGTCGACCAGGTGCTGCAGTCGTCCCTCGTGACCGAGGCCATGGTGCTGTCCACCTGCAACCGCGTCGAGGTCTATGCGGTCGTCGAGGCGTTCCACGGTGGCCTCTCGGTCATCGGGCAGGTGCTGTCCGAACACTCCGGAATGTCGCTCAACGACCTCACCAAGCACGCCTATGTGCGGTACGCCGAAGCGGCCGTCGAGCACCTCTTCGCGGTGGCGAGCGGCCTGGACTCCGCGGTGATCGGTGAGCAGCAGGTGCTCGGGCAGGTCCGCCGCGCATACGCCGCCGCCGAGGCCAACCACACCGTCGGGCGGACCCTGCATGAGCTCGCGCAGCGGGCGCTGTCGGTGGGTAAGCGGGTGCACTCCGAGACCGGTATCGACGCCGCAGGAGCGTCGGTGGTGTCGGTGGCGCTGGGCATGGCCGAAGACAAGCTCGGTTCGCTGGCCGGCCGCACGGCGGTCGTCATCGGTGCCGGTTCGATGGGCGCGCTGTCGGCCAAGCATCTGGCCAGGGCCGGGGTCGAACGCGTGCACATCATCAATAGGTCGTTGCCCCGCGCGAAGAGGCTCGCCCACACCATCGGCGACCTCGGCGTGCGCGCCGACGCATTCCCGTTCGACCACCTTCCGCCCGTGCTCACAGATGCCGACCTCGTCGTCTGCTGTACCGGCGCGGTGCGGCCTGTGGTCTCGCTCGCCGATGTGCACCGCGGACTCGCCCACGGCCACGAGCCGCGGCAGCTGGTGATCTGCGACCTTGGCATGCCCCGCGATGTCGACCCCGCGGTGGCCGGCCTACCTGGCGTTTGGGTCGTCGACATGGACAGGATCCAGCGCGAGCCCTCGGCCCGCGCGGCCGCCTCTGACGCCGAGGCCGCCCGCACCATCGTCGCCGCCGAAGTTGCCAGCTACCTGGCCGGCCAGCGGATGGCCGAGGTCACCCCGACCGTCACCGCGCTGCGTCAGCGGGCCGCCGATGTGGTCGAGGCCGAGTTGCTGCGGCTGGACAACCGGCTGCCCGGGCTGGACGCCGCGCACCGCGACGAGGTCGCCAAGACGGTGCGGCGCGTGGTCGACAAGCTGCTGCACGCCCCGACGGTGCGGGTCAAACAGCTGGCCAGCGCGCCAGGCGGTGACAGCTATGCCGAGGCGCTTCGCGAGCTCTTCGAACTCGACCAGCAGGCCGTCGACGCCGTCGCCGCGGGCGAATTACCTTTAGTGACAACCGATTTCGACAAATCCGAGTAACGCTTGAACGATAGCCGCGCAGTGATCCGGATAGGCACCCGGGGCAGCCTGTTGGCGACGACGCAGGCCGGTGTCATCAAGGACGCCCTCGCCGCCAAGGGGCACCCCGCCGAATTGGTCATCGTCTCCACAGAAGGAGACAAGTCGAGCGGGCCGATCGCCACCATCGGCGTCGGGGTGTTCACCGCCGCGCTGCGTGAGGCCATCCACGACGGCCGCGTCGACATGGCCGTGCATTCCTACAAAGATTTGCCGACGGCCCCCGATCCTCGGTTCCTGATCGCGGCGGTGCCCCCGCGTGAAGACCCAAGGGACGCGCTGGTGGCGCGTGACGGGCTTGTGCTCGGGGAGTTGCCGTCGGGCTCGGTGATCGGCACGTCAAGCCCGCGACGGGCCGCGCAGCTTAGAGCATTGGGTCTCGGTTTGGAAATCCGCCCCCTAAGAGGCAACCTTGATACCAGGTTGAACAGGGTTAGCAATGGTGATCTCGACGGCATCGTGGTCGCCCGGGCGGGATTGGCTCGCATCGGACGGCTGGCCGATGTCACCGAGACTCTCGAGCCGGTGCAGATGTTGCCAGCGCCGGCTCAAGGTGCGCTCGCGGTGGAGTGCCGCGCAGACGATACCGAGCTCGCCGCGGTGCTGGAGGGGTTGGACGACGCCGACACACGCGCAGCGGTCACCGCCGAACGAGTCCTGCTCGCCGAACTGGAGGCGGGTTGTTCCGCACCGGTGGGCGCGATCGCCGAGGTGGTCGAGTCCATCGATGAGGACGGCCGGGTCTTCGAAGAGCTGTCGCTGCGCGGCTGCGTGGCGACGCTGGATGGATCCGACGTGATCCGTGCGTCCGGCATCGGGACTGCCGACCGGGCCCGAGACCTTGGTGTCTCGGTGGCCGGGGAGTTGTTCGAACTGGGAGCGCGCGAGCTCATGGCGGATCGCTAGAGCGGAAGCTGGGAGAGATAGATGACTCGCCAGGTGGGTATGCGAGGGCGGAAGCCGAAGCCCGGCCGCATCACGTTCGTCGGCTCGGGTCCCGGTGACCCGGGTCTGCTGACGACGCGGGCCCGGTCGGTGTTGGCCAAAGCCGCCCTGGTGTTCACCGATCCCGACGTCGGGGAAGCGGTGCTCGCCGTTGTGGGTTCGGAACTGCCGCCGCCGTCGGGACCCGAGCCGGCTGAGACCAAGTCCGCCTACGACGTGACCGATGGCGACGACGCCGCACCGGCGATCCCCGGCGGGCCCGACGTCCGGCCCGCGCTGGGCGATCCTGCCGAGGTCGCCAAGACGCTGGCCACCGAGGCCCGCACCGGTGTGGACGTGGTTCGGCTGGTGGCCGGTGACCCGCTGTCCCTCGACGCGGTGATCACCGAGGTGAACGCGCTGGCCAAGACGCACCTCAATTTCGAGATCGTGCCCGGCCTGCCGGACACCACAGCGGTCCCGACCTACGCGGGTCTGCCGCTGGGTTCGGCGCACACCGTGGCCGACGTCCGCGGCGATGTGGACTGGGCGGCGCTGGCCGCCGCGCCCGGGCCGCTGATCCTGCACGCCACCGCCTCGCATCTGCCCGACGCGGCGCGCACGCTGATCGAGTACGGGCTTGCCGAAACCACGCCCTGTGTGGTCACCGCGAACGGCACCACCTGCCAACAGCGTTCGGTGGAGACGACGCTGGCCGGCCTGCTGGACAAGGCCACACTTGCGGGCGCCGAGCCGGCGGGCCCTTCCCCTTCTGGCGTGTGGGCCCAGGCCGGGCCGCTCGTGGTGACCATCGGCAAGACCGTGGCCAACCGGGCGAAGCTGAACTGGTGGGAGAGCCGCGCCCTGTACGGCTGGACGGTGCTGGTGCCCCGCACCAAGGACCAGGCCGGCGAAATGAGCGAAAAGCTGGTGAGCCACGGCGCATTGCCGATCGAGGTGCCGACAATCGCCGTCGAGCCGCCGCGCAGCCCCGCGCAGATGGAACGCGCGGTCAAGGGTTTGGTCGACGGTCGCTTCCAGTGGGTCGTGTTCACCTCCACCAACGCGGTGCGCGCGGTGTGGGAGAAGTTCAACGAATTCGGGCTCGACGCCCGCGCGTTCTCCGGAGTGAAGATCGCCTGCGTCGGGCAGGCCACCGCCGACCGCGTGCGAGCGTTCGGGATCAACCCCGAGCTGGTGCCGTCCGGTGAGCAGTCGTCGCTGGGTCTGCTTGACGAATTCCCGCCCTACGACGAAGTTTTCGATCCGGTGAACCGCGTGCTGCTCCCGCGGGCCGACATCGCCACCGAGACGCTGGCCGAGGGTCTGCGTGAACGCGGTTGGGAGATCGAGGATGTCACCGCATACCGCACCGTGCGCGCGGCGCCGCCGCCGGCGCAGACACGCGAGATGATCAAGACCGGTGGCTTCGACGCGGTCTGCTTCACCTCCAGCTCGACGGTGCGCAACCTGGTCGGCATCGCGGGCAAGCCGCACGCCCGGACCATCGTCGCGTGCATCGGCCCCAAGACCGCAGAAACCGCAGCGGAATTCGGGTTGCGCGTCGACGTGCAGCCCGAGGTCGCGGCGGTGGGACCGCTGGTCGAGGCGCTGGCCGAGCACGCCGCCCGGCTGCGTGCCGAGGGTGCGTTGCCGCCGCCGCGCAAGAAGAGCCGCCGGCGGTAGCGCAGCTAGGGTCCCGGATGTTCCCACGCCATCGTCCCCGCAGGCTCCGGTCGACGCCGGCGTTGCGGCGACTGGTCGCGCAAACCTCTTTGGAGCCAAGGCATTTGGTGCTGCCGATGTTCGTCGCCGACGGCATCGACGAGCCGCGCGCCATCGCGTCGATGCCCGGCGTCGTACAGCACACCCGCGACTCGCTGCGCCATGCGGCCGCCGCCGCGGTGGCTGCCGGTGTCGGCGGGCTCATGCTGTTCGGGGTGCCGCGCGAGGAGGACAAGGACGCCACCGGATCGGTCGGGGTGGCCGAGGACGGCATCATCAACGTTGCGCTGCGCGATCTGGCCAAGGATCTCGGCGACGACACCGTGCTGATGGCCGACACCTGCCTCGACGAGTTCACCGACCATGGTCACTGCGGGGTGTTGGACGAGTCGGGCCGGGTGGATAACGACGCCACGACTGCCCGCTATGTGGAACTGGCTGTGGCACAAGCGGAGTCGGGTGCTCATGTGGTCGGTCCGAGCGGGATGATGGACGGCCAGGTGGCAGCGATCCGCGACGGACTGGACGCCACCGGTCATATCGACACGGTGATCCTGGCCTATGCCGCCAAGTTCGCCTCGGGGTTCTACGGTCCGTTCCGTGAGGCCGTCGCGTCGAGCCTGCGCGGCGACCGGCGCACCTATCAGGAGGATCCGGCCAACGCGCGTGAGGCGGTGCACGAGATCGAGCTGGACATCGACGAGGGCGCCGACATGGTGATGGTCAAACCCGCGATGGCCTACCTGGACGTGGTGCGCGCCGCCGCCGACATCTCGCCGGTGCCGGTGGCCGCCTACCAGGTGTCCGGCGAGTACGCGATGATCAGCGCCGCCGCCGCCAACGGATGGATCGATGGGCAGGCCATGGCGCTGGAGACGCTGACGAGCATCCGGCGGGCGGGCGCCGACATCGTGCTGACGTACTGGGCGGCCGACGTGGCCGGCTGGCTCGCGTGACATCGGAGCCGGACGGCCGGCGACATCCCGCGGAGCCGCAGGCCCGGCCGCTCGACGTCGACACCGGTTTCTGGCTGTGGCTGGCTGCGCTGCCGATGATGGTGATCGGGTATGTCGTCGACCTGATTGTCAGTCCGATGCAGCATCTGCCGGTCGTGGCCTACGCGATCTCCGTAGTGTTCGTCGTCGTGCTGGCTGTTGTGGTTGTGACGTTTTTGATCCTGTTGCGACACGGCTACCGGTGGGCCCGCACGCTGCTGACCGGGGGCGCGATCGCGTCGGTGGTGTACACGGCGACCAGCCTGTTCACCGTCGACCGGCCCGCGGCCGCCGCCGTCACCTACGCGGTCACCGCGATCGTCGGTTCGGTGCTGATCGCCGGTGGCGTGTTCCTGCTGCACCGCAAGGACGCCCACGCGTTCTTCACCCGGTGAGGCGCTAGGCTGGCTCGACCATGACCGCTCCCCAGTCGCGACCACGCGTGGTCACCGCCGCTTTCTGGTGCTGGCTGATCGCGTCCATTTTGCTGATCGTCGGCGGCTTGCTCGCCGCCTCTCTGAACGTTCCAGTCATTGTTCGAGGTGCGGGCATCATCTTCGCGCTCGGGGGTATCGGCATGGCGTTTCTGGCCGGCCGCACCCGTACCGGCGATGCCCGGTCCCGCCGGGCCGCGGTAGCCCTTGCGCTGACCATCGTCGTGCTGGTCGCGCTCTCGTTGGTATTTGGCATCCGGAACGTGATCACCGCGCTCGCCGTCATTCCGCTGATCGCGGGGGTCATCCTGATGGCCCGGCCCGCGGCGGCGTCGCCGCCCGAGGAGGGGGACAAGCAGTGATCGGGGGCGCCACACCGCCCGAGGTCCTGTTCCACGAACAGGGCGCGAGCTGGCTCTGGGTGCTGGCCGGCCCGGCGTCCGCGATCACGATGGCGTTGATCCAGATGTCCGCGGGGTACGGCATCCAGTGGCTGGTTCCTGGGATCTTTCTGGTGTTGGTGAGCGGCTTTTTGGCGATTCAGGTCAAGGCGGCGCGGATCCACACGTCGGTGGAGCTGACGCCGGATCGTCTGCGGCAGGGCGTCGAAAGCCTCAAGATCGACGACATCGTGCGGGTCTACCCCGCGGCCACGGGTTCGGAGCCCCAGAAGTGGCAGTCGGCGCGCGCGCTGGGCGAACTGACCGGGGTGCCGCGCGGTCGTACCGGCATCGGCCTCAGGCTCTCCAACGACCGCACCGCCCAGGCCTGGGCGCGCAAGCACCAACAACTACGGACCGCATTGACCCATTTGCTCGAAGAGCGCATCCCTCCATCGCGCACGTCATGACTGCCCGTCGTCGCGCAACCGTCGAACTGCTAGTCGCCGTCGTCGCGGCGGTCGGCTGCGTGGTGGCCTGGCTGGCCGCCAGCTCGACCGTGGTGGTGGCGCCGGTTTTGTCCGGAGAACCGCAGACGACGTCGGTGGAGTACAGCGCACCGCTGCTGGTGCTGTCGTTGATCCTGGCGACGCTGGCCGGGGTGCTTGCCGTGCTCGGGGTCGCGCGGCTGCGACGCTCGTAAGAATTCGCCAATTCGACGTTTGGTAGCCCCCTACTCGCACTTTCTCTGCGGAACGCAGTTTTCGATGCCATGACGTGAGCCCGCTCACTCCGGGTTGGTACAAAGTGCGAAATCTGTAACACTGTTCCACATGACGGAGCTTGCGGAGCAGTCCACGCGCGCCGACGCCCTACCCCTTGGACCGGAGTCGCTGGTCTGGCGGTATTTCGGCGACAACCGGATGTTCCTGATCGGCCCGCGGCCCGCGGTGCTGCAGAACATGCTTGCCGAACTCGGACAGGGTGTGCTGGACCATTCGGTGTTCTTCGCCGATACCGCGGCCCGCATCAAGCGGTCGCTGCCGCCGATCTTCATGACGGTCTATGGGTCCGACGACGCCAACGAGGGCACCCGGGTCCGCGACTTCCACCACAACATCAAAGGCGAGATGCCGGACGGAAGCCGCTACCACGCCCTGGATCCGGACACCTATTACTGGGCGCACGCCACCTTTGTCGAGCAAGTCCTCTACTTCGCCGACACGTTCGTCAAGCGCCTCACCCGCGAGGAGAAGGAACAGATCTACCTCGAGTCCAAGACCTGGTATCGCCGCTACGGCGTCAGCGACCGGCCGATGCCGGCGAATTACGCCGAGTTCGAACAGTATTGGGGCCGGATGATGGACGAGATCGTCGTCGCACACCCGACCGCGACGTACGGCGTCGGCTATGTCACCAAAGGCTTTCCGTGCCCAACGGGCGTCCCGCCGGCGCTGTGGCGGGTGATCGCGCCGGTGTTCAATCCCGTCGCGGCGTTCCTGACGACGGGCGGGATGCCGGCGCGGGCCCGAGTGCTGCTGGGGCTGCCGTGGAGTGACCGCCAGGAGCGTCGCTACCAGCGCTTCGGCGCGCTGTGGCGATCACGGCCGGTGAACTGGGTATGGGATCATCTGCCAATGCGGCTGCGCTACAACAAGTTCGCCCGGTCCGGGTATGCCCGAGCCTGACCCCACCACCGAGGCCATCCTCGACGCGGCCGTCGTCGAGTTCGAACAGCACGGCTTCAGGCGGGTCGCTCTCGACGACGTCGCCCGCCGCGCGCGAATCAGCCGCACCACCATCTACCGGCGCTTCTCCAACAAGGACCAACTGGTCGCCGCCGTCATCGAGCGCGAAAATGTCCGACTGTTCGCCGGCATCGCCGCTGAGCTGAAATCGACTGGCCCGCAATCGAATTACTATGTCGAGGCGTTCACGCTGTCGATCCTGAGGTTCCGCCGCCACCGTGTGCTGGACCGGATGCTCACCGAGGAGCCCGGCCTGGTGATCGAGATGGCCGGACAACACTACGGTGCGGCAATCGAGCGGATGGCCGAAGCGCTGCGGGTGATCTTCCCCGACGGCTTCGCCGAGCGGATCGGCGAGGAGGCCGTCAACGAGCTGGCCGACACCATCCTGCGCTACGCGGCGATGGTGCTGCTACTGCCCAGCGCGCAACCGCTGGAGACTGCCGACGACATCCGCGCATTCGCGAGGCAACATTTTCTGCCCAGCCTGCCCGCGGCCCTTCGAGCGGTTCCAGCCTGAGCCGCTTGTTAGCGTGCCTCTGTTTCGGGGCTCACACCTTCGGGCAGTCGTTGAACATGAGCGAGAAACCGAAAGTCACCGAAGAGCACAAGGAGGCGGCGAAGGAGGTAGCCGAGTCCTACGACGAGGACCGCCCGACGACGACATTGCCCGGCAGTGGGGGAACTGTCGCAGGTACCGCCGTCACCGACTGGGTCGACGACAAGGACAAGGGCAAGATTGACTTCTCGGGTCAAGAGGAGGCCAAGGAAGCCGCCGAAAAGAAATCGAAGGAACAGATAAAGGCCAGAAAAGAAAGCGACGAATTCCGCTAGGACCGATTCGCCGCTCGCCGGCTGGCGCGCCTGCGTCACTGTCAAACCGCACATCTGTCTTACGCCGCGCCGGGCTTAACGGTTGGCGCGGATTGCTCCACTCCTCGGCGTGGCCACGGAACCAGCATGCGAACCCGACCTCGATACGCCCGGTACTGATCGCCCAGTGCGGCTACCAGGTCGTGTTCCTCCAACTGAATCGCGACCAGGATGTAGGCCGTCGTCACCGCCGCGAAGAGCAGATGACCGGCCGTCATCTTCGGGGTCGCCCAGAACGCGATGATGAAGCCCACCATGAGCGGGTGACGCACCAGCCGGTACAGCAGCACCGTGCGAAAATCGAGGTCGCTGTACGGCTTTCCTCGCCAGGCGAGAAACACCTGCCGCAGACCGAACAGGTCGAAGTGGTTGATCATGAACGTGGACGCCAGCGCCGTCGCCCAGCCGAGCCAGAACAGCGCCCACAGTGCAACCCGCCCCGCCGATGAACTCACGTCCCAGATAACCGCGGGCATCGTGCGCCACTGCCAATACAGAACGAATAGCACGAGGCTGGAGAGCAACACGTACGTACTGCGCTCGATGGAAGCTGGCACCAACCGGGTCCACCAACGTTTGAAACCGGGACGGGCCATCACACTGTGCTGGACCGCGAAGAGGCCCATCAGCAGCACGTTGACGACAACGGCTTCGCCGATCGGGGCCGCCACGCCGGCATCGACGGTCCGTGGCACGACGAAGTTGCCCACGAACCCGATGGCATAGAGAAAGGCCGCAAGGAAAATCACATAGCTTGCGGCGCCGTAACCGACGGTGAGTAGCCGCGTCATCGCTTCCTCCTGGTTTCCTGTGAACCGTTCACGCTAATCATCGAATAGCAAGCTAGAGAAGCCAAGCCCAACAGAAGACGATTGACTGACCCAGTCGGTCAGTTATACGCTCCACGCATGGCCCGATCGATCCCTGCCGACCGGTTCCCCGCCGTCATCTCGGCCGCCGCGCGCGTGTTCATCACCCACGGCTACCAACGGACTCAGGTTCAAGACGTCGCCGACGCACTCGGCCTGGCCAAGGGCACCCTGTACGGCTACGCCCAGAGCAAGGCGGCGTTGTTCGCCGCGGCGGTGCGCTACGCCGACGGTCTCGAGCCGGTCCCCGAGCCCGCGGACCTCCCGGTGGCCACTCCCGGCGACGGTGAGATCGCCGCACTGGTCTCCGCACGACTGCTCGGCGAGATCGCGAACATGAAACTCACACAGTTCGTCGGCGACCCCGCCAACGCGACCGACGTTGACGCCGAACTCGCCGTCATCGTCACCGACCTGTACACCCGGCTGGCACGGCATCGCATCGCGCTGAAACTGGTCGACCGCTGCGCCCCCGAACTGCCCGACCTCGCCGACGTGTGGTTCGGCGCAGGCCGCGACGCCCAGATCGGCGCGCTCGAAAGCTATTTCGTCCGCCGTCAGCGGGCCGGATCGGTGGCGCTGCCCGGCCCCGCCCCAGTGCTCGCCCGCACGGTTGTCGAGCTGTGCGCGCTGTGGGCGGTCCACAGCCACTTCGACCCCGCGCCAGCGCCGCACTCCACCGCCTGGGCCGGGGCGATTGACGACGACACCGTCGCCGCAACCCTCGCCGAGCTGGTGGTGCGGGCCACCGCACCGAAGTCGAATTGAAAAGTCTCACCGATTGCGAGGTCGTCCCGATGTTGCGCCGTTCATGTCCCGTACGAACCGCCTGGCCCGTGCGCGCTCGGGCGGCGGCCACAGCTAAACTCGCCCGCTTTCTCTCTCGCCAGGCGGCCCATCCCGGCGGGGTCTTCGGCCGAATCTTGGCAAGGATCTGGCTCTCGGAGAGCGCCCGGGTCAATGACATTGCCGTCGAGTTACTTGCGCCCGCGCGGGGTGAGCGCATCTGCGAGATCGGCTTCGGGCCCGGCCGGACACTGGGGCTGCTCGCCGACGCGGGCGCCGAGGTCATCGGTGTCGACGTCGCCGACGCAATGATCGCGATCGCGACACGCCGGAACGCCAAATCGATTGCCGAAGGAGTAATTTCCGTTCATCGGGGCGACGGAACCACCCTGCCGGTACCTGACGACAGCCTCGACGGTGTACTGAGCGTCCACAACTTCTACTTCTGGCCCGACCCTCGGGCCACCCTCGCCGACGTCGCGCGGGCACTTCGCCCCGGGGGCCGGCTTGTGCTTACCTCACTCGCCGACGACCAACCGTTGGCGTCGCGGTTCGACCCCGCGATATATCGTGTGCCGGCAGTCGCCCAGGCCACCGCGTGGCTGCGCGCCACGGGCTTTGGCGACGTTCGCATCGCGCGCAGGCCGGAAATCCCGAGCACTGTGTGGTTCACGGCTGTCGCGGCATAACAATGGTCATGATGGAATGCGAAGGCCTTGGCCGAACCGCGAAGTGAACTGGAGTAGACGCATTCTCGATCAGCCCGTCCCGCTCGGCGCCACGACGACCGAAACCCGCGACGTCAGCGCACTGCCCCTGGCGCCGAAGAACCCGCTGTCCATTCGGCAGTTGGTGAGGGCGGTGAGGGCGCTGGACACCGGACAAGAACTGATACGCGACGCGGGCGGTCCGATAACCCGGGTTCAAGTGGGCCCGAAGTGGATATTCCCTCCACTTGTCGCGGTCTTTTCCGCCGAGGGGATCCGCGATGTGTTGGGACGCAACGACGCTTTCTCCGAGCGGTGCATCGTCCATCAGGAAGTGCAGCACGCGGCGGGCGACAGCCTGTTCGTCCTGCCCAACGAGCAATGGCGGCCGCGCAAACGCGCACTGCAACAGGTGTTCACCAAACACAACGTCCGCAATTTCGGTGGCCACATGTCGCGGGCGGCACAGGCATTCGCCGACCGCTGGCGCGAGGGCGGCGAAGTAGACCTCGACATCGAGTGCCGGCGGATCACCATGCGGTCACTGGGCCGCTCGGTTCTCGGTATCGATCTCAACGAATCAGCGGATGTGATCGCGGAACACATGCATGTCGCGTCCTCCTACACCGCCGATCGCGCGCTCCGACCGGTTCGTGCACCGCGATGGCTACCGACTCCCGCGCGCCGTCGCACTCGCGCGGCGGTTGCGGCCATGCGCCAGGTCACTGACGACATCCTGCAGGCGTGTCGCGCCGATCCGACCCGCGATGCACCACTCGTTCACGCGCTGATCGCGGCCACCGACCCGGAAACCGGGCAGCCGCTCTCCGACGACGACATCAGCAACGACCTGCTGATTTTCATGCTGGCCGGCCACGACACGACCGCAACCGCGCTCACCTACGCATTGTGGGCGCTGGGACACCATCCCGACATCCAGGACCGTGTCGCCGAAGAGGCCGCCGCGATCGGCGACCGTGACCTGACACCTGAGGATGTGCCGCGGCTCGGATACACCGTTCAGGTGCTGCACGAGGCGCTGAGGCTGTGCCCGCCGGCTGCGGGGGTCGGTCGCCTGGCGCTGCGCGACATCGAGGTCGGTGGCTACCGGGTCGAGGCGGGCACCGTTCTCGCCGTGGGAATCTATGCGCTGCATCGGGATCCAGCCCTGTGGGACGACCCGCTCGTCTTCGATCCCGACCGGTTCAGTCCGGAAAGCTCCAGGAACCGCGACCGCTGGCACTTCATCCCGTTCGCCGGCGGAGCGCGTTCGTGTATCGGTGAGCACTTCGCCAGGTTGGAAACCACGCTGGCGCTGGCCACCATCGTCCGGGCTACCGAGATTTACTCGGTGGACAAGGATTTCCACTGCGACGTGCCGTTCACCACGGTCGCAAGGGGGCCCATCAGGGCCCGTGTCGACGCGCGGTAGCCGGCCCACAGCCTCGCCAGCCATTGCGGTAGTTACATACGGGCACCAAACTCGGGGCCTATGGCCTACCTCAAGCCCCCGTGGTTCACCCGCGCGATCTTCAACAAGATCGCGATGACCTTCAGCTTCGGCCCGTTCGAGACGCTCGTCGTCACCAAGCGGGTCAGCAAGCAGCCGCAGAAGATCCCCGTCACCCCGATCGAGGTCGACGGAGTCAAATACTTGGTGTCCGCGTACGGCGAAACGGAGTGGGTGAAGAACGTAAGGGCCAACCCGGACATCAAGCTCGGCGGCCGTGACTACACATCCTCGGAGACGCCCGTAGCCGCGCGGAAACCCATCCTCGACGCCTACCAGGCCAAAGTCGGCAAGTACGTCGAAGATCAGTTCAGGGAGCTGCCCGACCCTGCCGACCACCCGGTGTTCGCGCTCACCCCGAAGGGCTGACCACTACACCCTGTAGTGGCCCTTCGGGGATCGACTGGGACACTGGTGGCCATGCGTGCTCACCACATCGCCGCCGAGGTCTCGGCGCGGCTGTATGCCGACGCGTGCGCCGTCATCCCTGGTGGGGTGAACTCGCCGGTGCGGGCCTTCACCTCGGTCGGCGGCACCCCGCGATTCATCACGTCCGCCAACGGCTACTGGCTGACCGACGCAGACGGCAACCGGTATGTCGACCTGGTGTGCTCCTGGGGGCCGATGATCCTCGGCCACGCCCACCCCGCCGTCGTCGAGGCTGTCCAGCGGGTCGCGGCCGACGGCCTGTCCTTCGGCGCCCCGACCCCGTCGGAGACCGAGCTGGCCGGGGAGATCATCGGCCGCGTCGCCCCGGTCGAGCGGCTGCGCATGGTCAACTCCGGCACCGAGGCGACGATGAGCGCCATCCGGTTGGCGCGCGGCTTCACCGGCCGCGCCAAGATCGTCAAGTTCTCCGGCTGCTACCACGGCCACAGCGACGCGCTGTTGGCCGACGCTGGCTCGGGGGTCGCCACGCTGGGCCTGCCGTCCTCGCCCGGGGTTACCGGTGCCGCCGCTGCCGACACAATCGTGATGCCGTACAACAACATCCCCGCGTTGGAAGAAGTGTTCGCAACATTCGGCGACGAGATCGCCGCGATCATCACCGAGGCCAGTCCGGGCAACATGGGCACCGTCCCGCCGCTGCCCGGCTACAACGCAGCGCTGCGCCGCATCACCGCCGAGCACGGCGCGCTGCTCATCACCGACGAGGTGATGACCGGCTTCCGCGTCAGCCGATCCGGCTGGTACAGCGTCGATGCTGTCGACGCGGACCTGTTCACCTTCGGCAAGGTGATGAGCGGCGGGCTGCCCGCCGCGGCGTTCGGTGGACGCGCCGAGGTGATGGAGCGGCTGGCCCCGCTCGGTCCCGTCTACCAGGCAGGCACACTGTCGGGCAACCCGGTCGCGATGGCCGCCGGGCTGGCCACGCTGCGGGAGGCCGATGACGCGGTATACGCGAAGCTGGACGCCAACGCCGACCGGCTGGCCGGCTTGCTCACCAGTGCACTGACGGATGCCGGTGTGGCGCATCGGGTTCAGCGGGCGGGCAACATGCTCAGCGTGTTCTTCTCCGACGAGCCGGTGACCGATTTCGCGTCTGCGCGGGCCAGCGAGACATGGCGCTTCCCGCCGTTCTTCCACGGCCTGCTCGAAGCCGGTGTGTACCCGCCGCCGAGCGCTTTCGAAACCTGGTTCGTCTCAACCGCGTTGGATGACGACGCCTTCGATCGCATCTCCACCGCGCTACCCGGCGCGGCACGGGCGGCGGCTGAAGCGCAGGGACCCCACGCCTGATGGTCGAGAAGACGATTGTGCATGTCATGCGGCACGGGGAGGTGCACAACCCGCAGAAGATCCTCTACGGCCGACTGCCGGACTACCATTTGTCCGCGCGTGGCCGAGCACAGGCGCAGGCGGTGACGGACTGGCTTGCCCCCAACGACATCGTCTATGTGGTTGCTTCACCGCTGGAGCGCGCTCAGGAGACAGCCGCGCCGATCGCAGAGAGCCACGGCCTCCCCGTCGACACCGATTCGGATTTGATCGAATCGTGGAACGTCTTTGAAGGCGAACGGGTTTCGCCGGGTGACGGTGCTCTGCGCGACCCGCGCAACTGGTGGCATCTGCGCAACGTCGCGAAGCCGTCCTGGGGTGAGCCGTACAAGCAGGTCGCCGCCCGGATGACCGCGGCCGTCGACCGCGCTCGCATCAAAGCCGCTGGGCATGAGGCGGTCTGCGTCAGCCACCAGCTACCGGTGGAGACCCTGCGCAGGGCGATGACGGGCAAGCGGCTGGTGCACTCGCCGACCGGCCGGATGTGCAACCTGGCGTCGCTCACCTCGTTCTTCTTCGCCGACGGCCGGCTCGTCGGCTGGGGTTACACGGAGCCGGCGAGCCAGTTGTGAAGCGCAGGGTCGTCATCGCGTGCGCGGCGATAGCCGTGCTCGCCGGATGCTCCACCGGTCACGACGCGGTCGCGCAAGGCGGCACGTTCGAGTTCGTAGCACCCGGCGGCAAGACCGACATCTTCTACGATCCGCCCGAAAGTCGCGGACGCCCGGGCCCGTTGGCGGGTCCGAGCCTTACAGACCGCGCGAAGACGATCTCGCTCGACGACTTCGCCGGCAAGGTCGTGGTGATCAACGTGTGGGGGCAGTGGTGCGGGCCCTGCCGCACCGAAATCACCCAGCTGCAGAAGGTGTACGACGCCACCCATGGGCAGGGGGTGGCGTTCCTCGGCATCGACGTGCGTGACAACAACCGCGACGGAGCAAGCGATTTCATCGTCGACCACAAGGTCACCTTTCCGTCCATCTATGACCCGCCGATGCGCACGATGATCGCCTTCGGCGGCAAGTACCCGACCACCGTCATCCCGTCGACCGTGGTTGTGGACCGCCAACACCGGGTGGCAGCGGTGTTCCTGCGCGAACTGCTCGCCGAGGACCTGCAGCCGGTGGTCGAGCGGCTGGCGGCCGAGCCGGAGCCGAAGACGTGACCGGCTTCACCGAAATCGCCGCCGCCGGACCGCTCCTGGTGGCGTTGGGCGTGTGTGTGCTGGCCGGCCTGGTCTCGTTCGCGTCGCCTTGCGTGGTGCCGTTGGTGCCCGGCTACCTGTCGTACCTGGCGGCGGTCGTCGGCGTTGAGGAGCAGTCGGGGCTGGGGCCTCCATCGGGAGATAGCGGACTCGCGGTCCGGACTGCGCGGGTGCGAGTCGCCGGGGCGGCGGCGTTGTTCGTCGCAGGCTTCACCGCCGTGTTCGTGCTGGGTACGGTGGCGGTGCTGGGCATGACGACGACGCTGATCACCAATCAGCTTCTGCTGCAACGCATTGGCGGGGTGATCACCATGGTGATGGGTCTGGTGTTCGTCGGCTTCATCCCTGCCCTGCAGCGAGACACCCGGTTCACGCCGCGCCGGCTCTCCACGATCGGCGGCGCTCCGCTGCTCGGCGCTGTGTTCGCGCTGGGCTGGACACCATGTCTTGGGCCGACGCTGACAGGCGTGATCGCGGTGGCGTCAGCGACCGGCGGTGCCAACGTGGCGCGGGGTGTGGCGCTGGCCATCGCGTACTGCCTGGGTCTCGGAATCCCCTTCGTGCTGTTGGCCTTTGGGTCGACGTGGGCGGTGCAGGGCCTGGGCTGGCTGCGACGGCACACCCGCGCCATCCAGATCTTCGGCGGCGTGTTGTTGATCCTCGTCGGCGCCGCGCTGGTCAGCGGCGTCTGGAACGATTTCGTGTCCTGGGTGCGCGACGCGTTCGTCAGCGACGTGACATTGCCGATATGAGACCCGTTTCCCCGCTCGCGCTGATACGCAACACCTGGCGCACGCTGACCTCGATGGGCACGGCGCTGGTGCTGCTGTTCCTGTTGGCGCTGGGCGCCATTCCCGGTGCGCTGCTGCCACAGCGCAACCTGAACGAGGCCAAGGTCGAGCAGTACATCGCCGAACATCCGGCCACCGGGCCGTGGCTGGACCGGCTGCAGGCCTTCGACGTGTTCTCCAGCTTCTGGTTCACCGCCATCTACGTCCTTCTGTTCGTGTCGCTCGTGGGGTGTCTGACCCCTCGCATGTTCGAGCACGTCCGCAGCATGCGCGCCACCCCGGTGCCCGCGCCGCGTAACCTGAGCCGGCTGCCCAAGCACTACGCCGCCGAGGTGGCCGGTGATCCGGACGCCGTTGCTGCCACCATGTCCGAGCGGCTGCGCGGCTGGCGCCGCGCCACCCGGAAACAAGAGCACGGGATCACCGAGATCTCTGCGGAAAAGGGCTATCTGCGCGAGTTGGGCAACATCGTCTTTCACTTCTCGCTGCTCGGTCTGCTGGTCGCTGTGGCCGCGGGGAAGCTGTTTGGCTACGAGGGCAACGTCATCGTGATCGCAGACGGGGGTCCCGGTTTCTGCTCGGCTTCGCCCGCCGCGTTCGACTCGTTCCGTGCGGGCAATACCGTCGACGGCACCTCGCTACACCCGATCTGCTTGCGGGTCAACGATTTCAACGCGCGCTACCTACCGAGCGGTCAAGCGGTGTCGTTTTCGGCCGACGTCGACTACCAGACCGGCGCCGACCTGAACACCGATACCTGGCGGCCCTACCTCCTCAAGGTCAACGAACCACTGCGCATCGGCGGTGACCGGGTGTACCTGCAGGGCCACGGCTACGCCCCGACGTTCACCGTCACCTTCCCCGACGGCAAGACCCGCACCCAGACGCTGCAGTGGCGACCGGAGGACCAGATCACGTTCCTGTCGTCGGGCGTGATGAGGTTCGACCCACCCGGCGGCACCCATCCCGACGCCGACGAACGCCGCAAGAACCAGATCGCCATCCAGGGCCTGTTCGCGCCGACCGAGCAGCTCGATGGCACCCTCTTGTCATCGAGCTTCCCCGCGCTCAACGACCCCGCGGTGGCGGTCGACATCTACAAAGGAGACACCGGTCTGGACACCGGCCGCCCGCAGTCGTTGTTCTCCCTGGACCCGCGGCTCATCGAGCAGAAACGGCTGACCAAGAAGGCCCGCGTCAACCTGCGCGCAGGGGCATCGACCCGGCTGGACGACGACACCGTCGTCCGCTTCGACGGCGCCGTTCCGTTCATCAACGTGCAGGTGTCCCACGACCCGGCCCAGGTGTGGGTGCTCGTGTTTGCTCTGACGATGATGGCCGGCCTGCTTGTGTCGCTGGTGGTGCGCCGCCGTCGCGTGTGGGTTCGAGTCACACCCATTTCGCCGGGTACGGTAAACGTCGAGCTGGGCGGCCTGGCGCGTACCGACAACTCAGGATGGGGCGACGAGTTCGAGCGGTTGACGGGACGGGTGACCTCCCAGGCCGGCGATGACGGGCAGGCCGCGGCGCCGCGAGAGGAACGTGACGTGAAGGGATCAGCGAGAAGCGAAGGCGGATCGCGCATGAAAGATCAGCGAGAAGCGAAGGCGGATCGCGCGTGAACACCGAGCACATCGACATCGGGTTGGCCGGCTATTCGGACTGGGCCTTCACCTCGTCGGTGGTCGTACTGGTCGCCGCGCTGCTTCTGCTCGCCGTCGAGCTGGCGTACAGCCGGAGCCGAGAGATCGAGAGTCGGGAGCTGGTCGGCGCAACCGTAGGGGCGGACAGCGCCACCCCGGGCGTCATCGCCGATGAACCCAAGGCCCCGCTCGACGAGCGCGTCGGCAAGGCCGGCCTTGCCCTGGTGTACGTCGGGATCGCGTTGCTCCTGGCGTGCATCGTGCTGCGGGGCCTGGCCACCATGCGGGTGCCGTGGGGCAACATGTACGAGTTCATCAACCTGACCTGCTTTTCGGGTCTGGTCGCAGGCGCAATCGTGCTGCGCCGTCCGCAGTACCGTGCGCTGTGGGTGTTCGTGCTGGTGCCGGTGTTGATTCTGCTCACGGTGTCGGGCCGCTGGCTCTACACGAACGCCGCACCCGTGATGCCGGCCCTGCAGTCGTACTGGCTGCCGATTCACGTGTCGGTGGTCAGCCTCGGGTCCGGTGTGTTCCTGGTCGCAGGCGTCGCCAGCATCCTGTTCCTGCTCAAGATGTCCCGGCTCGGCCGGCCCGCCGCCGAGGGCGCGTTTGCCCGCATCGTGCAGCGGCTGCCCGACGCCCAGACCTTGGACCGCATCGCTTATCGCACAACAATCTTCGCGTTTCCCGTGTTTGGGTTCGGCGTCATCTTCGGCGCGATCTGGGCCGAGGAGGCATGGGGACGATACTGGGGCTGGGACCCCAAGGAGACGGTGTCGTTCATCGCGTGGGTGATCTACGCCGCGTATCTGCACGCCCGCTCGACGGCGGGCTGGCGCGACAGAAAAGCGGCATGGATCAATGTCGCCGGCTTCATCGCGATGGTGTTCAATCTGTTCTTCATCAATCTCGTGACCGTGGGATTGCACTCGTACGCCGGGGTCGGCTGACCGGCTCGACACACCCAACATGCACTGATGAGAGGGGATGAGGCGTTGTCCGACCAGCCGGGTGGCTTTCGCTCTCAGCAGCGGTTCACCGATCCGGCGACGGAAGCGCCGCCGGAATGGACCGCCCCGACACCACCGAACGGGCTGCCGCTGACCTACCGTTCGCGCCAGATCGCGCCGCCGCGGCGGGCCGACCCGCCGCCGTACCTGGATCTGTCCACCGTGGCGCTGCTCGGCCAGCCGAAGCGCGCGCCGTCGAAGGGCTGGCGCAAGTGGCTGTTTCTGGCGTCGTTCAAGCAGGTCAACCTCGGCGAAAGCCCGAAGGTCACCCGGCGAAACGGCCTGATCGCCGAGGTGCAGACACCGCTGCGCGGCTGCTACCGGATCGCGTTGCTGTCGCTGAAGGGCGGCGTCGGCAAGACCACCATCACCGCGACGCTGGGCGGGACGTTCGCCTCGATGCGCGGTGACCGCGTCATTGCCGTGGATGCCAACCCCGACCGCGGCACACTCAGCCAGAAGGTGCCGCTCGAGACCCCGGCCACCGTGCGTCACCTGCTGCGGGACGCCAAGGGCATCGCCGCCTACAGCGACGTCCGGTCGTATACGTCGCAGGGCTCGAGTCGGCTCGAGGTGCTCGCTTCCGAAAGCGATCCGGCGGTCTCGCAGGCGTTCAGCTCCGACGACTACACCCGCACGCTGGAGGTTCTCGAACGGTTTTACAGCCTGGTGCTCACGGACTGCGGCACCGGATTGATGCACTCGGCGATGTCGGCGGTGCTGAACAAGGCCGATGTGCTGATCGTGATCAGCTCCGGATCGGTCGACGGCGCCCGCAGCGCGTCCGCCACGTTGGACTGGCTGGACGCGCACGGGCACCAGGACATGGTTCGCAACTCGATCGCCGTCATCAACGCGGTGCGGCCGCGGTCGGGCAAGGTCGACATGAAGAAGGTCGTCGATCACTTCTCCCGGCGGTGCCGTGCGGTGCGGCAGGTGCCGTTCGACCCGCATCTGGAGGAGGGCGCCGAGATCAGCCTCGAGCGGCTCCGCCCGGAGACGCGGGAGGCGCTGATCGAGTTGGCGGCCGTGGTCGCCGGCGGGTTTCCGGGCACGAAGCGACCCAGCGGCCAGTCCGGGTAGGTCGTCGCGCCGCTAGGGCCGGGGGTTGTCCCCTTGACCGAGTCGCCGCAGAAAATCCGGATCGTCATCCGGCCCGATCACTCGCGTCTTCGCACGGGAGGCGGCAACCACCCGGGTCAGCCGCCAGGCTGCATAGCCAAGGCCTGCCAAGACGAGAGTCAGGAGCAAAAACGCCACAAAAAACCTCCTTGGTCCGAATATACGCGCCGTCGGTAGGCTCGGGCCGTGTCTGAGAGAGGGCCCGGATCTCGCCTCGTCGTGGACGTGCTGGCCTACGTGCTGGCCCGCCTGCTGCTGGTCGTCGCCTTGACAGCGGTGATCTTGGGCGCGGGACATTTGCTCGGCCTGCGCGATTTTCCCCTCGTGGTGGCGTTGCTGTTCGCGTTGGTGATCGCACTGCCGCTGGGCATCTGGATCTTCGCCCCGCTGCGAAGACGGGCCACCGCCAGCATCGCGGTCTTCGACGAGCGCCGCCGCAAGGACAAGGAACAATTGCAGGCCCGGCTTCGCGGCGACGAGCCTGCGGAGGGTGCAGAAAAGCCCGGCAGTCAATGACCGCCGTCCTGGCGCGGGAGGCATTCGGGGCCGAATTCGTCGGCGCGGACGGGTTTCTCAACACGCCCACCTACGGGTTGCCGCCACGCTTCCTCATCGACGCTCTGCAGGATTGCATCTCGCGGTGGCAGGCCGGGACGATGGACGTCCCGTCGTTCGACGAACCCGGTGCGTAAAGGCCGGGCCGGCTACGCCGCGCTGATCGGCGTGCCCGTCGAATCGGTGGCCATGGGCGCCACCGTTTCCTCCGTACTAGGGCTTGTCGCCGCCGCGATTCCCGACGGCAGCCGGGTGGCCACGCTGGCCGGCGAATTCACCAGCACCACCTTCCCATTCGCGGCACAATCGGCGCGTGGTGTCACCATCACCGAACTGGCTGCCGACGAACTGGTTTTGGGCGCCGCCGACTTCGACGTCGTGACGGTCAGCCTCGTGCAGTCCGCCAACGGCGCGGTGCTCGACACCCAAACCCTGCGCAAGACCGTGGCCGGAACCGACACGCTGACCGTCGTCGATATCACCCAGGCGGTGGGCTGGAAACGGGTCGACGTGGGCTGGGCCGACGTCACCGCCGCATCGGTCTACAAATGGCTGCTGTCGCCGCGCGGAACCGCCTGGATGTCGTTGAGCGACAGGATGCGCCGGATCATGACGCCGCACGCCGCGAATTGGTATGCGGGCGAGGATCCGTGGCAGATGATCTACGGGCTGCCGCTGCGGCTAGCGGATAGTGCGCGGCGCTTCGATCTCTCCCCGGCATGGTTCAGCGCGCTGGGCGGCGGGCTGACGATGCCGTGGCTGGCGTCACTCGATGCCGACGCCGTCGAGGCGCACACCGTCGGACTGGCCCGTCGGTTGTGCACAGAACTGCACCTACCGCAGGAGGATTCGGCGATCGTGTCGATTCCGATCGCGGATGCGGCGGAGAGACTTCAGCAGGCGGGCATCCGCGCCTCCGTCCGTGCCGGCGCGGTGCGCGTCGGGTTCCATCTCTACAACACCGAGAACGACCTGGACCGTCTGCTCGACGCCCTGGGGGTTAACAGGTAGCTGCCGATTCGTGGTGCCTGGTGCCCGCCGATGGGTGGCAGCCGTAACGACATCGCTTGGCGCACGGACGATTCTGAAAACGTAGGCGAAGGCCCACAAAGGAGAGCGCCAACCATGAAGATCCGGAACCTCACCGCACCGATTCTGGCCACAGGGGCAACAGCCGTCGCGATCGCAGTCGCACCGCTCGCCAACGCGGACGGCCCGAGTTGCGTGTCGACCGCTAACTCAAGCGTGTGCCAGAGCCCAGGAAACGCCCAGGTCAACGCCACCCCTCCCGCTGTCGACTATCAGCCGAATTATCCCTTCTATCTGGGAGGCGGGCTGCTCTTCCATCACGGCGGGGGCCGGTAGGGTCATTCGGCCCGGAGCGGGATGGCGGCCACCAACGTCGTCCCGCTCCCGGCCGGGCTGGAGATGTCCAATCGGCCGGCGAGAGCTGCGACGCGGTCCTTGAGACCGATCAGCCCGGAGCCGCCGCCCGCCGCGGCGCCGCCGACGCCGTCATCGGAGACCTCGAGCCGCAGCTGGTCGGCGTCGATGCTCGCGCACACTCCGATTACGGATGCCTTGGCGTGCTTCGCGGCATTGGCCAGCGCCTCCGCGACGACGTAATAGGCGGCGACTTCGACCGATTCCGGCATCCGGCGGTCGACGTCCAGGTCGAGTTCGACGGGGATGGCCGACCGGCGGGCAAGCGTCTTGATGGCAGGACCGAGGCCCCCCCTCGACAGAATCGCCGGGTGCATGCCGCGCGAAATCTCCTGTAGCTCCGTCGATACGCCTGACAAACCGTCGACTACTTGCGACAGCTTGTCGCGGAGCTCTTGTTGGTCCGGCGGTACCGACGCCTCCACGGCTCGGATTTGAAGGCCGAGCGACACCACCCGCTGCTGTGCGCCGTCGTGCAGGTCGCGCTCGAAGCGGCGACGGGCCTGATCGCCGGCGGTGACGATCCGGGCCCGCGACGCCGTGAGCTCTGCGCGGGTCTCCGCATTGGAGATGGCGGTTGCGACGAGATCGGCGAAATCCCCTATGCGCGCTTCGGTTTCCGGCCGCATCGGCTCCGTTTGCGATGAGCCGATCACCAAGGCGCCCCACGTGCGGCCGTCCACCACAATCGGCGCGCCGAGCGCCGATCGCAACCCGAGTTGCCGCACCCGCTCAGCTGTCGAACCCGTCGCGCCGTCGTAGCTGTCCATTCGGGCCGGCGCACCGGTGCGCAGGATCATTTCCGAGATGTTCTCGCCGTCAAGCGAAAGACGCTCTCCGACAGTCATTCCGGTCATGCCGTCATCTCGGCTGGCCAGCACAACGACCGCCTCGTCGGACCCGAACTGCAGCAAGGCCACATTGTCGATCCCGAGTCCGCGGGACAACTCGGCGACCGCGACCGAATACACCTCCGCCGGGCTGACGCCGCGCGCCACCAGGGTCGCGACGTGCCGAAGCGCCGCCTGTTGCTCGGCAAGCGCACTCACTTCGGCGTGGCTAGCCTCGATCATGCGCTGCGCTTCCCGCAGCCGGTCTTGCTCACGGCGCCGGTCAGTGACGTCGCGCGCCGCCCCGTACATCAGCCCCTTCTCCGACACGATGCTCCACTCCAGCCATCGCTCGGCGCCGTCGCGGCGAAGACACCGGTTCTCGAATTGTGCTGTGCCGCCGGTACGCAACATTGCATCGAGCACGGTGCCCGTTCGGTTGCGGTCCGAGGGATGGACGAGCTCGAGGAAGGGTCGGTCCAACAGCTCGCGCGCTGAATAGCCGAAAGTCCGCTCGAACGCTGGATTCACGCGCCGCAGGTAGACCTCGCCGCCGATGAAGAGCAGGTCCGAAGCCAGATCGAAGAACCGCTCCAGCTCCTTTCGGCTCGCCTCCAGCTCCGCATTGATCGCCTCCCGGTCCTCGGCGGCCGCGAGAAGCGCCTCAAGGGCAGGCACCAGCCGGTGCAGGCGCTGCCGCATCGGCTTGGGCAGGTTGGCCGGCACGAGCAGCGTCCCCAGGGGTGACTCGCCGTCGAGTAACGGAATCGCCGCTTGATGCCCACCCGGAGGCACCGCGTCGGCCTCGAGCACGACGAACGGCAGCCCGAGAACCTGAGCCATCCGCCAGCCTGCCGCGTCGAGCGCGGGCCGCAGTTCCCCGGCGCGCAGCATCAGCCGGGCGAGCTCCGCGGCGAGGTCGGCTTCCCGTCGGCGTTGTTCGGATTCGAGGGCGCGCAGGCGCGCTTGCGCGCCGAGGACATTGGTCAGCAGCGCGACCGGTAGGAAGATGGCGATCGCCAACGCGTCCTCGGGGTGTGTCGGCATAAATGTCGCGCCGGTGTCCATGTGGAAGTAGACGTAGACCACGGC
Source organism: Mycobacterium sp. (assembly GCA_036263935.1). Classification (GTDB taxonomy): domain Bacteria; phylum Actinomycetota; class Actinomycetes; order Mycobacteriales; family Mycobacteriaceae; genus Mycobacterium. The sequence goes on from DATARY010000154.1 coordinate 48,706, forward strand.
ACTGGCAAGGGTGGTGGCTACCGCGAGGCTGAAATTCCATCCCGCCGAGATGACCAGCACACCGAGCAGGAACAACGCGCCGAACGCGTTCTCCGGCGCGATCTGTTGCAGCCGGTACACCAGCCACGTCTCGCCGACGATCAACGCCGCGGCCACCACGATGCCCAGCCACAGTGGCGGCGCGGTCGGGCGCACCACCAGTGCCAGGAAGCGCTGCCTAAGCGATTGCCTGCCACGATCGGCATCCGGCGGCATTGGCGTATTACGGTGCTGGCTCATTTTGATTTCTACAACGCAGCATGGACCGGCATTTATTGCCCGTGCCAGGCAATTCGAAGTTTCCCGTTAGCGGTAATGCGGGGTCGTCAGGCATCTGCGAGCCTAAATACGTGGATCGCCCAGGGTTATGACGTGCGCTGTTTGATCGTTGACGACAGCGCCGACTTTCGCGACGCCGCGAGCGCGATGCTCGAGCGCGGGGGAATCAGCGTCGTCGGCACCGCGTCCAGCGGCGCTGAGGCACTTGAGTGCTACGAAATGCTGGACCCCGACGTCGCGTTGGTCGACGTCGAACTCGGCGAAGACAACGGGTTCGAGGTCGCCGAGCGACTTCATGAGGCGAGTTCGCCGAAATCGTTGGCGGTGATCATCGTCTCGAGCTACGACGAGGTGGACGTCGCCGACATGATGGCCTCCAGTCCGGCCGTGGGCTTCGTACCAAAACTCGAGCTGTCGCCCGATGTCATCCGTGATTTGCTGAAAGTCACCGGGCCTCGAGGTAGGTGATCACCGCCCGCACGCGCCGGTGGTCGTCGCCGGTCTCGGGCAGATTGAGTTTGGTAAGGATACTGCGGACGTGCTTTTCGACGGTTCCTTCGGTAACCCATAGCCGCCTGGCGATGCCGGCGTTCGACCGGCCCTCGGCCATCAGCATCAACACCTCTTGTTCACGGGCGCTGAGCACCGACAACGGATCATCACGCCGGCGCGCCGACACCAATTCCTGGACCAGTGCCGGGTCGACCACCGTAGCGCCCTTGGCGATGCGGTCCAGGGTCTCGACAAAGTCGGTGACATCGGTCACCCGGGTCTTCAGCAGGTAACCGATCCCGTGCCCGGTGGCCAGCAGCTCGGTCGCGTGCTCGACCTCGACATGCGCGGAGAGCACCAGAATCCCGGTGTCAGGCGATTCGGTCCGGATCACCCGCGCCGCGTCGAGACCCTCTGTGGTGTGCGTGGGCGGCATCCGGATATCGACCACCGCGAGTTGAGGTTTTCGGTCCCTGACCAGGGCGAGCAACTCTGTGGCATCGGAGGCCTGCCCGACCACTTCGAAGCCCGACCGGTCAAGCAAACTGGCCAGCCCTTCGCGCAGCAGGACATCGTCGTCGGCAACGACCACCTGCACGGCACTCATGGGAGTTCTCTCATCCGCATATCCAACCCATCCCAACAGTCTTGCATCGAAGCCACAGCGCAGTGAGCACGATTGCAGCTAGCAGGTATGGCGAAAGTGGGGTCAGCGTAGACGACATCGAGGCTGGGCACCCACGAGGCTGGATGTCCATGACCGCCCCGCAGCTGCTCGCTGAGCCGTTCTCCACCTTGGAATCCACAGCGAGCGCAGCTGAAACCCGCGCAGCCCCGTTTGTCCTCGAGGCGCTGGGCACCTTCTGCCTGCTGACCACGGTGGGGGTCGCGATGTGTATCGCCAATCCCTTTGGCGCGTTGGGGGTCGGCGCGGTTCTGATGGCGATGATCTACGCCGGCAGTCATCGAGCCGGTGCGCACTTCAGTCCGGCGATCACGCTGGCGGCGTTGTTGTGGGGCCGGATCTCGTTGCGTGATGCGGCGGGGTATTGGTGTGCGCAACTCGCTGCCGGGGTGTGCGCGGCGCTGTCCTGGCACGTGATTGTCGGCGCGGGGCGGATGGAGGCCGCGACATCGCTGATGTTGGGGGGGCGGATCCTGGTGGCCGCGCTGGCCGCTCAGCTGTTGTGCACTCTTGTGTTGAGTCATGTGTTGCTCAGCTGCGTGGCTTCCGGCCGCGACGTTTCACCCGCCGTGTCGGACGTGGCCATCGGCGTTGCTGTCATTGCAGGTGCCGTCGATGTGGGCGCGGTGCTCGGGAGTGTGTACATCGTGAGCCAGATCATCGCCGGTGCGATCGCCGGGATCGCCTTCCTCGCGTTCGGGTCGGTCGGCCAATGATGTCCGTCGCCGAGGTGGTTGAAGTCCGCATTCTGGGCAGGACACTGGTATTTTCCACGGAGCGTATTCGGCGTTCTGGTGGGGTAACCGCAGGCCATGAGTACCGAGAAGGCGTTGTACGAGCGGTGGATCAACGACCTGTGGGCGGGCACGCCGGTCGCGGCCGAGCTCGTCGCCGACGACTTCGTTGGCCACTGGCCGGATCGTGACGTTCACGGCCCGGCGGAGTTGCAGAGGATCGTCGACGAAACTCGGGAGTTGATGTCCGACTTGGCTTTCATTGTCGAAGTCGGGCCGATCGTGGACGGAGAGCTGGTCGCGGCCCGCTGGATCGGCACCGGCGCGACTGCCGACGGCCCGGTGCGGTTCACCGGCAACGACATCCTTCGGTTCGCTGACGGCCGGTTCGTCGAGTACTGGACGGGCACCTCGCGGGGCTGAGTTCTGTCACGCGCGTAACGTCATGGCGGGGTTTCCCCAGGCGTTGCCCGCCATGGCGTTACATTCGCGAAGCTCAATGCGAAACTGTGTCGATGGCCGCGCGCAGTCGTCAGTCCGAGACCACTCCACCACTGCCTGCGAATTAACGACTCACGACACCAGGGCGTCAAGCATATCTACGACCACGCCTGCGACTAACCGAACGTGAGTGCCAGCGTGACCGCGACGGCCCACACCAGCATCGTCAACCCGGTATCGCGCAGCACCGGAATGAGGTCCTTGCCGCCACGGCCGTGCCGCACAGGGCCCGCGGCGCGCACCGCGAGCGGCAGCGCAACCAGACCGACCGCCGTCCACGG
>DATARY010000167.1:0-5334 GCA_036263935.1 Mycobacterium sp.
ATCTCCACGGCCGCCTGCGTGTTCTCGGCGATGGACTCGACGGTGGCGAAGCGCGGATCGTCGACGAGATCCTCGAGGTCCATGTGTCGGCACACGTCGGCCCAGAATTTCCTCGGCTGCATCATCACGAACGAGATGTACCGGTCATCTGCGGTCGGGTACACGCCAACCAATGGATTTATCGGGGACCCGTGCACGCCCGGCGGCGGCTGCACCATCAGCTGACCCAGGTGGGACGTCAACGCGACGGTGTGCCCCATCGACCACAGGCCACTGCCCAGCAGCGACACATCCACGACCGATGGCTCGCCGGTGCGTTCCCGCTTGAGCAGCGCCGCCGCGATTCCGCCCGCAAGGTTGGTGCCCGAGATGGTGTCGCCGTACGCCGGGCCCGGCGGGCCGATCATCCCTTCGATACCGGGCGGCGTGATCGTGGCGGCGGTGCCGGCGCGGCACCAGAAGGCGGTCATGTCGTAGCCGCCCTTCACCGACTCCTCACCGCGTGGACCAAGGGCGCTGCCCCGGGCGTAGATGATCTTCGGGTTCACGGCCCGGATGTCGTCGACATCGATGCCGAACTTCTGCCGGTGTCCGGGCAGGAAGCTGGTCAAGAACACGTCAGCGCGGCGGGCGAGCTCCAGCAGCACCTCGTTGCCCTCGGGCACCGACATGTCCAGGCCGATGCTGCGCTTGCCGCGGTTGGCGTGCTCGATGTTGGGGTTGGGATCGCCCTCGACGCGCAGCGGACCCGTCTGGCGCAGGCCGCGCTGGGGGTCACCCGTCACCGCGTGTTCGACCTTGATGACGTCGGCGCCCCACTCTCCCAGCACCGCGCCGGCGGACGGGACGAAGCCATACATGGCGACTTCGAGTACCCGGATCCCTTCCAGCGGCCTCATCCGCTGCCTTCTGCTCTTCGCCCAAGCGGCTCATCGCTGCCTTCTGCTCTTCGCCCAAGCGGCTCATCGACAACCGTCGCTAAAGTCTTCCGCTCGAGAAACTCCTCGAGTCCCGCCGCACCCATCTCCCGGCCGATCCCCGACTGTTTGTAACCGCCGAACGGCGAGTCGGGGCTGAAGTAATTGCCGCCGTTGATGGAGAACGTCCCGGTCCGGATGCGACGGGCCACCGCCAGCGCCCGGTCCTGGCCGCCAAACACGGCGCCGGAAAGCCCGTAAATGGAGTTGTTTGCGATCCGCACCGCGTCGTCGTCGTCCTCGTAGGCGATGACGACGAGGACGGGCCCGAACACTTCTTGCTGCGCGATCTCGCTGTCGGGATCGACATCGGCGAGAAGCGTCGGCGTATAGAAGTAGCCGGGGTCGACCTTCTGGCCGCCAGTCACCAACGTGGCTCCGGCGTCGACTGCCTTCTTGACCATCCCGTCGACCTTGTCGCGCTGCTTCTCGCTGATCAGCGGACCCATGTAGGTCTTCGGGTCGGACGGATCGCCGTAGCGCACCAGCCCGAAGTTGCGCTTGATCAACTCGACGATCTCGTCCTTGTGCTTCCCGGGCACCAGTAGCCGTGACGTCAGCGCGCAGCCCTGGCCGGCGTGGCTCACCATGCTGAACGCGGCGAACATCGCCGCAGTGTTGAAGTCGGCGTCATCGAGCACGATGGCCGCGGACTTGCCGCCCAGTTCGAGGAACACCCGCTTGAGCGTCTCGCTCGCGGCCGCCATGATCCGGCGGCCGGTCGGGGTGGAGCCGGTGAAGGTGACCATGTCGACGTCGGGGCTGGTGGTCAGCACCGCGCCGACCTCCGGATCCGCCCCGCTGAGGACGTTGACCACCCCGGCGGGGATGTCTGTGTGATCGGCGATCAGCTCGCCGAGCGCGAGCGTGACCAGCGGAGTATCCGGCGCCGCCTTCAGGATGACCGTGCATCCGGCCGCAAGCGCGGGTGCCAGCTTGGCCAGCGCGAGCTGATTCGGGTAGTTGTAGGCGATGATCGCGGCGACGACGCCCGCTGCTTCCTTTTCCACCCAGCGGTGGTGTTGCATGCCCCGGCTCTCGATGTTGCCGAGGTCCTCAGTCATCTCGTAGGTCTTCAGCAGCTCGCCGTAATAGCGGACGATGTCGATCGGCTGGTCCAGCTGCGGCCCTTCGCACAGGGCGGGCGTAGCGCCAACCTCGGCGATGGTCAGCTCGGCAAGGTCGTCGCGGTGCTCGATCAGCGCCCGGTGGAACTGTTCGAGGCAGCCGATCCGCAGCTCGGTGTTCGTCGACCAGTCGGTGTTGTCGAACGCGCGCCGGGCCGCGGCTACCGCCGCCTCGGCGTTGGCGACCGTCGCGTCCGGCGCGTAGCCGAGCACGGCGCCAGTCGCGGGATTAATAGAAGGAAACGTCCGTTCGGTCTCGAGCAGCCGTCCGTCGATCAGGAGACGCCGGTCGGCCTGCGATGCTGCCGCGTCGGCACCGGCTCCGTCACTCGAGATGGTGGGCGTTTCCTGCATCATCCTCCTCGGTGCCTGGGGTTATGTGATGGAAACTTCATTCTCATCCCCGGCGAATCATACATTCGGATGACGAGAACTCAAGCAGATGGTAAGAACTCCACCTGCCTGCAATTAACGGTGCGACAGATCACCTTCAAACGTCTCACCAGTGCGAACGTCGTCGCTCGACTGTCTTGCAAGATTGCATGTGACGAGAGTACGGTTCTCATAATCGGAAGGACGATTCTTGATGGCTGACACGGCGGCCTGCGGGAAGGCGTGGCGATGAAGAATGCCGTCGTGACCGGGGGTGGCTCGGGGATCGGGGCGGCCATCGCGCGGCGGCTGCGTGCCGACGGACTGCACGTCGCCACGATCGACCTCAAGGAGTCCGACGAGCAGTTCGCCTACACCGCCGACGTGACGAAGCCGGCCCAGGTGGAGGAGGCGCTGACCGCGATCCGCGCCGAGCTCGGCCCGGTGACGGTCCTGGTGAACTCCGCGGGGATGGAGGGGTTCAAGCGGTTCACCGACCTCACGTTCGAGCGCTGGCAACAGGTGATCGACGTCAACCTGCACGGTGTCTTCCACTGCATCAAGGCTGTGTTGCCCGACATGATCGAGGCCGGCTGGGGCCGCATCGTGAACATCTCGTCGTCGAGCACCCACTCCGGGCAGCCGTACATGAGCCATTACGTCGCCGCCAAGTCGGCGGTCAACGGGCTGACCAAGTCGTTGGCATTGGAACTCGGACCCGCAGGCATCACCGTCAATGCCGTGCCTCCTGGCTTTATCGACACCCCGATGCTGCGCACCGCTGAAGAGCGCGGGCGGCTCGGGGCGACCATCGCCGAGCACATCGAGCGCACGCCCGTTCGCCGGGTTGGCAAGCCCGAGGACATCGCCGCCGCGGTCGCGTTCCTTGTCTCCGACGAAGCCGGTTACATCACGGGGCAGATCTTGGGCGTCAACGGCGGCCGAAGCACCTGACGGGCACCATTCAGAAAGGACATCTCCGTATGGGACGCGTTCAAGGGAAAGTCGCATTCGTCACCGGCGCGGCGCGCGGCCAGGGGCGCAGTCACGCGGTTCGGCTGGCCGAAGAAGGCGCGGACATCATCGCGGTCGACCTCTGCCAGGACATCGACACGATCGGGTATCCGCTGGCAACCCCGGAGGACCTCGACGAGACCGCCAAGCTGGTCGAGAAGACCGGTCGCGGCGTCATCACCGCGCAGGCCGATGTGCGCGAGGCCGGCCAGCTGCGGCAGGCGCTGGAGCGAGGTATCGCCGAGTTCGGCAAGGTTGACATCGTCGTCGCCCAGGCGGGTATCGCGGGCATGAAGGGCAATCCGCCGCTGCAGGCCTGGATCGACGTGATGAACACCAACCTGATTGGCACGATCAACGCGATTCAGGTTGCGCTGCCGCACCTCAAGGAGGGGGCCGCGATTATCGCCACCGGGTCGACCGCGGCACTGATGGATGTCTCGAAGAACGACAATCCCGGCGCCGACCCGGGTGGCACGGCGTATCTGCACTCGAAACGGCTGCTGTCGCAGTACGTCCACAACCTTGCGTCGGAACTCGCACCGCTCGGCATCCGCGCCAATGTCGTTCATCCGACCAACTGCAACACCGACATGCTGCAGAGCGAGCCGATGTACCGGGCGTTCCGGCCGGACCTCGAGCATCCGACGCGGGCGGACGCCGAGCCGGTGTTCGGTGTGCAGCAGGCCATGAAGATTCCGTATATCGATCCGGTGGACATCAGCAATGCCGTGCTGTGGCTGGCCTCCGATGAAGCCCGCTATGTCACCGGCATGCAGGTGCGGGTCGACGGCGGCGGCTACCTCAAGTGGTACGACTACCACATCTAGGTTCGGAGGCGCGAGGAGAACACGGTGAAGGTTTTTGTTGATGGGCAGCGCTGCCAGGGGCACACGCTGTGCTCGATGATCGCCCCGGATTCGTTTGAGCTCAGCGACATCGACGGCACCTCGTCGCCGGTGCATGAAGTGGTCCCGCCCGATCAAGAGGACGCGGTGCGCGAGGCTGTCCACTCGTGCCCCGAACAAGCCATCTCGATCGAAGAATGACCGACAACGAAAAACGCAGGGAGACAAGGCCTTGAGCACCGTCGATGACTCCATCGGGGGCACCGCTGACAGCGACCGCAAGAAGAACCGGTACTACTTCGACCGGCACAGCTCGGACTATCGCCTTCAGTTCGAGAAGATCACCGAAGAGATGCACTCCAAGTGCCCGATGGCGTGGTCCGACACTTACCAGGGCCATTGGGTCGCGGCCGGAAGCAATGAGGTCTTCGAACTGGCGCGCTGCCCCGCTGTGTCGAACCATCACGACCTCACCGGCGAGACTCCGTTCAAAGGCATCTCCATTCCCTATGCCAAACGCGTCAGTGGCGTTCGCGGCGGGATCTTGGAGATGGACGACCCCGAGCACCGGACCTACCGGAATGTGTTGAACCCGTACCTGTCGCCGGCAGCGGTCAAGCGCTGGGAGCCGTTCGTCCACGAGATCGTGCGCGCCGCCCTGGACGAGAAGATCGAAAGCGGGCAAATCGATTTCGTCGACGACCTGGCCAACATCGTGCCCGCCGTCCTCACGCTGGCGATGATGGGCATCCCGTTGAAGAAATGGGCGATGTACAGCGAGCCGACACACGCCGCGGTGTACACACCTGAGGACTCGCCGGACATCGACCGGGTCATCGCGATGCACCGCGAGATGGGTCTCGACATGGTGAACAACATGATCGAGATCCGCGAGAAGCCGCGACCCGGTCTGGTCAATGCCCTGTTGCAGGCGCGCATCGACGGCGAACCGGCACCGGATATCGAGATTCTCGGCAATCTCGGGCTGATCATCGG